>CAYINU010000046.1:0-15797 GCA_964364855.1 uncultured Candidatus Marinamargulisbacteria bacterium | reverse complement strand
GGCCGGAGAGGGGGAGGCTCAAATCTGGCTTTGCCAGATTGAGGGGGCGACGCGAGCCCCAGTCAAAATGATAGTTAGTGGCTTACAGGCGGTCAAAGAAGCGTTGCAGTCTGGGCAAGACATCGAGCGTCTCGTCGTTGACTACAAACGGCGTGGCGACCACCACGTTCAGTCTATCTTGCGGATGGCCGAGGAAAAAGGGATTGGCATTCAGGTGGTGCCCACCCGGGACTTCGAAGTGCATGCCTCACGGAGTCGTCATGCCCAGGGCTTGGTGGCCTACATGCGCGGCACAGCCTTATTGGACTGGGAAAAATTCTTGCCCACGGCCCCGGATTACGACCTCATTGTCGCCCTGGATCATCTGGAGGACCCAAACAACATGGGTGCCATTTTGCGATCCTGCGAGGTGTTTGGTGCCAAAGCGGTTTTGTTTCCAAAAGACCGGAACGTGTCGGTAACGCCAAGCGTCATCAAAGCCTCTGCCGGGGCCATTCATCATCTCCAAGTGGTGCGAGTGACCAATTTGTCCCGCAGCCTGACTCAGCTCAAAGAAAAAGGCTTTTGGATCTATGGGGCGGATTCCAATCGCGGCAAGTCGATCAAAGACTTCCGGCCTAATTTCCCCGCGGTGCTGGTTGTGGGCAACGAGCATGCCGGCATCTCTCGCCTCGTCCAGGCTACACTCGACGAGGCTATCCACATCCCGATGGTTGGCAAGGTCGGCTCACTCAATGTCTCTGTGGCCACTGGTATCTTGCTGCACCAGTTCCGGTTTGGAAATTCACTTGGTTGCTGAGTTGGGGCCAAGGCCAGTATTCAAAAAAACCGGGAGATCGGGTAAAATCGTTTTTTAGCAACGCCGAGGTGGCGGAACTGGTAGACGCGCCGGTCTCAAAAACCGGTGGGCGCGAGCTCATGCCGGTTCGATTCCGGCCCTCGGTACCACGCGTTCCCAATGGCGCTGATGTGTCGGTGGTATGATATACCTCGGGCCAGAGCCTTTTTCCTCCACTGCCCTGGGAACCGATCGAGGCCATTGTTAAGGACTGTCGTTGAATAAAAAAGTCGTCGCATTTCCGGGTTTTTCCGGTCAGTATTTACGCTCTACTTACGGGCGTATTTTTGCCTTTTTGAAACCCTATCGCGGCCGGTTGGTTGCGTCTGTGGTTCTATCGGTGCTGTTTGCCATCTGCAATATGCTGTTTATGTCCCTGATTCGCGACGTATCCCGCGAGATGGGCAACAAAAATCTGGCGTATTTTAACAACCACATGATTTTAGCCCTCATTTTGCTTGCAGCCAGGCTGATTACCCAATACGGCCAGTCCTACCTCATGGCCATTATCGGCAACCAAGTTATTACCGATGTCCGAACGACTCTATTTCAGCATTTTACGCGGTTGTCTTTGACCTTTCACACCCGCCAAAAAATCGGGGATATGATGTCTCGGCTGTTTTCTGATGTGGACCGGGTTAAACAAGGCCTTATCGCTAGTTTCGATTTGATCTTGCCTCAGACCCTTACCCTAATCGGCATTATCGGTTACCTATTGGTACTCAGTTGGCGCCTGACCATTGTGAGTATCGTCAGTGTGCCGGTTTTTCTGTTTGTGACCCAATATTTTGCTCAGCGTATGAAGGTGGTATGGGGCCGCATCCAGCGCAAATACGCTGACCTAAACCAGATCGCACAGGAAACCTTGGCCAACATCAAAATCGTAAAGGCCTATGCCAAAGAGGACGTCGCGGTCGCGCAATTTGCCGCCATTAGCAAAAAAAATCTGGAATCTCATACAAAGGAGGTCCGTTTTAAATCTCTCATGGAGCCGTCCATTGCCTATCTCCATTTTTTAATTGTGGTGGTGGTGGTGTGGTTCGGCGGCTTTCAAGTGGTCAAAGGATACCTGACCATACCGGAGCTCATGGCCTACTTTACAGGTGTTCTGCTGTTGACGGACCCCGTACGCCTTTTGTCATCCGTGTATGCCCAAGTCTACGAGTCCTTTGCCAGTTCGGACCGGCTATTCCAAATGATGGACGAACCCATTGTAGTCCAGGAATCCACCCATCCGGTGACCCTGCAATCGGTACGTGGCGAAGTGGTATTTGACCATGTCGGCTTTCATTACGACGCGGACCGTGCTGAGGTATTGTCTGATATCAATTTGCGTGTCGAGCCGGGTCAAATGATCGCGTTTGTGGGGCTGTCAGGCAGTGGCAAGACCACCTTGGCCAACTTGCTGCTACGTTTTTATGATCCCACAGGAGGACGTATCTGCATTGACGGACACGACTTGCGAGAGTTGGCGGTGGCCTCGTACAGGAAGCATATCGGCTTTGTGCCCCAGGAAACAGCGCTGTTTCGGGGTACCATTTTGGATAACATCCGCTACTCGGACCCCAGCGCAACCGAAGACGAAGTCAAACGCGCTGCCGAGATGGCCAATGCCTGGGAATTCATTGATCGGCTTCCCGGCAAGCTGCGCGCCCGCATCGGCGATCGGGGTCAACAGCTGTCTGGTGGACAGATGCAACGGCTTGCCTTGGCGCGTGCCGTGTTGATCAACCCCGAAATTTTGATCCTCGACGAAGCCACTTCTGCCTTGGATTCAAAATCCGAGCAACTGGTGCAAGCCGCTATCGAAGCCCTTATGAAAGGGCGTACCTCATTCGTCATTGCCCACCGACTCTCTACGGTTCGGCATGCCGACAAGATTGTAGTGCTAGAGCATGGTCGTATAGTCGAGACAGGTTCCCACGCGGAACTCATGGCCAAAAACGGGCACTATGCGAAAATGCACGACCTGCAATTCCGCCAAGCAGCCCCTGAACCTGAAAATTTAAATGTCGAAGAAGCGAATATAGAAACCAAAAAGGAGATTTTTTAATTATGACAACAGCCGTACATACTTTTGCGGAGCATTGGTCTTTGGCCAATCCCGATGATCAACGCATCCAACAGTTGATTGCCAGCCACAAAATACCAGCCATTTTGGCCCGCATTTTGGTGGCTCGCAATTTGGATCAGGACTCGGCCTACCTTCAGGCCTTTGTTTCCCCGCCCATGTCCATACTCCATGACTACGAAGGCTTGACGGATCCCCAGGACTTGCAGCGTGCTGTGGATCGGTTGCGTGATGCCATTCGCAACCAAGAACTGATCATGGTCAATGGCGATCCTGACGCCGATGGCATTACCGCCAGTACCGTACTGGTGGCCAGTTTGAGAAAACTGGGTGGTAACGTCCAGTATGATTTTCCTGTCCGGTCTACCGAAGGGCATGGTTTGCAGCCTCGCATTATCGAAAAAGCAGCAGGACTTAACGGCAAGGTTATCATCACTGCCGACTGCGGGAGCAAAAACGCGGAAGCCATTGCCTATGCCAATTCGCTGGGCCTGGAAACCATTGTCTGTGACCACCACATTCTGGGTAAAAGCCGGCCGGAATGCTTTGCCCTGATTAACCCGTTTACCGTGGCACAAAAAACGGGCTTTAAAAGCTTGTCTGCCGCAGCCGTTTCTTACAAATTGATGGTGGCCTTGTTTGCGCACATGCGCCAGCCTATGGGGAAAAAGTTTGAAGACTATTTGCTCGCAATTGCCTCACTTGGCACGTTGTCTGACCGGATGTCCTTGCTGGAGCCCATGAACCGACTCATGGTTAACCTGGGCGTGGAAGCACTTAACCGTACGGGCATGGAAGGCCTAAAGGCCATCAAGCAAGTCAGTATCGGCTCGCTGTCCGAGCTGAAGCCCCGGGACATTTCTCGCACCATCGCACCACGGCTCAATGCACCTGGCCGGATCGGCAATCCGGCAGAAGGCATTCCGGATTCGAATCTGGTTGTGGATTTGCTGCTGGTGGGCACGGGTCCCGAAAATGCAAAGGTTGCCAAGGAATTGGCCTCTCGGTTCGAAACGGTGTATACCGCAGAAAAGTCGGCCCAAAGCGATATTTCATCCATACAGCAGGCCAGTGTTATCGATGACGTTAACGAGCGCCGCAAGTTGATCACCAGCCAAATTGAGGACGAGATTGAGCGCTTAATCGCTGCGCAGGTGAACCCTGACAAAGACCGGATTATCATCGTTTCTGGGCGAAACTGGAACCCGGGCGTAATCGGTATCGATACGGACCGCTTGCGGGACCGCTTTTTGCGGCCGGCCATTATTGTGACCTCTTATACCGGTAGCCCCTATGTGCGTGGCTCTGTTCGATCTATTCCGACCATCGATATTTACAGCGTGGTGGATCAGATTGGTGAGGACTTCCGTACGCGCACCGGACGTGACTTGTTCCAGGTAGAAGTGGTTACCAAGCAAGGTCACCGAATGGTTAACGCGTTTGGTGGCCATGCCCAAGCGTGTGGCTTTACGATTCACGAGGACGATCTGCCAGAATTCACCGCTCGTGTTCGTGCGGCGATGGACCAGGTTCCCCCCACCCAGTTCCACTATACCCATGAAATCATCGACAAGCTGACCTTTGGCCAAATTACGCCGGACTTGATCCATGTCTTGGATCAGCTATCTCCCTATGGTCAGCGCTTCGAATATCCCATCTTTTTGCTCGAAGATGTGCGGCTGGGTAACCAGGCCCGTCCCTTTGGAAACCGGTACCAGCAAAACCGCACGCCCCACGTGGACTTTATTGTCCTGCGCGAAAAAGGCGGTCGCATCGTTCAGAAATTCAATGCGGTGGGGTTTGGCTTGTGGGAAAAATACCAGTCTTTAAAAGGCAACAACGGGGATGGCGCGTTTGACTTGATTTTCACACTCGAAGTCAATGCCAAACGCGGTGGCCGGCGTAAGGAATCCAAGATCCGCCTCAATGTTCTGGATATTCGTTCCAACGGAAAATAGTCCTATTTGGATTGTTCCTGAATCCTGGCTTGTGCAGCAAGATGCGCAGCCAGGGTTCGGGTAAAAACGTGATGGCCGGTATGATCCGCGACAAAATACAGATAGGGCGTTTTGTCTGGGTTCATCGCTGCGATGATGGCGCTCAAGCCGGGTGAGGCGATGGGAGCAGGTGGTAGCCCCAGCACGCGGTAGGTATTATACGGCGAATCGACCTTAATATCTTCAAAGGTAATCACCGTTTTGCGAGGACTGCCGATGGCATATCCGACGGTGGGGTCTGCCCCGAGGGCCATTTTTTTCTTGAGCCGGGCATGAAATACACCGGAAATTAGGGGCATTTCCGTGGGCACACGGGCCTCTCTCTCGATAATCGCAGCCAGAGTCACCACCTCATGTAGGCTCATACTGCGGTTGGTACTGGCAATCACCGGCAACGCCTTTTGGGCAAAGGTGGCCAGCATGGTATGGGTGATTTCTTTGGCCGATGCACCCTCGGCAAAGATATAGGTGTCGGGAAACAAATACCCCTCCAAATTGTGGGTGGGGATTTTGCTCAAAAATCCAATTTCCGGGTCTAGTTCTGTCTTTGCCGTGGTTTGTATGTAGGTCACAAACACGTCGGCAGAAAGGATGCCGGCTTTGTCTATCGCGGTTCCAATTTCGGCCAGGTTATAGCCTTCCGGAATAGTGACCTTGATCATCAGGGGAGGAGGCGTTTTTTGGAGGGTAGCAATCAGGACACGTAACGGTACTTTTCCCGCCATAACAAACGTGCCGGTCTTGATGCGATTGGCTGTGCCGGATAGCCGCACCATGGCCAAGAAAGCTGGTTTTGAGCGAATGATATGAGTTTCGTAAAGCAGGTCGGCAACCCGTGACGCCGAATACCCTTTTTTGATGCGTAAATAAACGGGTTTATTCAGATACGGACCTGATAGGACCCAAGCCGACCACACCCCCAACCATCCTGCCAGGAAGAGAAGCAACAACAAAACCAAAACCCACACTCGTCGTCGCTTTCGGTTGGCCATAAGGTCTTATTATCAATGAAGGTCCGAGAAATTTAAACCCCGCACAGCCCTGAGCGGGGCGAGTGCTCGTGAGCTACTGCGCGCATGCCGAGCCAAATACAAATGGTGGGCGGTATTGGAATCGAACCAACGACCTCTTGCATGTCAAGCAAGCACTCTAACCAACTGAGCTAACCGCCCCAAAGTGGGGTCAAGTGTAGCATCAGATCCTATGATTGAGAATTGCTGCCTACAGTCGAAGCCTGCTGAGCCGCTCGAATTCTCAACAAAATTCCTTTGGCGTAGCCACGAACCGGTTCGGCCCCTTGGCTCAGCGTTTCAAACAGGGATAACCCCCCCGCTGCTGCAGCGATGGCCATGGCACTCTTGGGATCTTTCGAAAGATTCAGTAGGGCAAATGCTGCATAGTAGGTGTCAGGGCCGATAGTTAACAAGTTTACGAGTGCAGGGAGCCTTTGGGCGATATAAATGTTGAAAACAGTTCCCTCAGCAAATTGAGAAACCTCCTCTTTTCCTGTGATCAAGGATCTCAGTTTTGGAATGCCGCCTGCCTTTTCAATGGCGAGGGCGTGCTCCGGAGTAGTGGCCAGGTTTCGCAGCGCGGCACAGGCGTACCAAACCGTATCACGGTCGGTGCTACCTAGAAGAGCAACCAATCTTGGAACGGCACCGTTTTCCACCATCTGCTGTCTGGCCTCCGGTGTCGGGGACAGATTGGATAAGGCCCCCGCGGCGAAGCAGGCGGTTTCGACATCGCCGGATTCCAGCAGGGGTACGATTCCGGGGATGGCCCCTGCTTGTATGATCTCATCCCGATTTTTGGGTTCTGCGGCTTCGTCTGCAAGGCGTAGAATGGCGTTTTTTACTACCGAGAGATCTGATGAATTTAGGTCTTGTACCGATTGTGCATACCGGTTTATAGGCACCGCACTGGTTTTAAAATATACATTCATATTAATTCCCTTGAACCTGTTGGCGTGCGTACTTATCGGCTAATTCGCTACCCGGATCCCGGCCTTCATGCTCTTGGCGATGCGTCGGATCACATCCGTACTGCCATAATACGGCATCACGTAGCGACCGGTGTCCCCCGCGCCCAGCGCCTTGGGAACATTGGCCCCCTCATAATAGCCGGACTGAATGCGAAAGTCCCGAGGGTCCACCGCTTCCAGGTTTTCCGGCTCCGTAAAAAACAAGACAGAATTATACGTATCGGTTTTGGCCATATTAATGGGGGTCATAATTCGCAGGTAATCCACCCATTCTCCGTCGTCAAACACCGCGCCGGCTGGGGAAATAGACACTTTCGGCGACTTTACCCGGATGGGTCCACGGTTACCCAAGACCCTATGGCCCCCGCCGTAGGTCACCAGGTAGCCATCAAAGCGGATATTGAGCCTTCCGTCCCGGGTAAACGCGTTTGTGATGGGGGTTTCCACGACAAAAAACCCCATCCCAGCGATCAAAAGATCCAATGATCGGCCGGACTCGATGGGGGGACCAGGTTCAAAATTGAAGAATTTTTTGGACTCAACATAAGATCCGTGTAAAAAATTGGAGTAAAGGGTCTGCCGGTAACCTGGTGTCGTTTGGTTGATGGTGTAGCTAAAATAGGCGGAAAACTGAGTCATAAACGCCCGCATGCCCGAATAGGCCACATCGATGCTGTGGTCCAGTTTGTATTGCTGGGGGTCTGGGAGAACCGAGTCGACCTCATCCGGAGAAACCAACACAGCGCCATGAGCGGCGACAACGCTAGCGAGGATGCCGCACACTAATGCCATCATGCCGATCCACTTTCGCATAGACGTATTATCGTGTGGGTGCGGTCTTTCATTCAAGAGGCCATCTCATAATACCGCCATGGCGCCCTCTGCTCCGCTCAAAATGCTTACATAGCGCCGCTATGCTCCGCGTTTTGTGCTCACACAGAACTCCCTGACGCTGGGTTCAAGGCACGTTGTTGCGCTCTTCACATATCGTTATTTATAGGATAAATTAGTAAAAATATTACGTTTTTACGCGATGGTGGTGGGTATGCAAAAAGCGGTGATTCTAGTCTGTTTGCTGATGGTGTGCGGGTCGGTAGTCGATGCGCGTACGGCAGAGGATATTTTGGTGGGTGTACAGCGCCAATTGGACCTCGTTAAACGATACAAATCCCATTATGTGCAGACGACCACGTCCAAGTCTTTGCCTGCTTTAAACGCCGAAGAACGCGGAATTTTGTATAAAAATGGCGAGGCTATTCGCAAAGAAATCCAGTCCCCACAGCCCAAGGTGATCCTCATCACCCCTGAACTATATTACGAAAAAGACCTCACGACTGGCGAAGAAAAGCAGTCGGAGCCGCAAGCTGATATGCAGGCCACAATGGGTCAATCTCCTCTCAAATCCATGTCGCCCGAGGATATTTTGCGGCAATTTAAATTCACTCTCGAAGGCGAAGACAAGGCCAGCTACATCCTAAACGCGACCCACCAAGGTGTGGCCATGCGTATCTGGATCAGCAAAGTCTCTGACGTATTGACCCGATTTCAGGTGATGATGAACGATCAACCCATCTTGACGGCTGGGCTGCAATATAAGCCGGTAGATGGCATAGCCGTACTCAGTCAGATCGATGCGGACATCCGGATGAAGTTGGGAACCCAGGCCCTGGATGTTCACCAGACCACCCAATACCTGTTTCCTGAATTAAACCCGGACCTTCCAGACGATCTTTTCCATGTGCCGTAGGACAATTGCTGCCGTTCTGCTGGTGTGGGTGTCGTCCGTTTTGCATGCCGGCCCATACGATTATCAGTTGACTGGCACCATCGGAGCAAGAGGCATGGGCCCCGGACAATTTTTGTCACCCGACGGACTTGCAGTAAATGATGAATTTGTTTTTGTCTGCGATACGGACAATCACCGCGTGGTCCGCTATGACCGATTTTTGCAGCAGTACACTGTTTTTTCAGCCCTTCCCGATGCCTATTTTGAGTTGGACAGACCGCATGGCATTGCCCTACTTCAAAGCAGCCAAATCCTGATCAGCGACACCTACAACAACCGGCTGTTGGTGTATTCTTACGAAGGCTTTTTCAAGTCCGTGGTAGGCAGCACGGGTTTTTTTAACTTGCAGTTTAATCGGCCCACCGGACTGAGTCAGGGATTTGACGGCAAAGTCTATGTGGCGGATACCGGCAACAACCGTGTGCAGGTCTTGAGTCCGCGCCTGGAATATGTTTCGGACTTTGGAACGGTTGGCACGGGAAAAGCCCTGCTCCGCGATCCCCGGGCCATAGTGGCCACCGATGACGGAAACCTGCTCATCGCCGATACGGGAAACCGACGGGTCGCGCTGTTTGATCCGTTTGGTAATTGGATACGAGATGTGGCAACAGCCACTTCCTCTGCCACTCTGGAAGAGCCAGTGGCGTTGGCGCGCCTGTCGGAAGGGTTGTATTTTGTGGCAGATGTGGGCCAACGGGCGGTATTGCTGGTGGATATCCACTCCGGTGCCATACTCAGCCGCCTGTCCGCGGGGTTACTAGAACCGGTGGCCGTTGCAGTATACCAGCCAGCCGTTTTTATTTCCGACACGGGCCGTCAGCAAATTGTCATTTTTGAACCGGTTAAGCCATGACTTCCCGGTGTTGGGTTTGGGGATGGGTGGGGGTGCTGGGCTGGGTGGCGCTGACCCCCATGTTGTTCGCACAACCTGCCTACGACCCACTCAAAAAAAAAGCCCTGACGACGCCATAGCGACAGCGGCGCCCCAAGCCACTGCCTCAGGATTGTGGGACACATTCAAATCAACGGGCCATAAGACATTTGAATTTAAATGGCGCAAAAAAAGCGGAGACGCGCCCCAATTTACGCCCGGCTATATTCGAAACGAGTTTTTGGAATTGGCCATGGTGGGTGTGGCTGGCGCCACAACGGTGAATGTCGAACTCAACGAATCGTCTTTGGAATCTGCGGCGGAAAAACGCAACCGCATCACCTTAATCAATCCCAATTTCCGTTTGGTATATGGTGATTTTCAAAGTGACTTTTCCCGCCAAGAGCTGCTGGTGTTTGAGGACCAGATGGAAGGACTTAGCATGGATGTATTTGGTGGTGGGCATTCGGCAGGCCTTCTCTTATCTGAGCAACGGGGAAAGCGGGATAGGGACCAATTTTTTGGTAATGACAGCCAGGGGCCGTTTCAGCTCCGGTTTTTCCCCGTGCTGCCTGGCACCGAACAACTCAAGGTAACTGGTATTATGCAAGTGCGAGATGTGGATTACCGCATCGATTATGTGGCTGGAACTATCGTGTTTCTGAAGCGTATTCTGACCCCGGACCAAGAAATCGTCGTTGAATACGAAAGCCAGCTGTCTGTCTTGGGGGCTCGTATTTTAGGCGGAAAATATCAGTATGCGTTTTCCCCCTCATCGAGTGTGGGCGTATATGTGATGCAAAAACAGGGGTCGGATGCCGCGGCGGTCGGCAGCGCCGTGTATTCAAACCGTGAAGTCGGACTTTTGGCGGTCCGGCAGAGCTGGGGCACCATTGCCTTGGGTGGGGAAGTGGCCCTGTCTCGCTATACGCCAGATCTCCAGTATCCGACGCCGTCAATCGGCTTGGCAGTCGCGGCCCAGGCCGAGAATCAACAGGGACCATGGCGCCACAAAGTTCACTACAAACGCCTGTCCGCGATGTTTGAGTCGATTCACCGAGTGCAGATCGGGCCGGGGGATTTTAGTTATGGCCTGGAATCGCAGTGGTCAGCCGATGAGAGCGTGCTAGGGGGTCAATGGAAAAAAGACCGATATCGTCTGACGGACGTGCCCATTGAAGAAGAAGTTTTTCGCGAAAAGGCAGGCCATAAACTCGGTCCGGTTACGGTGGGACTGACGGGTTTGCAGAGCAGGCGAGCAGAAGTAGGTACCGTCGTCCAACTTCAAAACCATTATCGCCAGTCGGCCTACGAGGGAACGCTATCCTCCGCGGTAGGCAGTTGGGGTACGGCCCAGGCAAAACTGGGTGTTGAAAACCGACAAAACACGGTGCAACAGGACTTGTCGTACACCAGCCGGCTCGCCAGTCTGGGGTATAGTTACCAACCCATTGAGGCACTTGAAATGGCGGTTACCGGGCGGATAAAGGACCAGAAATTGGAAACCAACGCGCAGCTGCTGGAAAAAGCAGTCCAGGTGGCCTCCATTTTCCGGCTGGATCGTCGAACGGATTTTTCGGGTACGGCCGAATGGGTTGCGTTGACGGGCCAGCCACTCAAAACCATCTATACGGTTCGCAGCAGATGGTCTCCTGGACCCGTGCTGGATCTACGAACCAACGCGAGCTTGGAAAGCTTAAACGAAACGTACAATAATTACCCTCTGGATCTGGACCGTTTCGAAGGCAATTTCCGGGCTGATATTGAGCCCATACCGTCTTTGCGGTTTAACTACGGACTCAAGCCAAAATTCAAACAAACCCGACTATCCCGCCTGCCTATTTTGTCCAAAACGGACCAAAGCCTGGAAGGAAGCTGGTCCCCCATCAGTTGGCTACAGCTCTCGGGCCTTACCCAGCAGATACGGGACTCGCGGTTACAAATGACGTTTTACCCGGATGCGGTATACGAAAGCGGCGTGGTTTTGACGGATGTACACGTGGCCCGGCTAAGGACCCGGCCTTTGTCCAATGTTCAATTTAACTTGCAGGGCAGTTTTGACAAAAAGCAGGTAGGCCAATTGGTGGCCACTTCCGACCCGGCCTTGTCCTGGTCCCCCGAATCGCTGATAAAACTACAAGCCGACACCGCGTGGCAGCTGTGGAGCTACGAATGGGGAATGGAGTATGTCCATAGCCGCCAGCAACTCGCCCAGCCCTATGCCCTGTATCGGGTCGAGGATGCTTATGGAACCTCGATTCAAACGACCTATTTTTCGGCCCTCACCGTGCGTCCGGGCTGTAAATGGATTCGCACAACCGAGTCCGACGTGGTTTATGGGGCCATCGAACCCTCATTGCAACTCAACTATCGCATGGGGGATCGCTTTTTGGTGGATGCCAAGTATCAGTTTCGAACGGACTATCGTCCTACCGGCACCACGAACAATCGCAAGTTCGAAGGCAGTACCAAAGTCTCAGTCCATGAAAACGTCGTTGGCACCGTAGGCGTTGCCTGGGAAAACCACGTTGACCCCACCTTCGAGACTTTAGAAGTCTCTGCAAAAGTTACTGTCGTATTTTAATCGAATGATCTGAGGGGGCAAAAAGAATGGGCTAGGCTAGTTAGGTAGGTTAGGAGAGAATCAAGAGGATATGTTTGAGGTGCCCCCTCAGATGCCCAATTGTACGCCGCTTTCACGACAAAGAAACATTGAAAGTTTATGTTTTTTTTTGAACATTTTGTCTTGAGTAGCCGGGGTCGTATGGGATATAGTGCTCGGATGATCATCGCAAAAGAGGCCTGGATTCCGGTCATCGTGCTCGCCGTATTTGCTTATGTGGCGTGGTTCGTGTCTCCGGCGCTGACCGTATTTTTGTCAGGACTGGCGTTATTTGTGCTATTTTTTTTCCGTGATCCCTGGCGGAAAGTGCCCGAAGACCGTGCCGTTGTGGTGTCTCCTGCAGACGGCACCATCACCGATGTGCGTGAGGTTGAATGGGAAGGTCAACCCTATAGGATGGTGGTTATTTTCCTATCAGTCATGAATGTCCATATTAACCGTATTCCCTTTTCCGGTACGGTGGTGAGTACTGAGCATGTGCTGGGGGATTTTCATGCGGCGTATAAGCCCGATATCGAGATGGCCAACGAGCGCATGACAACCGTGCTGGACACGGCAAAAGGCCGCATGAAAGTGGTACAGATTGCCGGACTGATTGCCCGCAAAATCATAAACCGGCTGCAAGTGGGCCAAGTGGTGAAAACGGGGGAGCGTTTCGGCCTGATCAAGTTTGGGTCTCGCACGGATGTCTATTTGCCCGTTACGGCCACCCTCTTAGTCAAAAAAAGCGACAAAGTATGGGGTGGTAGTACGGTAATTGCCCGGTTTTCTTAGCCGGTCATAAATATCCCTCTAAGGGAAAGCATCAAACCCTGTTGCGCGTGCCGCCTCATAAAAGCGGCGCACATCGTCGGTATGAGCACCCGATTTTAAATGGGGATACCCCTCGACTCTGATGACGGTCTGGATACCGCGGATGGCGTTACAAACAAAAATATCCTCTGCCTCTGCCAAGTCCGCACGGGTCAACGCGGATTCCGCGGTGAATTGAGGCAAGTAATCCAGCAGCCACCCCCGCGTTATCCCCGGAACAATGTACGCGTTTCCGGGTGTTACCCATCGGCCATTCACATACAAAAATACAGTTGCAAAACGGGTTTCCAAAAGCTGGCCAGAAGGCGAAAATTTCAACACATCTGTCCCCATAGATAGCAGGGGAAAAGGCGCCCAATGTATCGCTGTCGCCATCGTCTTGTGAGCAAAGAAAGCCGGTCGTTCACGGTCTTCGTCATAGAGTGAGAGTGAAAACGGAATGGCATCGGGTAAGGGGCGCATTCGCAGAACCGTATCCGTGCCCGATCCCGTCAAAGTCAAGGCGCTGACATAGATATTTAAGCGTCCGTCACGGCAACCTTCTTCCGCTATCAGTGTGGCAATCTGCTCACGAAGTAAATCCTCATCCATAGTCCAATCCAATCCCAAAAACGCACAGGTGCGGCGCAAGCGCGCGATGTGACGAGGCAGAAGCAGGGGAACCCCGTCTTTGAGGCGAACCGTTTCCAGTCCACCATATCCGTTGGTAAAACCGGGCAAATCCAATACCTTCATTCAAATTCTGCCAGGGCATGCCTCATTCCCGAGGCTTTGGCCAAAATTTCGTCATATTCGGATTCGGGATCCGAGTCCGCCACAATGCCGCTGCCTGCCCAAAAATACAGCGTATCGCCATGGGTATAAGCGGTTCGAATGGCGACATTGAGATTCAATTGTGGCGGATAGCCGATCAGACCGATAGCGCCGCAAAAGGGTCCACGGGCCTGATTTTCCCAGTGATAAATATGTCTCATGGCGCTTATTTTAGGCGCACCGGTGATGGACCCGCATGGAAAGGTGGCTTTCATCACATCAATTGGAGACAATCCGGGCTGAAGCTTCCCTTCGACGGTGCCGACCAAATGGTGGACCTGGGCAAAGCTTTCTACTGTTTTAATGGCAGGGACCGTGACCGTACCGGGGACGCACACCCGGCTAAAATCGTTACGCATCAGATCGACGATCATCACCAATTCAGCGTTGTCTTTTTCGGACTGCAGTAGCTGGTCTTTTAGTGCGCTGTCCTGGTGGGGATCGGAGTGTCGGGGCGCGGTGCCTTTGATGGGGCGGGTTTGCAGATGGCCGTTATTTAGGTTCAAAAATTGTTCGGGGGAGGCCGAAATGACGGCGTCTGAACCCCATTTAACGTAGGCCGCATAGGGAACGGGTGACACGTCGCGCAGCCGGTGAAACAGGGCGGAAGTATCGCCCGTGTACCGGCAAGAGAAGGGAATTGCCACATTGGCTTGGTAGAGGTTTCCGGCTGCAATAGCGGCCTTGGCGGCAACGACGGTCTCTAAATAGGCCTCTTTGGACATCGAGGCCTCAGGTGTAGATGTTACTTTAAAAGAAGGGGGTGCCACTGATGAGAGGGTATTTGCCGACAGCACACGGAGCGGAAAATCGGTATCGCGCTGGAGCTGTGTCTTTGTCCCGGTTAACCGATCCATGATGACGAGGGTTCCGAATAACATCAGGTGAATGTCGGGCAAAGATGAGGGGTAGGCGGGAACGGGACTGTCTTGCAAATAACGGTAGGCCTCATACCCGACATAGCCCAGCCATCCACCTGACAAGGGCAAATCTGACGCCATAGCGGGGCTATGGTCGGTGATGAGTTGTGCGAGAACATCCCACGGATTTCGGTCGGTGATGACCTGCTCGTCGGCAGGCGTGGTGAGGATGCTGGCCCCATTTTGAACACGAAATCGCACCAGCGGGTCGATGGCCAATATCGTGTAGCGGCTATGTGGACCGACGGGGGTTTGGCTTTCCAAAATGACGGCGACTTCGCGGGAGGCAAACCACCTGATCAGGTCGGCCTCGGACAGATCCGAGATATCGACGGCCCTGGCTTTAGTCACCTTCGTTGAGGTTGAGCACGGCAAAAAAGGCTTCTTTGGGGACTTCCACCGACCCGATTTGCTTCATCCGTTTTTTGCCTTCTTTTTGTTTTTCCAGAAGTTTTCGCTTGCGGGTAATGTCTCCGCCGTAGCATTTGGCCGTGACGTTTTTACGCAGGGCGCTGATGGATTCGCGGACGAGGATTTTACCGCCAATAGCCCCTTGGATATTCACTTCATACAGTTGGCGCGGGATGATTTCCTTGAGCTTTTCGGCCATTTTTTTCGCCACCACGCGGGCCTTGCTGTCATGGGAAATAAAGGATAGCGCGTCCACGGGATCGCCGTTAATCATCATATTGACCTTCACCAGTTTGGAAGGCCGGTAGTCTTCGAAGGTATAGTCCATGCTGGCATAGCCGCGGGTACGCGATTTGAGCTGATCAAAGAAATGCGTAATCATTTCATTGAGTGGGATAGAAAATGTCAAATTCTGGCGCTCTGCATCCAAAAATTCTGCTTTTTTGTACTCCGCCCGGTGTGCTTTGGCCAATTCCATCACTGTTCCCACAAAGGTGTTGGGCGTGATGATAGACAGGAGCATATACGGTTCTTCTGAGATCTTAATTTCCGTGGGCGATGGGTACTTGGCGGGGTTGTCCACCATGACGATTTCGTCGCTGGTTTTGGTAATGCGATAGGTGACGCTGGGTGCAGTGGCCACGATATCGAGATTGAACTCCCGCTCCAG
>CAYINU010000045.1:0-16040 GCA_964364855.1 uncultured Candidatus Marinamargulisbacteria bacterium | reverse complement strand
GGAATCGGTGTCCCGCTGGTTGGCCGAACATAGAGCCGAGGGCGATGCTGCCGGGCTTTACCCCAGTCCCCGTGTCTCCGGAATGGCTGACAGCGGATGGTTGGTGCTGGATTGCAACACGATTATTATCCATCTGCTGACCGAGGAAATGCGAATCCGGTATGAACTAGACTCTCTTTTTGAAAAACGTGCTGCCCAGATTTTACATGTCTAAATCTGGTCATTATGTCCAAAGAAAAAACGTCCCGAATTCGAATAGTACGGCTGAATTTCTAATCTTTACCCAACAAGCAGGCGAGGCTGGAATTGAGGTGCGTATTGCAGATGAAACGGTGTGGTTAACTCAGAAATGAAGGGCACAGCTTTTTGATATATCGACAGATAATAGTGGGCTCCATCTCAAAAATATTTTTTTAGAAGGTGAATTGAATGAAGCGTCAACTACTGAGAGTTCCTCGGTAGTTCAGAAGGAAGGTTCTCGTCGAGATGATGAAAGAAAGAATCAATCATTATGAAAACATTTGATCTAATCATCATAGGTGGCGGAGCAGGCGCATTCGCGGCGGCAATCCGCGCCAATGAACTCAAAGCAAAAACGGCCATCATCAACGCCGGACTCCCGCTCGGCGGCACATGTGTCAATGTCGGGTGCGTTCCGTCAAAAACACTTCTCTATGCTGGCGAGGTTTTGCACCACGCCAAACACCATGGTATCTCCGGCGTTGAGCTTGAAGTGAAAAGTTTTGATTTTCAAAAAGTCGTACAGGATGAACTTTCTCTCGTTGAAAAATTGCGTCAAGAGAAATACGAAAAAGTGCTGAAAAATTTGGAATATGTAACGGCAATCGAAGGAAAAGCAAAATTTGTATCTCAAAATGAAATCGAGGTGAACGGCGAGAAGTTGAGTGCGGAAAAATTTATCATCGCCGCGGGCTCCACCGCCAACGTGCCACCGATTGAGGGAATCCGTGAAGTCGGATTTGTTACGCATGTCGAAGCGTTGCGTCTTGAAAAACAACCAAAGGAGTTAATGGTCATTGGCGCGGGGCCGGTCGGCTTGGAATTTGCGCAGATATTTTCTCGCTTTGGTACAAAAGTAACCATTTTACAGCGTGGCGATTCAATTTTTTCGCACTCCGAAAAAGCGCTCACTGATCGCCTCGCCGAGATACTCTCAAAAGAAGGAGTAACAATAAAAACAAATGTTGAGGTAAAGAGCGTACGCAAAGAGGGCGATAAAAAAGTAGTCACATACCAAATCGGCGAGGCGCAAGAGGACGTATTTGCTGACGAAATACTTTTGGCAGCAGGCAAAACGCCCAATACACAAGGGCTTGGGCTTGATGTTGTCGGTGTTGAAATCAATAAACAGCAAGCGGTTATTGTCAATCAAAATTTCCAAACGTCCAATCAAAAAGTTTTCGCCGTTGGCGATGTTACAAGCGAACCCTTACGGCTTGAGCCAACTGCCGGACGGGAGGGCACACTTGCCGCAGAAAATGCGCTCAAGGGTGCAACGCTTTCGATTGACTACAACGCCGTGCCTTACACCATTTTTACCGACCCCCAGCTTGCTGGAGTTGGATTCACCGAAGACGAGCAAATGAAGCAAATGGGCGTTTGTGCCTGCCGCACTGTTTCGTTTGAAGATGTACCAAAGGCAATTATTATGCACCGCACCGAGGGAATGATAAAAATGGCGATTCATCCACAAACGAAACAAATTTTAGGCGTTCACATTCTCGCGCCCAGTGCCGGAGAACTTATCGCCGAAGCAATGATGTTGGTAAAAAACAAAAATACTATTGACGATGTGGTGAATTCTTTGCCGATGTTTCCGACGATGAGCGAGGCGATAAAAATTGCCGCTCTGTCGTTTACAAAAGATATTTCAAAATTAAGTTGCTGTATATGAAAACCGCTTCGCGGCGGAGCCGCACGCGAGCCCGTTTTGGGTGGGAGTAAACTTTGGTGGAGCTAAGCGGGATCGAACCGCTGACCTCTTGCATGCCATGCAAGCGCTCTCCCAGCTGAGCTATAGCCCCGATCGGTTCGAATTAGTGTAAAGACCGGCTTTGGCGTTGTCAACGCGAGCTAATACGCCACCCACATATCCCGCTCTTCGAAGGCGGCGAAAGATTGGTACATGCGGGTGTGGTAGGGCCAGCGGAATTCCATGGCGCGTAATGAGGGATTGTAGACGGCGGTGTACAGCGTGCCGAATCCGTCCTCATGGTCAGATACCCACAGTGGTGCATATTCAAATGAATTGATAAAGGCTTCCAACGATACATAGGGGTCATATAACCGTTCCAAAATGGCCTGTTTGCGTTCATGGGACTTGGAGAACATCGCGTAGTTGGTGAGTTCAAAATCACCCTGATGGTTCACCGCCAGGGGTTTGTGGCTAACTTCGGGTGGAGCAATGGGTGAAATTTCGATCGTATTGAGATTAAAATAGGCATCCAAAAACGTGACGTTGTAGGCCATGTGGGTGGGGATGCGGCACAGAACTTCGGTGGCTTCGGCTGTCGTTTTGCAAAATTCGAGGATGTACCGCAAGATCAATGGAATGCCGAATCCCTCGCCAATGGCTTCTTTCCCTCCAAATGACAATGAGACGATCAGCCCGTGTTCATTCATCCCATCTAGCACACCCCAAAGACAATCGGTCGAGGCAATGACTTCGGTATTGTGCCATTTGCTTTTGAGAATCAGGCCCTCGCAGCTGTTGAGTCCGTAGTCATAATTGCGAACCAGGATGGGATTATATCGCGTCCATACCGCCTGGGAGCAGCCCGAGGCGTAAGGGGTATGGCAATACAAGCTCAATAGTCGTGCTTCCAAATCACCGCCACCGGCGAGGGTGACCAGGTGTTCCCACATGGGGACAAATTCTGGCATGTAAGTCTGCAACGCCTCGCGGCATTGGGCGTAGCTGGGGCGGTTGAGTTCGCCTTCTTTTAAGAACCACTTGCGGTAGCGGTGATGGGACTCGCCAAAAAACTGTTGCCACTTTTCGCCGGGAACAGCCTCGGCCACAGAGCGAAATCGTTTTTGAAGGTATTTACCCATCGGCGTGAGTCCTTTTCAAACGAACTCCAGGGTTTTGATAACGGTCGATAATGGCGCTCTCTTCCTCAGTGAGGTCTCGTAAAATATATGCGTTACGAAGAGCCTTGATCCATTTGTTTGCCATACGGGTAAGTGATCCCTTTTTACCCATCACCGGGGTATTGATAAACATAATGGCCATGTCTTCCCCGTGATACACGTATTCGTCTTTGCTTTTGATCTGCATGAGAAACCCTTCGTTTTCACCTCGGGCTGCATTGCGATGGATGGCATGTTTTTTCCATGTCAGCCTGCCGGATTCATCTAAGGTGTAGATGCCGCCCTCCGGAGCATGCGCGATGACTTTGAGTTCGGGGTCAACATATTTAAAGATCAATTGCCCCGACGCACCCTGAGCGCCGTGGCGCAAGACATCGTGGTTGTAGGTGGTCGCGTCCAATTCAAATTCAATACCGGCGAACTCGGTGAGGTGCAGCAAAAATAGTGGGGCAGTTTGTTCCGCATAAGGCGAATTACTGGTCATCGGTGTGATGCCGCTGATACGGGGATTGAGCTCGCCGAAGTAGACATCTCGAGTGTCCCTGTCAATAAGGTAGTCGACTTCGAAGTAGCCTTTGTATCCGTTTTTATACAATGCGTTGCCGAGTTTGACGGTCATGTCTTGCGCCGTTTTTCGAATGGCCATCGAAAAACCAGTGGGGTGCAGATCGTTGCCACACCACCCCCCGGGATAGGGCGTGAGCGCCGGATGTCCGATCAGTTCAGACATCAGCGGTCCCGTAAAGGTGCCGCGATGGGTGGCACATGCTTCGATTGCCGCGCTTGCACAGCGAATACGTTTCATGATTTTGACACACGCTTCTTTTTCGATACGCCAAGAGTGCGCGTTATAGTCGTCTTCGGAAGCGATAAAAAACGTGGTTTTACCAGAGTCTCCATACGGCGTTTGCACCACCCACTGTTTTCCGAGATTGGCTTGCTTGGCTAGTTTTCTCAGTGTGCCATAACTATCCACTTTGGCCAAAATATTTGGCACGCTGGGAACGCCTGCTTGATTGCCCAGCCGGGTGGCATTGACCTTGTTGTCGTATTTTTTAATACGCTTAAAGGGCGGATGGCAGACCTGTAGATCCAATGCTTTGCAGCGTTTTTCAAGGCCTTCGTCAAAAAACAAAAAAATGACATTGGGCATGGATTTACCAGCGGATTTACGGTCCTTTTTTATAAAATCCAGAACCTGTTTATGCTCCAGCAAGTAGGCGGGTATTTGTTCATAGTGGTCAAAAACGGGCGCGCTGGAGTTGACCGGCGTGATGACATTGGCCCGCCGTTTTTTGTCGGGCGGAATATACACGATGTACGTGAGACGATTGATCCATCGGTCCAGATCAATCAGGTTAAACGCGGAGGCCCCTACAAAATAATAGGGCACCTTGTTTTGGGCCCAATAGCGCTTGAGCTCATCGAGAGTGTTAAGCGACTTGGTACGCGGAGGCACTATCGGGTGTCCTTTGTTTTAACAAGGTGTCTAAAAAACGCTTTTTGAAGACCTTGAGACCTTGGTTGGGGGTATATCCATGAATTTCTTTGATTTTGAGCCGTTGCAGATACAACATGCTCTGGTAGGTAATGCGCTGGCCGGGTACCAAAATGGGGAATCCGGGCGGGTAAGGGGTGACAAAACCGGCGGACACCAATTCGCGATTTTGTTCGACCTCGGCCAAGGTTTCGGTATCTAGGGGAGCATATTCGATGGCGTCTTCTTCAAGGCCCATATAGTAGGCGTCTCGCATGGCCACAGCCTCGGTCGTGCCCAGTTCGAAGGGACGGAACGCGGGATGAAAGTGCCGGTCCGGCGGGAGTTCGACGACGGCATCTACAGACCGGGTCTTTAGGCTGGAGTTGGCGCACAGACGCGCCGCGATTTCATGCAAGACCTGGATGAGGTAGTCCACAGTGGCCTCGGTCGAGCCGATGTTCACGATAAACAGCGCCGTATAATGAGAGGTCTTATTCACCTGGATGTTATAGCGGTTGATCAGCAGTTCACGAAAACTGCTGCCCACTATACCGGTATTGCGGATGTCGAGTGTAATCCGTGTGGGGTCCACAACAAACTCCGCGTTTTGCCAGCGATCCAGGATTTGGGCGTAGCCACCTGCCGGCGGGGTGGATGACGATGGGGAGAGGCGGAAACTGTCCGGGACCATATCCGTGTCTTCAAGGACCTTAAAGTAGGGTTGCAGCGGGGCAGAGTTGCGAATGGCCCTGCGCAGCCGATCCGCCAATTGCAACATTCGCTTAACCTGGTCAAACCCCTCGAGTGACGCCTGACGTCGTCCCACATCCAATGAGGCCAGAATTTGGTAATTGGGCGAGGTGGACGTATGCATGCGGTAGGCTTCGAAAAACCTGTCCTTATTAAATTGTGCGTCATCAATGTGGATCATCGAGCCCTGCCGAAAAGCAGATTGGGTCTTATGGGTGGACTGGGTGACATAGGCCCGCACCACAGCTTTGTCCGGATCGGGGTAAAGGGGCTGATCCCAGGACTCGAACTGGGATAGATCTTGCCGGAAAAATGTCTTCTTCCAATTTTGGTAAAATTGACGGTATTCCCCGGAGTGAAAATAGGCTTTAAGCCGCTTGGCCACAGACATCGCGGTTCGTCCTTGGTAAAGGGGATTAAAATGGCCGAAGGCAAACCAGGCCTCATCCCAATGGAAAATAATGTCGGGCTTAATAGCCAGAATTTCGGTCATCAACTGAGCAACGTTATAGACGATGCCGTCGAACGTGGAATTGGTCAGCGTAATTTGCTTGGCGCGATCCAGCAGACCCCGGGATTTGAGATCCAAAAGCACCTCCTTAATGCGACGCAAGCTAACGGCCCCATACAAGTCATATTCGGGCAGAAAATAGGTTTCCAAAAAAATTGGCGTAGCACCCGTGAGAATGGCCGCATAGGGTACCGACTTATGACAATCAGAAGACAGCAGCACGATGTCAGAGGGGCACAGCGTGGCCTGCATAATAATTTTGTTGGCCGTGGAAGACCCGTTGGTTACAAAAAAGGTTTTTTCCGCGCCGAACGCTCGGGCGGCGGCGTCCTGAGCTTGCTTGATCGTGCCCTTCGGGTCCAAGAGAGAGTCCAGCCCACCTTGGGTGGCTGAGGTTTCCGCCAGAAAAATATTGGGGCCATAGAAAGCCAGCATATCTTGGGTCCAGGGTGATTCTTGTACCGATTTTGCCCGGGACAGTGGCAAGGCATGAAACATCCCCCGAGGTTTTTTGCTATAGGCCTGCAGGGCATGAAAAAACGGCGTGGAAAACCGCTCGCGCACCCCATTGAGAATATGATAATGCAGGTCTTGAAACGGACGAATGTGGAATAAAATGCGGGAAAAGGCTTCGCGGAAATCCGCCTCCATTTGGTTGGCGGGGGTTTCGCTGATAAAAAATTGATCCAATTCGGGGCGTATGGCTTTGATATAGCGGCTAAGCTCTAGCAGTATGTTTTTTTCCAATTGTGCATGGTATTGGGGATTCTTGAGAAACGTCAGATAGTCTGTGGCGAGCGAATGTGTATTCGGATGTGCGATAACAAATCCCGATACCATGACAACGGACTGGATTTCCGGGTTGCAAAGCACGGCCGCAATGGCATCTTGCGCGCTGTCTACAAACACCAAGTCGTAGACAAATTCATCCCGGTCTGAGCGCAATTCTGCCAACGCGGTACGGTACATGCTTTCGTATTCGCGGATCAGTGGGTGGATGACCAAGACTTCGAAATAGGTTTTTTTGACATTGTCGAAGCTGGGTCCGGGGACGAGCAATTGTTGGTCATGCAACAAGGGCTTATCCAGCAAGCTAAGGTTGGATACGAACGGGGCATAGGAACGGACCCGATAGCCCTTGTCGTTCAGGCTGCAATAGACATTGGAAACCAATTGTTTGAATAACGAGTAAGAGGCGGTATTGAGGTACTCATATAACTTGGCCAATACCTCCGGCCCCGGATAGGCCCAGAAGCGCTCGATGAGGACCAGCTCGTCGAGCAATATGCGCAATGCGTCCGGCAAGGTGGGGAGGCCTTCCGCCTCCCGCACCAATTTGTTCCAGACTTCACCCCGGCGGGATTGTAAATCAAATGTGCTCACGCGCGTCCCGCAATCGACTGTGGATGCGCTAGAATACGTAGGTCAGCATGTACGATACCTTGGTCTGCTGGAAGCGGGAACCTCCGGTGGTGTCCCCGCGGCGGGACTGATACTCCAGCTTTCCGGACAGTTTGGGCAGTAACTGATAGCTCGCCGCGATATTGTAGCCATCTTTTAGGATGTCGTCGGTGTTATTGATGACAAACCCACCGTTGGTCACGCCCCAAGTGGTTTCACCCAGCCAGTATTGGCTTTCGATGGTCCACAATCCGACGTAGTATTTTAGCTCTGCCTCGTAGGCGAGGTAACTGCGGGTTAGTGAATCGGAGACATAGCTGACTTTACCGGTAATGGTGGCGTACCCCGGCAGATAAGGTGGGAGAAAATAATAGGTGCCGTAGGGCATATATTGCATCACGGTAGAAGCGGTTCCGCCGTTGTCGTAGAATCCACCATATACATCCAATCCATAGCTCCAGCTCTTGTATCCATATGGGTTGTACAAGTCTATTGCCCCACCCAAGATGCCAATATTACCGATCAGCGCACCGCCGTTGATCCGGCTGTACCCGGCCTTCCATTGCGAGGTTGGCATGCGATACGTATAAAGACCCAGATAATTCCATTGAATATTTTCTCCGGAGCTGGTGAGGGCGATTTGGTCATGGCCGAGCTCCAAAGAATGGGCACCGGTGCCCAAATAGGCATAGGCCCCTTTAACGAGGGTGCCAACCTTTGCCGACGTGTCATATGTGGTGGGGATATAGTACACGGCAGTAGCGGCATCCCATGCGAAACCTGGTGCGGCGGTGACCAGAATCGCAGAGGCGGCCAAACATGCGAGTCTGAGAAATCCTGTTCTTAGTTTCATTGCATGACCCTCCTGAACTCAAATTCACCGCAACTGAAAAATTTGATCTGTATGACGGGGTCCAGGCTGATCCGGGTGTTCCGGTATTCGCGAAACCAGGTATTTCGAATGTGGCCCGTGACTTCCGTTTCAGAGTGAAATTGATAGGTTGCGATAGATTCCATTATAAACAACAGGTTGGCCAGGGTTCCAAATAATTTCTTCCATCCGTGCAGAAAAACCGATGTCGGGATGTAGTCTGTCCAAGCCATGTCGGGGGCAAAACACAGTGGCAATTTCGGCATGGCCAAAAAAAGACATGCCAGATAGGTGTCATTGCCGTCCATGTGGAGGCAATAAAAGGTCCCGTCGCGCTTGCCAAAATACAGCTTGGCTTTGTCAGTCGAAAAATAGAACGTGCCATCCAAAGCCATGGTGACTTTGAATCGGAAGTCGTCTATTTTTTTGTCGTTTTTATAGACTTCATACAGGTGTTCGTCATCGAGGACAAAGGTGGTCAATTGATCTTGGAACGGTCCTGTTGCAGGCCCTTCGATGGTTTGGCCTTCCGCCGGAAGGCCATAGGCATGGTACGTGTTTTCCTTCACGTAGTGAGCGAACGTGTAGGGCAGTGTGGGAGCACCGTAGGCTGCCGAGGCTTGAACTTGGATATGAACATGGGGTTGCGGTGAATATCCGGAATTTCCGCATAGCCCCAAATAGGCGTCGTAGTCCACCCAGTCGCCCTCTTTAACCATGATGCTGCTTGGCGAAAGATGGCAAATCAGAACGAAATGCCCTTGGATGTCCCTAAGAATGATCAGATTCCCCCAGTTATTAACCGTGTCTACCGTCCCAATCGGGTTGTCGGGAAAATGGGTGACCACGCTGACCACATACCCTGCGACGGGGGACAGCACGGCTTTCTGGTAGCAAAAGTAGTTGTGTAACCGAGCCCCATCTTCGGTGAATGTTGCACCGTTGTCGTCGGTGATCACAAAGTCATAGGCATATTTCCATGCGCCCTGATGCGTCCATTTTCCATCAAAACCTTGCCATACCGTCCATCGTCCGGAAAAGGGAGGGCGGATGGGAATCTGATCCGTAAACCGGGCGCGGGTCTGCAGATAATAATCCAAGGTTTCTTCGGGTGAGGATTTAAACAACGTCGGCCTTAGCCGGTATTGCGTGATTTGCAGAAGATACACCAGCACCAAGGTGACCAGAACGAAAGGTAGGGTAAACACCGGCAGTGCATATACGGATCCTAGTACCACTACTGCGGCCATCACCAGCCAACAGATGACCACCCCCACCACCGCTATCACCAGGCTTTGCCAGGACGGGACCAGATAAATACCGCCGATGGCCATGGCCACCAACATGTAGTTGAATCCATTTGGATCTCCCAGGGCAGGGTGAGCGGATCCAAACCAATGGGTCAATTGTGTACCGACGAAAAAACCGATGCATGCCAAGAAAAACAGGATGCGCGACGATCGCAACAGTAAGAGTGTGATCACCAGACCAACCGCGACATAAGGCATAAATAACAGGCTGCCAAA
The DNA here is from genome assembly GCA_964364855.1 of uncultured Candidatus Marinamargulisbacteria bacterium. Classification (GTDB taxonomy): domain Bacteria; phylum Margulisbacteria; class Marinamargulisbacteria; order CAYINU01; family CAYINU01; genus CAYINU01. The sequence goes on along the minus strand of CAYINU010000045.1, from coordinate 6,387 downwards.
GGCTCGGAAAAATGCAGCTAGGGCATGAGGCAAAAGGGGAATATCGACAATAGACAGGTGGGCCCCAACCGTCCCCAATTGGCCAAAACTACCTGATGCCAGGTATACGACCGAGCTGACGACGACAAAGGGCAGGCTCAATACCGGCAGATTAAGCCCTGCCGCGAACCGATGAGACAGCACCGCGGTCACGATGTAAGTGAGTCCCCCCGCGGCGGCAGACAAAAAAATACTGGGCACCGACAGCGTATAAAGGGCCCCCACCGAAAACCCAACCAGCAACGGATTGTAGATATGCGCGGGGTTGGCCAAAAACGACTGGCTTTGATGGAGCAAGGTTGCCACCGCGTAGGCAGCCGCGACACAGACCATGCCGGCCAGGGCAAGCCGGGGATGAAGCAGCCCTACTGCAAACAGCAGCCCCCCCATCCACGTGCCTTGCATGAAAAAGATGGCTGCATAGCCTTGCAAAAATGAACGGACGGAGGAGCGGATAAGGCGGATGGTGGTCCTCGGTTGGAAAATATCTTTTTAATAGTAGCAGTTTGACGTGTCGATTTGATATACTGCGATTTCCCATGATTGCCCCGGCAACGATAGAACACGTTCGACAATTTCCCGATATCGTGGGCGTCATTTCCGAGTACGTTTCCCTCAAAAAACGCGGCCGTAATTTTTTGGGCCTATGCCCGTTTCACGCGGAGCGCTCCCCATCCTTTACGGTCAATGCAGAACGACGGTTGTGGCATTGTTTTGGCTGCAAGCAAGGCGGGGACTTGCTTGATTTTTTGATGCAGATCGAAAATATTTCCTTTCATGAAGCCGTTCGAGAGGTGGCTGCCCGTGCAGGAATCCCTATCCAGGAAGACGAGAGGGCGGTGGAAAAAGAGCGGGGCCAGGCCGATGTGCTGGAGTGGATGCAGCGATTGGTGGTGGCTGCCCGAGACCATTACCGGGCTGCATTCGCGGAGTCCATTGCGGATCGCTACATGGCCAGCCGCGGAATTTCGGCCGCGACTGCTGCCCGATTTGATTTGGGGTTTTCACAGGGTCATTCCGTTGTGGAGATTTTGCTTCAAAAAGGATTTACGCCGGAACAGATCGATAGCAGCGGCGTTGCGTTTCAGAGTCAAAGCAGTTGGGTGGATCGATTTTCCGGTAGGCTTATTTTTCCTATTACCGATCACCGTGGCCGGACGGTGGGTTTTGGTGGCCGCCGATTGTCTGAAGATACGGAAGCAGCGAAATACATCAATTCTAGTGAAAACATCCTATTTAAAAAAAGTCGCATTTTGTATGGTCTGGCCCAGGCCAAATCGGCCATTAAAAAAGCTGGATTTTGTATTTTGATGGAAGGCTATATGGACGTGGTCACGGCCCACCAATTCGGATTTGAGATGGCCGTGGGGTGTATGGGGACAGCGGTTACCCACGAACAAGCGGTGTTGATTGGCCGTTTTTCAAAAACAGTTGTTTTGGCACTGGATAGCGACCATGCGGGTCAAACTGCTATCGAGCGCAGCATTCCCATATTAAAGGCTCTGGATTTTCAAGTGCATGTGGCCACTTTCGGAAAGAAAGATCCTGCAGATGTGTTGACCGTGGAGGGAGTTGCTGCCTTCCAATCCGCCCTGGATGTGAAGGTGGCGGTGCCGATGTTTTTTTACCGACGGTACTTGGCGACCATGCCGACCCAGACCATCGAGGAAAAGGCTCAGCTGGTGGAACGCATGGTTCCCATCCTCAGACAGGAAAAAGACACCGTAGTCCGAAATCACTATATTCAGAATTTAGCAAAAGATCTGAACATCAATTCTGAATTAATTGTTGCAAGGATTCAGAATTATGCTTACAATAAGAACATAAATCTATCCCAGACGGTTCCGGATAAGTTCAAGCGCGCAGAGGAATTGCTCATTTACACGATCGCGACCCATCCCCATATCCGAGCGCAACTGGCCCAACAGCCGGTGCAGTTTGTGACGCCTGCCCATCAGGTGTTGGTGGATTCCATGTTGGGACAAACCGGAGATCTTCAAGCGGTGGTCGACCGGTTGGATGATATGTCCCGAAAACAGGTGTTGCAGATCGTGATGCAGACCGGTCAATGGGTCTCGGATCTTGCGGTTGAAAATCACTGGCAAGATTATGTCGAGACCTTACGATCTTATCACCGTCGCAACCGTATCCATACTCTAAAAGAACAAATTCGCCAGGAGGAGGAGAGCGGAGACGAGTCGGTCCTTGTTCCCTTGTTAAATGAATTGCAAGTACTACTTTCAACAAGTCCAGGAGGTGCGGATGAACGAGCCTAATTTGAGCGCGAATTCCCCAGTCGCTTTTGAAGAAGAACCCGTGCGGGAACTTTTAACCGAGGAAACACTGCTCGAAATCGTAGAGGTTGATGCTGAAACAGTCACCGACGAGGAGCAAGTGGAGCGGCTTGGTCGCATTATGGGCCAGGCCTCCGAATTGGGGGCAGATGACGCCGTCAAGCTTTACCTCAAAGAAATCGGGCGGGTCAGCTTGCTTAACAAAGGTAACGAGGCTGAACTTGCGCAGCGGATGAGCGAAGGCGATATCATTGCCAAAAACAAGTTGATCTTGGCCAACCTGCGATTGGTGGTCAGCATCGCCAAAAAATATACGGGGCGCGGCATTATGTTTTTGGATCTGATCCAAGAAGGCAATGTAGGGTTGATCCGTGCAGTCGAAAAATTCGACCACTCCAAAGGGTTTAAATTTAGTACCTATGCAACTTGGTGGATCCGCCAAGCCATTACCCGAGCAATTGCGGATCAGGCGCGCACGATCCGAGTACCGGTGCATATGGTCGAGACCATCAACCGGTTGCGGAAGGCGTCTCGCCAGCTGCTACAAAGTCTGTCTCGAAAACCCACCGAGGACGAAATTGCCCAAGCCACAGGGTTGAGCTTGGAAAAAGTGAAAGAGATCATCCGCATTGCCCAAGTACCGCTGTCATTGGAGCGGCCTGTCGGCGATGGCGAAGGATATTTACTGGGAGATTTCATCGAGGACGAAGATTCCGAACAGCCGGAAAGCTTGATGGACGATGATGCACTCAAACAAGCGTTGAGCCGCGTCTTGGATACGCTTACCGAGCGTGAGGCCACGGTTATCCGTCTGCGGTTCGGTCTCGATGACGGCCGTCCACGCACCCTCGAGGAAGTGGGTAGCCTTTACAACGTTACCCGCGAACGCATTCGGCAAATCGAATCCAAGGCCATCAAAAAACTTCGCCACCCGATGCGGTATGAGCGCTTGAAAGAATATGTTTAATACCCCACACCGAGCCGAGGTATTCCGAGCGAGGCTGTGGGAACTGGAGCCGCACGGCGGCGACCGCGAAGCGTAATCCAAGTTTGGGGTCCCCGAAAAAGGAGTTTCCTTTTTGGGGGCAAAGGGGACAGGACCCCGATAGAGGCATTATCATTTATTGGGTTGCCCAGTTTTGATTGGGTACGGGCGGTAAGTTGGGGATTGTGATTTGGATGTAGGGATGGCCGGTGGCGTCATGGCAATTGTTGCAGCTGATCAACGTTTGCCGATAGCGAGTTACAAAGGCATCCAATCGCCGTTCGGCAATCGCGGTTTTCATGTTATCTAGGCGCGGATCCATGAGTTCTTCTATCATTTGCGTAACATTCACATTGTGCTCCGTCTGGTGCAGTTCCTTGACCGTTTCTACTGTTTCCGCCAGCTCCTCGTATTGAAAGGCGGCCAATTCCCAGTTGCCGGCCCGCACTGCAAACCATAGTTTACCCATGTGATATTGCAAGGTTTGCATATAGGGATCTAGCTCAGATGCCTTCTCTTTTAAACGATTCACCGTGGCCGTTACCTCCACCAGCTGGCGATGCAAGGTTCGGTGCTCATACTGCTGCCATAGAACTACGATCACTATAACTACCCACAACCAAAACCACTCTGTCTTGTCCGACTTTCGTTTCATAATGCTCCTCTTAAAACATCATGGGAATGGTTACAGCATAGCAGATAGGGCCGCTTGCCGGGCTGCTACTCGGTTGAAATGGCCTGCTAGAGCAACAAACCCATTTTTGCCAATAGTAATCCATAGAAAAAATAGCCGATGGCCGTGATGGCAATGGATAACGCCATACTCCATCCGAATGGGATTTTGGCATTCAATAGAATCGGCAACGCCACAAAAAAGAGTAACGAAGGCAAGACTGCCCAAAAGATGCCCTTTGATAATTCGACTACTTTTTCAATACTTCTGGTTTCAAAATACAGCCAGCACAATGCCAATACCGAGGTGAGCGGAATGGAAGCCAAAATGGCGGCCACCCACGACACCCGTTTGCCGATTTCGGATATTGCCGCGATCATAATTGCGGAGATGAAGATCTTGATTAAAAATGGCATGGTTTCTCCAGTCTGTTGATTGAGAAGGTTGTGGGCGGTAAGCCGGGTTCTGTTTGGGCAGCCATTTCTCTTGATGGGATGTCGCCACACCCATTCTAGCGATCAACCCGAGGATACAAACGACGCGAGCCGCGTCTCTCCTCCTATTTGATCTTGCTCCGGATGGGGTTTGCCGTGCCGCTCTGTTGCCAGAGTCGCGGTGCGCTCTTACCGCCCCATTTCACCCTTGCCTGTGCCCGAAGGCCATCGGCGGTATCTTTCTGTTGCACTTTCCGTCGGATTACCCGCCCTCCCGTTAGGAGGCATCCTGCTCTATGGAGCCCGGACTTTCCTCACAGGGACAACGCCCTGCGCGGCTGCTTCGCCCACAAACCTACTATATCCTACCCGGTTGCTGCCGTCACCGTTTGGAGAACCTGTTTTGAAGAGATATGATTACCTTATATGTGCTTCAGTCAACGTATTTTAACGCCTCTATTTGCGTTTTTCCTGTTGGAATTTGCCCATGCCATCTGCTGGCCAGCCCCAGCTCCGGCCAATTGCTCTGCCCCCGCAGGACCCGGGGTGAATTGGGAGAATTGCTTTTTCCCATACAAGGATCTTTCCGCCGCCGACCTTTCTGGAGCCAATCTTTCCAATACTGAACTTTTTGGAGCTAACTTTTCTAAAACGAACCTTTCAGGTGCTAACTTTTCCGGAGCGGATCTTTTCAAGGCCAATCTTCCCGGCGCAACTCTTTCCGGGGCCACACTTGATAATGCCTACTTTTCGCAGGCCGATCTTTCCAATGCCACCCTTTCCAATGCCACGTTTGTCGGGGTAATCTTCTCAGGTACCAATCTTTCTGGTGCAGCCTTTTCTCCCTATGCCAATTTGAATAACGTCGACTTTGACCACGCAACTCTTTCGGGAGCTAAGCTTGATAACGCCATTCTGAATGGTGCCAATCTTTCCGGGGTTAGCTTTTCTGGGGCTTCACTCTCCCATGCCAATCTTAACGATGCAAACCTGTCCCAGGCCAATCTTTCCGGTGCAAACCTTTCCGGGGCCACGCTTTACAATTCAAACCTTTCTGATTGTTACTTTGGTGGTGCGGATCTTAAGGGAGCAGATTTTTCCCAGGCTACGCTTAACGGGGCAGACTTTTCGCGGGCTAATCTTTCTGGGGCGACCCTTTGGAGCCTTAATTTTGGCAGTTTAATTCTGTCGCAAGCCAATCTTTCCGGTGCCAACCTTTTAAATGCAAGCCTTCTAAATGCCGATCTTTCCAGTGCCAACCTTTCCGGAGCAGACCTTTCAAATGCCAATTTTTCCGGTGCCAACCTTTCCGGAGCAAACCTTTCAAATGCGACTCTTTCCGGAACGAATCTTTCAAATGCAAATCTTGGGGGGGCGACTTGGGTCGACGGGACAACTTGTGGGCCTAATTCCCACGGTACCTGCGTTTATTAAGTGAATGCAGTCACTGATCCGTAGCCTTCGGGTTGGGTCCGTAGGTATTGGTTCCAGGCTGACTATCCTGGACCAAAAAGACTATCAGCACAATCCACCCGATGATCGGAATTAATGAGAGCAACAGCCACCACCCGCTGCGACCTGTATCGTGCAAGCGCCGTGCCCCTACGGACAGCGAGGGAATGATCATCGCCAAGCCGTATATGGCCGACAATACGCCCACGCTTTTGCCCATCTCCAATCCCAATATCCCATCAATGACATTTAACAGCACGGAGATGACCAGGTTCACCAAAAAAAACATCCAATATTCTCGGCGATGTGACCGACCGCTGAATTGGGCGTACTTTTTTAATACGGCGATGTATTCGTTCATTGCATTTCCTTTCAAATTTGTGCAGGCATATTTTCAAGTATGACGGCCGATTTCCATTTTTCAAAGTTTCTGCGCAGATGGTACACTCGCCAACGGGGCCCATAGCTCAGTGGTTAGAGCAGCCGGCTCATAACCGGTAGGTCCTAGGT
>CAYINU010000044.1:0-16317 GCA_964364855.1 uncultured Candidatus Marinamargulisbacteria bacterium | reverse complement strand
ATGCGAAAACCTTACCCCTTTTCCCAAGACCACCACAGACATCGAAGCCCTGCTGGCTGTCTAAGAGGGTGTCTGAAAAGCAGTCAGGCAAGGAATGCGAGCCTAAGCGCGCGGAGCTGTAGCAGCGCTACAGTGAGCACGCGAAGGTGAGCAATGACGCAGCATCACGGCTTTTCAGACACCCTCTAAATAAAGGAGATCCCGATAGACTCTGGCCCCACATAGGCTGAAATGATGGGACTGCTTTGCACCATATGAATCGGTGTGTTGCGGTACAAGGTTTTGACGTGGTTGATTAGCTCAACCGCCTCACCGTACAAGAAATTGTAGATGATCGTGATTTGTTTGACATAGTTGCCGCGTGCCCTGATCTCGGTTTGCAGGTGGTCTAGCATCAGATTGAGCGCTTGGTTTTTTTCTTTGCAGCATTCCAAAATTTCCAGCTCTCCGCCCAACAAGCGCAATACCGGCTTAAACGACAAAAATTTCTTCATCAAATTCAGACGATTCACGGGCATGTTGGCATTAATTTCTTCTGATAGCAAAAACTGCAAGGAGTTTACGGTCAAAATGTCATACACCAACGGGGCGTTCTTTTTGACCAGATAGGTGATTTGCTCCGTGGCATGATCCTCATCAATCGCCTCGGCGATAACTTGCGCCAGAAGACCCAGCCCTGCCCCTGTCGAACCGGAATCAATACAATGCACATGAATGTGATCGGATACCTTGTGCGCAGCGCTTTGTGCATTTTGCATGGTCATGGATAGCTTGGGAGAGATCAAAACAGCAAAGATCTCGTTATGGCCTTTTTTGTAGAGCCCTTCAAATGCCTCGATAAAGTCGCCTTCAGTGGGTGGTAGAGTCTGAACGGGCAAAGATAGTCCTTTACTACGCTCCCAGAGGTCTTGCGTGCTAATCGAGCCATCGTCGGCATAGGTTTTGCCTGCGACTTCGATCCGCAACGGCACGACCTGGATATTGAGGCGGGTTCGGATTTCTTCGGGAATCGCCGCAGTGCTATCCACTAGGACAACCTTGTTGCGGGCCTGTTCGCCGGATCGGCCAAAGATTTTACGCTTAATTTCATCCAGCGGGAGGAACTCCTCGCGCTGCATCCGACGGACTTTTTCGATGATTTGCACATCGCGTTCATCAAAAAGCCGAACACCGCCTTCGCTGCGCTTTACGTCGGGAAGCAACCCAAATTGATCGTAATAGCGAATCGTTCGGGGTGTGATATTAAGCAGCTTAACGATGTGTCCAATTTTGTAGAGCCGCTTTTCTTTGCGTTTCTTGTCGGGGGTCTGCTTTTTTTTGGGTCGTGCCATCGATAGTGTGACCTTTCTAAACGTGCTGTTAGGTACCTACTATAAAACATATTGTTTGTACGGATGCAAGAGTAAAAGTACATCGCAAAAAACAAAAGGGCAAGATCTAAGCCTGCCCTTTTAGCCTATCTACTTCTTCATTTTCGCCGCTTAAAGCGCTACAAATTTTCTGATTTCTGCTTCAAATCCAGCTTCTGGCCTAAACCCGACGATTCGGCCAATTTCTTGTCCGCCCTTAAACACGATGCAGCATGGAATGCCGGTGATGTTGTATTTAAGCGCTGTGTTTTGGTTTTCGTCGGTATCCAGTTTGCAGACCTTCAGTTTTCCGCTGTGCTTTTTGCCTATCGATTCGATAATCGGGGCCAGCTGACGGCAAGGGCCACACCATGCTGCCCAAAAATCCACCAGAACAGCACGGTCTTTTTCTCCCAAAACTTCAGCATCAAATGTCATATCGGTGACAGATAACGGCATGTTTTTCCTCCTTGGTCAGTAGTCACGGTAAGTGTAGCACGGTGAAAATTTTCTAGGGAAGGGGTGGAACATATAAAATCAGAAATATTAAATATGTAAAATAAGAAATTACCACTCGAAATTACCATATATTTCCCGGTGTTCCTTTTGGGCATATACGTCGGACATCCCGGCAATGTAATCGCAGATCGCCCTTTCCAATCCATCGCCGGCTGCCCGCGCTTTATAGTCCGGTGGCAGGAGTTTCGGATCCGAGTGAAATGCCTGAAATAAGCCGGATATCAAATGCTGGCCCTTTTTGTTCATCCGATAGACCTTGTAATGCGTGTATAGCGCGTCAAACAAGTACCGGCGAAGGGTCTGATTTTTGGCCTTCATTTGGGGACTAAAGCCAATGTCTTTTATGGGAAAATCGGCCAATCCGGCACGGGAGTTTAAGCCATATTGCGAGATGGCCCCCTTCACTGTACACACCACGTCATCAATTTGGGTCGTAATCAAATAACTATTGATCTGATGCCACAGATACTTTCCCGCAAGCGACGGGGTCTGGCGCAGGATGGCCTGTTTGGCCTCGGCCCACAACGGAATGCCTACTTCCAGCTCCGCCTCCGACAAAAGACCAGCGGCCAGGCCATCGTCTAAATCGTGATTGTTATAAGCGATTTCATCCGCAATATTAACCACAGCTGCCTCCAGAGTCGGGCTGTATGTCGCACCCTGGGCAGCGGGGTATTTGAGCAAGCCATCCCGAACTTCCTTGGACAAATTCAAGCCCCGGTATTCGGGGCGCCGTGTCTCCAATACATCCACCACCCGTAGACTTTGGACGTTATGCTCAAAGCCACCATGGTTTTGCATCAGCCTGTTCATTTCCCGCTCTCCCGCATGGCCAAATGGGGTATGCCCCAGGTCATGAGCCAAAGCAATGGCTTCACAAAGGTCCTCATTTAAACCCAGAATGCGGGCCAAATGCCGAGAAATCTGTGCCACTTCCAGGGTATGCGTCAGCCTGGAGCGAAAATGGTCAGACTCCGTAGCCACAAACACCTGAGTTTTGTGTTTGAGGCGCCGAAAAGCCTTGGAATGAATAATACGATCACGGTCTCGCTGATAACACGTTCGGGAGTCTGCCTCGGGTTCCGCATGAACCCGTCCGGCAGACTCTACGCTTTTGGCCGCATACGGGGCCAAAAAGTGGCTCTCGTTTTGTTCAAAAGCCTCACGGGGAAGCAACGGCTAGCTATCCCAGAGAGAACCGTACAAAGGCCGTCACGGTAACACCGGCTGGCAATACCGCTTTTACGGCCTTGTCAGCGTCCTTTACAAAAGTCTGTTCCAACAGACAGACATCTTTGTAAAACCGAGAAATTTTACCTTCCACGATCTTATCCAACATATTTTCCGGTCGGCCTTCGTTGCGCAGTTGATTTCGGGTAACTTCTTTTTCCTTGTCCAGCTCTTCTGCAGGGACGTGCTGAGGGGAAATGTATTGCGGGTTGGCAGCCGCGATATGCATGGCAATATCTTTGGCAGTTTCGGGATCCACGGCGCCGCTAAACGCAATGATCACACCCACACGATAGTTCATGTGCGTGTAATGCCCGACGGATGCACCCGTCACCCGGGCCATGCGGCCGATCTTGATGTTTTCGCCCAATTTGAGCACTTGGTCCGATGCCATCTGAGAAAGGGTATGTCCCTCCACGGTCGCCTTTTCCAAGGCCTCAACCGAGTCGATATGTTGGGCCAAAGCGGCCTGAACAGCCTGATCAACAAACTGTGCAAAGGAATCATTCTTGCCGACGAAGTCTGTTTCGCAGTTGACCTCAACCATCACGGCCTCGGTAGCTGTCCCTGCGGTAACAATACGCCCTTCATGTGCGGCGCGCTCGCCCTTGCTAGCCGCCTTGGCCAATCCTTTTTCACGCAAATACTTAACGGCCGCTTCGAAGTCGCCGTTGGCTTCTTCGAGGGCTTTTTTGCACGCCATCATACCCACGCCGGTGCGTTCCCGCAGTTCTTTTACGGCCTTTGCTGAGATGCTCATCGATTACTCCTTATTCGCTGACAGCGGGTTCTGCTGACTCTACAAGGACTTCGGCAGCTTGGGGCTCATCCTCGATACCGTCGCGCTGCTTTTGGCCAGCCACAACGGCGTCCGCCACAATAGAACACAGCAGTCGGATGGCCCGAATGGCGTCATCGTTTGCAGGGATGGGATAGTCCACTTCCGTGGGATCTGCATTGGTATCCACAATCCCGATAACAGGGATACCCAGGCGCCGCGCTTCACGAACAGCCAATTGCTCTTTTTTGGTATCGATGACAAAAATAGCGCCTGGAAGCCTGATCATGTCTTTAATGCCTTCCAGATAAAACTGCAGACGACCTAAGGCCTTTAGCTTGCGGGCAGCTTCTTTTTTGGAGAGCTGTTCCAAAATACCGTCCTTATTTAATTTATCCAGGGCCTTTAGCTTGTTCACGCTTTGACGAATGGTGATGTTATTGGTCAGCGTTCCGCCAAGCCACCGTTGATTAACAAAAGGCATACCTGAACGACCCGCCTCGTCTTTGACGGCTTCCTGGGCCTGCTTTTTCGTACCCACAAATAAAACCGTTCCACCATTGGCTACTATGCCTTTGACAAATTCATAAACAACCTTAATCAACTTGATGGACTGCTGAAGGTCGATGACATGAATATCATTTCGGGCGGTAAAAATATACCGTTTCATCTTGGGATTCCAGCGCTTGGTCTGGTGCCCGAAATGTACACCGCTCTCGAGTAATTGCCGCATCGTGACAATTTGAGGGGAGCGGTTAGACGACTTAGTCGGATTTTCTTTTTCCATTCACGTTGCTCCTTAAAATGTGCCTGGTTTGCCCCGGGCCAATGGGCGGTGAGTATAGCAGCGACCGTGTTTAAGCGTCAACAGAACCCAGCCCCAGACGCACGGCATCTTCAACACTGCGCACGGGTAAGGGAAATAGGCTTTCCCAGCGTGCTTTCACCGGCCGATCCGGCATAATGGCGCTCGACATGCCCAGCCCGGCCACCGCGTGAAGCCTTTTTTCGGCATGAGGCACACCTCGCACCTCTCCAGACAAGCCCACTTCCCCAAAAACAGCCGTGCTTTTTTGCAACGGCCGTCCTGTCAAAGAAGACACAATAGCCATCAAAATTCCCAAGTCAGCCGCAGGCTCGCTCAAGCGATAGCCCCCGACAACATTGACAAATACATCGGCCTGACCCAGACGATAGCGCCCCAATTTTTCTAGAACCGCGATCAGCAACTGGGTACGATTGGGGTCAACACCGGAAAACGTCCGTCTTGGGGTAGCATATCCGGTCGGCACAACCAGGGCCTGCAATTCAATCAGCAAGGCTCGGGAACCCTCCATGACCGGTACAATAACTGACCCTGAAAACGACAATGTCGTGGAGTCCAAAAAGGGAGCGCTGGGATTGGACACCGAGACCAGCCCCTCTTCCTCCATCTGGAACAATCCGACCTCGTTGGTGGTAAAAAATCGGTTTTTCAGGCTACGCAATAGGCGCAATGTACCTGAGCGCTCCCCTTCGAAAAACAGCACGATATCCACGAGGTGTTCGATGACTTTTGGACCTGCTAGCTGGCCGTCTTTGGTAATATGGCCGATCAACATTAGGGTAATGTTTTGTCTTTTGGTGTATTGGGAAAGGCGCTGGGTACACGCAGTCAGCTGGGAAATACTGCCTGCCGATGAGGCCAAATCCGGATCCGTCATCACTTGCACCGAATCCATTACCACAATATCGGGTTCTAGTGCCGCCACTGCCGCCTCAATATCCGGCATAGCCGTTTGAGAGGAAACGTAAATGCTGTCCTGTGGCAGGGCCAACCTGCGGGCACGCAACCGTAGGTGTTGCTCGGATTCCTCTCCGGACACATACAACACTTTTTTACCTCGGCTTGCCAGGGCCGCCACCACTTGTAGTATTAATGTTGACTTTCCAATGCCGGGCTCTCCACCCAAAAGCATCACCGACCCCAATGGCACTCCAGGTCCCATCACATGATCAAATTCAGCCAGCCCGGTATGAAGGAACGCCGTTTGGGACTCAGGGACATCCACGAGCGCCATCGGTGCCGAAAAAGCAGAAGCTGTGCGCATTTTTTCGGCAAGCGTGTTCCAATCACCGCACGCTGTACACTGCCCCTGCCAGCGCAAGGACTCCGCACCACAGGCTTGGCAACGGAAAAGGGTTTTGTCTTTGGCCAAGTTAGGCGGCAACGAGCTCGGGCTTTCCGGCCGCTTTTTTGGGGGGTTTCACCAATTCAAAATGCAACTGGTCTTTTCGGAGTGTAACCTTCACATGAATATTGTTACGTTGCCCCATACCGATCAAGAAATCGGCCAACGGATCTTCAAAATGGGTTTGGATAGAACGGCGCAACGGCCTTGCGCCCTGCTTTCTGTCATATCCTTTGTCCACCAGAAATTCTTTTGTTTTCTTGTCGACATCAAAATAAATCTCTTTTTCCTTGAGACGCTGCTGCACATCGGCCAACATAATGTCGACGATTTTTTTTAGGTCTTCTTTGGACAATGGCCTAAAAAAGACAATACCATCAATACGGTTTAAAAACTCGGGCCGAAACTCGTTTCGCAATTCATCTTGCAGCTTGGCTTTTACATTATCGAAATCCACCTGGCCAGACTGATCACCTTGGTAAAAACCAAATGCGGACTGCTTTTCGATAAATTTGGTTCCGGCATTAGACGTCATAATGATAATGGTGTTTTTGAAATTCACCATGCGTCCGGTAGCATCCGTTAGCCGCCCATCTTCGAGAATTTGCAATAAAATATTGGCGATGTCTGGCGATGCCTTTTCCAATTCATCAAACAGCACAACCGAATAGGGTTTGCGCCGAACAGGCTCCGTCAATTGGCCACCCTCGTTGTAACCCACATAACCGGGTGGCGAACCCACCAATCGCGAAACGGTATGCTTTTCCATGTATTCGGACATATCGATCCGTACCATGGCTTCTTCTTTTCCAAATAAAAACTTCGCCAATGCCTTGGCCAGCTGGGATTTCCCAACGCCGGTAGGTCCTAAAAATAAGAAAGATCCCATCGGGCGATTCGGATCCTTGAGGCCTACTTTTGCGCGACGGATGGCCTTTGCCAAGGCCTTAACCGCCTCATCTTGACCCACAACTTGGGTTTCCAACTCCGCCTCCATGCGCATGAGACGGTGAGATTCTTCTTCGGTCAGGCGAGTGATAGGCACCCCTGTCCAGACCGAGACCACATCCGCCACGGTGGCCCCGGTTACTGTCTTTTGTGCGTAAAGCCGGTCCGTTTCGGGATACTTACCCAATTGGGCGTCCAGTTCGGCTAGGCGCTCTTCGATACTGGACACCATTTCGGTATCCCCTTGGCGCTGGGCCAACGTCAGCTCGGTAACGGACTTTTCCCGATCACTTTGTAGTTTCTTCAATTCCTCAGGCAAGGAGGATGCACGCAACATAATTTTGGCAGCCGCCTCGTCGATCACATCTACCGCTTTATCAGGCATCGACCGATCCACGATATACCGACCAGAAAGCTGAACAGCCTCCGAAAGCGCCTCGTCCGTAATCGTCACGTGGTGAAATTCTTCATACCGCCGACGAATCCCCTTAAGGATCTCCAAGGTCTGAGCCTCATTCGGCTCCTCTACCAAGACGGACTGGAAGCGACGCTCCAATGCCGCATCACCCTCGATATGCTTGCGATATTCGTCAAGCGTGGTAGCCCCAATGCACTGTAATTCACCACGGGCCAATGCGGGCTTAAAAAGGTTAGCCGCATCCAGGCTGCCCTCGGATCCACCAGTGCCGATGATAGTATGTAGCTCGTCCACAAATAGAATGACATTTTTGGACTTACGAACTTCTTCCATTACTTTTTTGACGCGGTCTTCAAATTCGCCGCGGTATTTCGTTCCGGCAACCAGCAATCCGAGATCAAGGGACACCACGCGTCGGTCCCGCAATTTGTCAGGAACCTCGCCACGCACGATTTTCTGAGCAAGACCCTCTACTACTGCTGTTTTTCCGACACCGGCCTCACCCGTTAAAACCGGATTGTTTTTGGTGCGGCGGCTCAGGATTTGAATCATACGATCGATCTCGTGCTCTCTCCCAATTACCGGATCAAGCTTGTTCTCGCGGGCCAACCAGGTCAGGTCACGGCCATACAAATCAAGCGTGGGTGTGGGGGCTGCATTTTGGGCTTTTTGAGAGGTGGCAATGCGGCTACCTAGCAATGAAAACAAGGCTTCTTTGAACTTGCCAACCGTCACTCCTTTTTCGCTTAGCACTCGGGCTGCAATGTTGGTGGGCTCTCGAAAAATGGACAGGAACAAGTGCTCTACATTTACATAATTGTGACCCAATTTTCGCGCTTCATCCCAAGCATAAGTCAGGACTTGCTTGGCTTGTTGGGTAAAGGGAATATTGCCGTAGTCCGATGTGAGTCCGCCATACTCTAGTTTTTCTTCGACTGCACCGCGGATTTGATCGGCGGACAAGCCAAGCTCGGCTAGTGCCTTGATCACAACGTTGTCGCCCTCACCCAAAATACCCAGTAAAATGTGCTCAGTTCCAACATAGCTATGATGGAATTTTTTAGCTTCTTCTTGGGCCAACATAATGGCCTGGATGGCTTTTTCGGTAAATCGTGAAAACATAGTAGCCACATCATACCTCAGGGCAGATTGGGCCGCAAGGCTCCCCCACCCCCATTTCCCCCAAAAATTGGCCCCTTTTTTCGCGCAATCCTTGTGATATACTAACTCGAATCATGGCACAAGGCGTTATCATCTCCATCGTCAACCAAAAGGGTGGCGTGGGGAAAACCACAACCTCCATTAACCTGGCCGCATTTTTGGGCATTAACGGACACAAAACCTTATTGATCGATTTTGATCCGCAGGCAAACGCCACCTCAGGCGTGGGCCTGGCCCCCGAAAAAATCAAAAAGACAGTTTACGACGCCTTAATGCGGCCCGCCGATGTTTCGGAGGCCCTTTATCCTTCTGCTTTTGAGAATTTGCATGTCATGCCCGCCTGCGCTGATTTGTCGGGCGCAGAGGTTGAGTTGGTCCAAATGGTTTCACGTGAAACCATTCTAAATCAGCGAATTGCGGCGCTAAGGAATTACTATGACTTTATCTTGATCGACTGCCCGCCTTCTTTAGGCTTGCTAACGATTAACGCCCTAGTTGCATCCAGCCACACGATCGTGCCTGTCCAATGTGAGTATTTTGCCCTTGAAGGGCTGTCCAATTTGTTGAATACCCTACACTTAATTAAGGAGCACTACCACCCACTGCTTCAGATCGCCGGCATTGTGCTGACGATGCACGATAAGCGCACCTCTTTCAGTCGTCAGGTTGTGGAGAATGCGAAATCCTTTTTTAATGACTTGTTATTCGAAACTATCGTTCCCCGCAACGTTCGTTTGTCAGAGGCACCCAGCCATGGCCTGCCGATCGCGCTTTACAATCCCCTATCAAAGGGATCTCAAGCCTATCTTCAATTAACCCAAGAGGTGATCAAGCGTGTCCGTTAAAGAAACCAATCGACTCGGCAAGGGCCTGGAAGCCCTTATCCCTCGCAACTTCGCCTCTTCTGGCAGTACAAAAGCCATTAGCGATATCCCTCTGGATGAAATTCAGCCCAACCCCTTTCAGCCCCGCATGCTATTTGATGATGCCGAGCTAGAATCCTTGGCCGAATCTATTCGCCACCACGGTGTCGCGCAACCCGTTTTGGTTAGGCGTCGCGGCAATCACTATGAATTGATTGCCGGGGAGCGCCGGCTACGCGCCTCCAAACTGGCTGGCCGAGACACCATTCCGGCCATTATCCGAAACTTTTCCGACCAAGAATCTATTCAAATCGCACTTATTGAAAACCTGCAGCGCCAGGATTTAAATGCCATTGAAGTTGCCCAATGCTACCAGCGGCTCATCCAAGAATTTGAAATGACCCACCAGGACGTCGCCAAATTCGTAGGGAAAAGCCGTGCGGCTATCTCCAACACATTGCGCCTTTTAAGCCTGCCCCAAACCATTTTAGATGCCGTGCGGACCAACCAGCTATCTGAAGGCCATGCCAGGGCATTATTGACCATTTCCGATCCCCTTCACCAAAGCTATTTGTTTTCGCAAATCATCTCCAACCCCGTTTCCGTGCGGGAACTGGAGGCATTGGTGATGGATAGATCTCCGCTCCCCAACACGGAAACCACCTCACTGCCCACCCGGCACCGAAACATGCTCCACAGCCGGACCGGCCTCAAAGTGACGATTCAAGGTGTTGCCAAAGGTGCCATTCGCGTCACCTTTCGGACCCAACAAGAAAAAGAAAAGATCCTATCCCTGCTTCAAGACCTTTAATGTTTCACGTGAAACGCCGCGGGTAGATCTCGCGTCGCCCCCTCGGGATAGCAGGCATACTGAAATACTGTTCCCTGGTCCTGAATTTCAACCCCCTCAATACCGGATAAGGCCCGATACATGTCCCATTGCCTTGCGCTAATGGGCACAAAAAGCCCGCCATTTTTGCCCATCACACGGCTTTTAACAATAGAAATGATGTCAGGCAAGGGGGCAAAGGCTTTTGCGGTAAATAGGGCAAAATTCGGCCGTTTTCTTAAAAATGCGCGGATGTCGTCATGAACCACTTCGAGGTTGTTTAGGCCAAGCGCTGTTTTGGCCGCATTTAAAAAACACGCCTTGCGATGTGCGGACTCCACCGCCCACACGCGTAATGAAGGGCACGTTATCGCCATGACCACGGATGGCAGCCCACTTCCGGAGCCAATATCTACTACGTGATTCCCGCGCGCAACAACCAAGTGACCCAGCAACTCCGAATCGCGAAGATGAAACGGCAAGCGGTCATACGCCTTTTCCGAATAGATATTGGTACGCTGATTGTAGTCTTTTAAGAACCCGACAAAGGCGTCAACGCTGGACATGCAGGCTGGTAATACGTTCCAGATAGTGGACCAATACCGTCAAGTCGGCCGGATTGATGCCCCCGATTTGCCTGGCATCCGCAAACGTACGTGGGCGATAGCGCTTAAGTTTTTCACGTGATTCGCCACGTAGCCCCCGGATACGTTCAAAATCAACAAATGCCGGGATTTCAAGCTGCTCCAGACGCCGCATTTTATCAATGTCACGCCGCTGCCGGTCCAAATAGCCTTCATATTTAATTTCGATCATGGCGCGGCGTACTGAGCCCGGCTTGCCAGAGGTAAACTTCAAAATATCCGCCTCGCCAACGTCAGCCCGCTTGATCCAATGTCTGACGCTCACCTTTTGAGACAGGCCAAAAGCACGTACAATATCGGCACTTACAGTCGCCTTTCCCCAGTCCTTGACCAGTGCATCAACCTCGCTTTTCATCTGACGGGCCAAGGTCAATTCCGCATCCGTGAGCAGTCCCACGGCATGTCCTTTTTCAGCCAATCGAAACACCGCGTTATCTTGGCGCAAGAGCAATCGGTATTCGGAGCGCGAGGTCAACATGCGATAGGGCTCGTAAATGGCTTTGGTGATCAGATCATCAATCAGGGTGCCAATGTAGGACTCCTCTCGGCTTAGCACCAAGGGGTCACGCCCCTGCACGGCCAAGGCAGCATTAATACCGGCAACTATCCCCTGTCCCGCAGCTTCTTCGTAGCCACTGGTCCCATTGATTTGCCCCGCCAAAAACAATCCAGTCACGCCACGGCAGCGCAGTGAGGCCAGCAGTTGGTTGGGATAAACAAAATCATATTCTACGGCGTAGCCTGGCTTTAGAACTTTGACCGCCTCTAGCCCGGGAATGGTCTTTAAAAAAGATTCCTGAACATCTTCTGGCAATGACGTATTGAGTCCTTGCGCATAAACCTCATTGGTTTCGCGCGACTCGGGCTCGATGAAAATTTGATGGGTGTTTTTGTCCTTAAATCGAAAGACCTTGTCCTCAATAGAAGGACAATACCGGGGCCCCACGCCCTTAATGACCTTTAAAAACATAGGCGATCGATCCAAGTTGTTCAAAATAATCTCATGGGTCTTGGGCGTGGTGCCCGTCAGATAACAATCCAACTGGTTCTTATACCGATCATTGGGGAAAGTGCGAAATGAAAAACTGAGGAACTCGAGATCCCCGGGCTGAACGCTCATTTTACGATAATCAATAGACTCTGCCGCCAGGCGAGGCGTGGTCCCTGTTTTGAGGCGGCCGACTTTGAGTCCTAGCCGAATCAGGGCGCCAGTCAACTGGTCTGCGCTGGGTTCCCCTACCCGACCGGCCGCATAACTGGTCAATCCAATATGGATTTTGCCGCTCAAAAATGTGCCGGTAGTCACCACGGTGCTTTTACCCCAAAATTCACGTCCATCTTTTAAGCGGACACCAACCACTTTTTGGCCTTCGGTAATCAGATCCACCACCTCGCCCTCTACAACAGTCAGGTTCGGTTGATGGTGCAAAACATCGGTCATGTACCGGTTATAGGCATATTTATCGTTTTGACTACGCAAACACTGTACGGCCGGACCTCGGGAGCGGTTAAGCACCTTCATTTGGATGTGGGTCTGGTCCGCCGCCCGGCCCATCTCGCCACCGAGGGCATCGACCTCACTCACGATCTGACCCTTTGCTGGCCCACCAATGGATGGATTGCAAGGCATTAATCCAATTTTTCTTGCATTTACGGTAAAAACGACAGTATTACACCCCATCCTTGCACTGGCCAAGGCAGCCTCACAACCCGCGTGGCCCGTTCCGATAACCAAAACATCCCATGCGCCAGACATCGTCATCCTTTAAAAGGAAATACCAAAAATCTTGGACAGATTGGGCTGAACCTCGACCGTGTATGACTCGATAAAAGTGGTATCGCTGATATACTCGCGCCGGGCACGTATGGTAGCATCAGCGGGGAACGGAACACCAGGAAAGTCATAGTAAATGACATCGGCGGTCAGCACCGGATAGGTACCTGGAATAAACGTTCGGTAGTAGTTAACCGAGCCTGCCCAACTCCCGATACGCTGCCAACTTACAGAACCGGACAGAATACTTTGGAACCCTTCATAAGCCCAATACTCTGCGCCAAGGTTCACCCAACCCAAATCCGTAAGTGTCCACAGATGCCACCCTCGATACGCAGAGGCGGGCGCGTCCACCGAAAAGCGGAATAACGGCGCGTTGTAGTTTTCATAGACACTATTGAAATAGCCGGGTACAAACCTGGCCTGTAGAATTTGGTATTCGGCACGGTAACGAATAAAACCGCTGCCAAAAATGCCCAGAGCCAAGCCGTCAGACTGATTGACCAGTCGGCCGTATTCGGTGAATAGCGCCGGTCCGCCCGCAAAGAGGGGCAGGCCAATGTCCGCACTATAGGCACTTTGCGGCAATCGCACCAAAACGCTTGGCGTGTCCGGATCAAATACCCCCGTGGAGTCCTGCACAAACGTCGCACCAATCACAAAAGGATGGAGCTGGTATTCACTGCGAATACCCAACACATCGGTACCCGTATAAAACGCCATCACGCCAACAGGCCCGCTGTTGATCATGACCTCGGTCCCGGCCTTGCGAGTGATAAATTCGCTGGACCCAAAATTGCCGGAATCATACGCATTGAGGAGCAACCCATACCCGTAAGTGACATTGAACAAGCGTCCCCAGCCGATTTTCCAATCGTCATTGTGGCGATAGGACATATAGCGGAAGTTAAAGGGTTGGAGCTCGTTAGGAATCGACGGATCACTACCCAGCGGCGAGTATAGCGTGGCATCCACTCCCAACTCGACGGGCCCCCAATTAAAGTCCGGACTCAATCCGATTTTAATAAAGTCCCGGTTGGAACTACGCACCCAACCCAATGCGGCAAGACTGTATGAACGCGAAAAATGGGAAGTGGATAGATCCACGGCCCATGCGGGCGAGGCGATCAGACAAATGACAAATAAGGTTCTGACAAAACGGTTGGGCATGTTTTCTCCTTACGGCATACTATATCACTTGCCGGATTGGCTTGTTAACCGAACGGCGGGCTGTGTAAAATAATAACTTATGGCCACACCCGATGTCTCGGATTATACAGGTTACGATTATAAACAGGAGTATTGGCAGCAGGTAAACCGGCAATACGAGCATCAGGTCGAATCACTGACCCTAAATCAGCTCCTTAGGCAGTTCCCTGTCTTTGAGCGTCTACTGGACGCGGGTTGTGGATTTGGCCGGCTATTCCCCGCTTACGCAGAGCGTGCCCGTTCGTTTATATTAATGGACTATTCCGCTGACCTGTTGGCCCAGGCCAAATCCGACATTCAGTCGTCGGTGGTAACCTATGTGCAAGGCAACTTGTATGAGATTCCGTTACCGGATCGCAGCGTGGATGCCGTGGTAACCATACGGACTTTGCACCATTTTCAGAAACCAGAATCCCTTATCTCACAATTCCATCGCGTGCTTCTCCCGGGCGGCATTTTGATTATGGAGATTCCCAATAAAAGGCACTGGATCAATATCCTTCGGTTTGTTTTTGGAAACCGAAACGACAATCCGTTTTCCAAAGCGCCGCTGGTGCATTCCAAGACCTTTCTCAATTTTCATCCTGACTTTATTTTTTCGTTATTAAAAGAATCGGGTTTTGACATCCTACATGTCCGGTCTACTTCATTTTTTAGGAGTCCGTTGTTAAAAAAATTCATCCCCACGACCCTATTGGTCCGGCTGGATCTCATCATCCAACATGTCTTTTGCCGGCCCTTGTTGACACCCAGTATTTTTGTGGTTGCAAAACGGCGCTAATCATCACCTTTGCCTTCCTTGAAAAGCAGTAGTGCGCGTGATAGCATTACATATCCCAACTAACTGAATAGTGTTCTTTGTAGAGAGTGGTGCAGCTTGTGGATAAGCTGTGGGAAATTAAAAGACGACTGCTCATGCTTGGCTGAGGCGCTTTGCCGAAATTTGAGCGTGGCACACTCAAAATAGAGGTGTTTTTACGTTCAATCCACCCTCAAACTAGAGCTGTGGATAAATTGTGGATACTTGGGGAAAAGTTATGGAAAAAACCTGGTCGGCGATACTCTCAAAATTGCGGAAAGAATTATCACCTCCTGCGTACCAAACTTTTCTGTCTTCCACAAAAATGATCGGCATGGAAAACAACGTGATGTCATTGGAGGTTCCCAACGATTTTTCCAAAGAATGGATCAAGGAAAAATGTGAACCCCTGATTTGTCTGGTCTTACAAAAGCCCGACGATGCGCAAATCGTTATTGAATATGTGGTTTCATCCGATACCAGCAAGCCGGAGGTGGAACAACTTCCGATATTTGAGACCCGTAAAAAAGAGTCCTATGATTCGTTGTTATTTAACCGCAAATATACGTTTGAGAACTTTGTCGTAGGACATAATAACCGATTTGCTTATGCGGCATCAGAAGCGGTAGCCAAAGCACCATCAAAAGCCTATAACCCCCTTTTTATTTACGGATCAGCAGGATTGGGGAAAACCCATCTTCTTCACGCTATCGGCAATAAGATTTTGGAAACCAAGCCCAAATTGGTCCTGCATTTCGCATCGTCTGAGCGGTTTACTAACGAATTGATCAACGGTATTAAAGATAAACGTATGGATTCGTTTCGAAAAAAATACCGCAACGTCGATGTACTTTTGGTGGATGATATTCAATTTTTAGCTGGCAAAGAACAAACACAGGAAGAGTTTTTCCACACCTTTAATGAACTTCATGGCCGCAATAAACAAATTATTTTAACATCTGACCGTCCTCCAAAAGAAATTCCGACTCTCGAAGAACGGCTTCGTACTCGGTTTGAATGGGGGCTCATTGCCGATATTCAACCCCCGGAATTTGAAACCCGGATTGCTATTTTGCGAAAAAAAATTGAGCTTAATAATCTCACGGTATCAGACGAAATTTTACATTTTATCGCCACGCAAATTCCCACCAACGTTCGTGAAATGGAAGGTGCCCTTACCCGCATCGTGGCCTATGCATCTTTGCTAAATACCGAAGTGACCCTATCTATTGCCAGTGATGTTATCAAAGACATGGTTGGCGTGAAGCGGGAAAAGCCTCTGACCATCGCCCAGATCAAGCGAAAAGTATCGGATTATTTTCAAATTTCTGATTCTGATCTATGTTCCAAATCCCGCATAAAAGATGTGACCTTTGCCCGGCAGGTCGCCATGTATTTGGCACGGGAACTCACCAATGTCTCCTTACCCAAAATTGGTGAAAGTTTCGGTAACCGTGATCACACGACGGTCATGCACGCCTGCGACAAAATAAAGGTGATGATGAAGCAAGATGACCAAACCAAGAGTGTTGTGAACCTCCTTGTCGCGAATGTGCGTACAAACTAAAACCCATCTCATAAAAAAGGCCGTCTCAGAATGGCGTCAGGGTGTTCTCTGTGAGCAC
>CAYINU010000043.1:2607-16369 GCA_964364855.1 uncultured Candidatus Marinamargulisbacteria bacterium | reverse complement strand
TTCGGTTTCAGTTCAGACCTCCTCGTTAGTGATGGGTCGGACTAGACTGAGGCTTATACTCCTGAATATGAATAAATCCGCGTTCACGCGTGTCTCCACCACCACGTGTGGCGATGTCGCCCAAGGTAAACCCGATAAAAATCAGCAGGAAGAAAAATCCGCCGATGAAAATGACGGTGTTTAGCCCTTTGTCCCAGCGCAGGCCCATAAAAAACAACAGAACCAAAGACGCTTTAATCGCCGCGACAACCAGCGCAACGATCAAGTCCAGCGTTCCGAGATCAAAACGGGTGACCACCACGGTGATCGCAGTCAGGATCAGCAGACTGATAAAGGTCAGCAGATAGTATCGGACCGGTGGGATAAAGTGATGGCTAGTGTTGTGATGTGACATAGGGTTTCTCCGTTAGATGAGGTAGAGCAGCGGGAACAAGAAAATCCAGATCAAGTCCACCAAGTGCCAGTATAATCCGACCATTTCAACCGGCGTGTAGTACTCGGAATAAAACTCATTTTTGGTAGATCGATAAATAATCCAGCCGATGAGACACATCCCGATCAGAACATGCAGTCCGTGAAGCCCCGTTAGGGCGTAGTAGATGCCGAAAAACAATTGGAGGCCATCATATTCGGGTCCCGCGCTCCAATGTAGAGGCCAAATGCCGTGGTGAAGCTTGGCGCTATATTCGATGTATTTCACGACCAAAAAGCCGAGGGCAAACATAAACGTGGCAGACAGGTACGCGATCGACGCCTGACGTTGGTTGGTTTGGGCACTGCGAATGCCCATGGCCATCGTAAAGCTGCTGGTAATCAGAAAGATGGTATTGAGGGTTCCCAATTTCCAGGAGAGCACTTTGCTGGCGCCGATGAACATATCGGGAAAGAGGTAGCGAAAAATCGCGTAAGCCACGAATAATCCACCAAAGAAAAGAATTTCTTGAACTAGGAAAACCCACATGCCGAGCTTGGCTGCTCCAAACTCTTGTTCTGCAGAGTCAAAATGGTGGGCAACGTGATGAGGGACGTATTCGAAGTTCTTATTCATGACTAAGCCCCTTGTGTCCGCGTGCCCTTGGTGTCCGGATAGGCATAAGGGTCATGGGTTACAACGGGGGTATGCAAGAAGTTTTCGGTGGGAGGGGGTGAGGAAGTTTGCCATTCCAGGCCCAGGGCACCCCAGGGGTTAGCGGGGGCTTTTTTGCCATTGATTAGCGAATCGATCAGATAAACTGCCATGATCAAAAACCCAACTCCCAACACCCAAGACCCGAAGGTGGAGAACGCATGAAAAGGCTGATATTGGGGGAGGTAGGTGTAATAGCGTCGGGGCATTCCTTTTGTGCCCAGAAAGAATTGGGTCAGAAACACCATATTAAAACCGACAAAAACAAAAACCCAGGAGATGGCTGCCCAAAATTCATTGTACATTTTGCCGAACATCTTGGGCCACCAGTAGTGCAGGCCCGCCAAAAAAGCCATGACCGTTCCGCCCATCATGACATAGTGGAAATGAGCGACCACGAAGTAGGTGTCATGGAGGTACAAATCCAAAGATAATGTACCCAGGACAACCCCGGTGAATCCGCCGATACAAAACAGGAACATAAAAGCCAGGAAATACAAGAAAGGGGCTTTGATGTCGATACTGCCTTTGTACATGGTTGCGATCCAGTTAAAGACCTTAATCCCGGAGGGAATGGCAACCAAGAACGTCAGGCCGGAGAATAAAATATTGGCGAATTCGGACTGGCCACTGGCAAACAAATGGTGTCCCCATACCAAAAAGGCGATTGCGGCGATAGCCAAGCTGGAATAGGCCACGAATCGGTACCCGAAAATATGGCGTTTACAAAACGTTGTGACGATTTCGGAAATGATGCCCATTGCCGGCAAAATCATGATGTAAACGGCCGGGTGAGAGTAGAACCAGAAGAAATGCTGAAACATAACGGGGTCGCCACCCAAGGCAGGGTTGAAAATACCGATATTTAATGTACGCTCCACCAGCAGCAATAACAGGGTAATGGCCAGTACGGGCGTGGCCAGAACTTGGATGAAGGCCGTGGCGTAGAGGGCCCACAAAAACAAGGGCATGCGAAACCAGCCCATGCCCTTGGCCCGCATTTGGTGGATGGTCACGATGAAGTTAACGCCGGTCAAAATTGAGGAGAAGCCCAAAATAAATGCCCCCAGAGTCATCGTGACAACACTGGTGTCCGTTGTGGTGGAATAGGGGGTATAAAAGGTCCAGCCCGTGTCCACTGCACCGAGGATCATGGACAGCACGCAAAACACGGCGCCGAAGGCATAAATCCACAAGCTGGCCAGGTTCAAACGGGGAAATGCCACGTCTTTTGCACCCAACATAATCGGCAGCACGAAGTTGCCCAGAGAAGCCGGTATGGAAGGCACGATAAACAGAAAAACCATAATCGCCCCATGAAGAGTGAAAAGCTGGTTATATTGCTTTGCGGTAAACAGGGTTTGCGCTGGGGATAACAGCTCCAGCCGGACCAACATCGCAAACATGCCACCCAAAAAGAAGGAAAAAGTGATAAAGGCCAAATACATAATACCGATGCGCTTGTGATCGAGAGTAAATAGCCAAGAACGCCATCCTTTTGGCGATTCGAGATAACTCTTTTCCGAGGCGTGATGCTCTGTCATGGATGACGATCCTTTCACTTCAATTTTTTGATGTATTCGATAACGCCATTGATTTCCTGATCCGTTAGCTGTCCTTGGAAGGACGGCATGACATTGGCGTATCCGGCTACCACGAAGGCTTTCGGATCCAAGATGCTTTGACGCAGGTAGTTATCATCGGCAACGGCTGTTTTGCCAGCTTCACCGCTAACCTGGTGACCATAAAGTCCCTTCCAGGTCGGGCCGGCTTTGGGAGATCCGTCTGTGGAGTGGCAGGCGATACAGGCCGTGTCAAAAACTTTTTTTCCAATCTCATCCAGCGGTACATTTTCATTGGAGGCCTGGGCTTCTTTTTGGAGCCATTGTTCGTAGGCAGTCGGTGTCAAGACGCGCACAGTGCCGAGCATTTGAGAGTGACCGTCGCCGCAAAACTCCGCACAAAATACTTGGAAATTGCCGGTTTTGTCGGCAGTGAACCACAACGTGGTGTAACGGTTGGGAACAACGTCACGTTTGGTACGGAAATTGGGGACGAAAAAACTATGAATAACGTCATTGGAAGTCATGAGCAATTTGATGGGCTGACCTTTGGGAACCACGATTTCGTTACGCGTGCGAACCCCATTTTTGTATTCAAATTGCCAATACCATTTTTGAGCGGTAAGGCGGATCTCAAGTGCATTTTTCGGG
The DNA here is from genome assembly GCA_964364855.1 of uncultured Candidatus Marinamargulisbacteria bacterium. Taxonomy (GTDB): domain Bacteria; phylum Margulisbacteria; class Marinamargulisbacteria; order CAYINU01; family CAYINU01; genus CAYINU01. Next base: position 13,030 of record CAYINU010000043.1, on the reverse strand, counting down.
GCCACCGACATGGCCATAAATCCTTGTGCACCCCAGTAAAAAATTACCATGACTAAAATCAGAGGGATGATGGTCCAGCTCAACTCCAGAACCGTGTTGTGGGTCATCTGAGAGGCCGCAGCTGGGTTCAGTTTGGATCGGACATAGCGAATGGAAAACATCACCAGCACAATGACGATGGGAATAAAGAAAATCAGGGACAAAATCACGATGAAATAAAACAGGATATCCACCTGATGGGAAAGCGAGGTGGCGGACGCAGGTAACAGCAAACTTCCGGAATCTACAAGATTTTCATTCATGAGTGATCGACCTACTTTTCCTTCTTTCTTGGAGAATCAAATATATAACCCACGCGATAATACCGATAACAGTCATCGCGGCACCCACCTTCATCACGTTAAAAGCTTGGATGACATAGCGGTTGGTAACAGGGTCGTAATTGTAACAAAACAGCACTACTTTATCTATAGCGGAATTGAATTGAAAATTCCGTGCTTCAGCCAATGCCAACCGGACGTCTTGGGGGCGATATTCTACACCCAATAAATAGCGGGAAATGCGCCCGTCGGGTGCCAAAAACGTAATCACCGCAGGATGGGCATATTCACCTGTTTTTGGGAAATAAACTGCACGAAAACCAATTTGATTTTCGAGGGTCCGGATTACATTTGCTGAGGCCACCCCAAATTGCCAGTTGGGGTACTTGGCCGCATATCTGTCTTGATAGTTTTTGGCGTTTTTTAGGGGCTCATGCGGATCGATGCTGATGGTGAGCAAGGTAAATTTTTGAGCGGGCCAAAGGGGGGCAACGGACTTTTCAACACCGTCTAATACCAAACTACAGAGCATGGGGCAGTGGTAATAGGCCAATACCAAGATCAGGGGTTGGCCGGATTGTGTGAGCGCACGTAGCGTGGTTTGCTTGCCGCTAGCCAACCGGACAGTGGCATCCAGCGACACGGTTTTCCCGACCTGAGCGTCCAGACCTATTTTTTTATAAATCGGATCGGCTGCGTGCCCAGCGGTACTCCAAAAAATAAGGCTAAATAAGAGGAGAAAAAAGCTAACGGGCTTGATAATGGCGGACCACGTCATTCTTGGCAGCCTCTATGGGAATCTGGGCCTTATTTTTCTCTTTGTCCAACCAGCGATACTCCGTTAAGGCAGTGGTTTCGGTGGTGCGTAAACCTTGCAGCTCATAGTAATTTCCGGCTGACTTTTCATTTTCCAACACGATTTCACCACGTAACCCTTCGTAAACCCCCCAAAACACCCAAGAACATAGGATCAATAGCGCTCCAGAAACGATGAGTGTCCAAAACACCAACCAAGAATTGGGTTGGGACATGTCGTGGTCGATAGAAGCAGAATGCGTAGCGCCCATGGTGTCTCCTTTAAACGTTCTTAAATGCCTTGGATTCCGCCAAGCGCGGATCTTTTAGCGGAAACAAATTATAGCGGCTTAGCCGGGTAAAGAAATACCCAAAGTAAATACCACCCAGACCCACCAACAAGGTCAAATCCGTCCAGGCAAAGCGCATGCCTGTCGGAGAGTAGGCCGGCATGACCAGCCAATAAACATCTACGATTTCCATCAGCAAAAGCCAGATCAGCATGCCGAAATGATAAGGCAGGTTACGTTTGGCGTGGCGGGACATAAATCCCAAGAACGGCACGACAAAATGACCGATGGCCAAAAATACGGTGAGATAAACCCAGTTGGTATGTGTGCGGACCAAAAACCATCCGGTTTCTTCCGGAATGTTGGCATACCATACCAAGAAATATTGGCTAAAGGCGATGTAGGTCCAGAAAATGATAAAACCGTATATAAACTTGCCCAAGTCATGGTAGTGGTCAATGCGAATGATATCTTTTAAAAAACCGGCTCGGCGCAAAATCATGGCAGTCAACGCAACCAGTGCAAAGCCTGCACCGGCAGCGCCGGCAAAGGTATAGACGCCGAAAATGGTGGAGTACCAGTGAGGGGTCAGTGACATAATCCAGTCAATAGAAGCAAAGGTAATGGTCAAACCAAACAGCAAAATGCCGTAGGTAGAGGTGCGTTGCAGATGGGCCGTAATTTTCGGGTTACCGGTTTCATCTTGTTTGACAGAGTTCAACAAATAACGCCGTCCCAGCCAGATCCATACCGCAAAGTAGAAAAGAGTTCGAATGATAAAAAAAGGCACATTCAGGTAGGGACTTTTTGATTGCAAGACGGCGTCATGGCTTAGGGCATGAATTTCTGTCCAGTGATAAAGCTGATGCATGCCCAGTAAAATCGGAATGACCATCATGGCTAGCAAGACAAAAGTTTCCAAATAGACTTCCGGAATCCGTCGAACGACCACGCTCCAGCCTGCTCGGGATAGAAACTGGATAATAACAAAAAACAGGCAGCCCAGTGTAAGCGCACACAATACGAAAAAAGCAAACAGATAAGAGAAAAAGAAGTGGTGAGGGTTTTGACGGAAGAGCAAAATCGAAACCACGATGCCCACGGTGCCGATCCCATACAACCATTTGGGAAGCGTATTGGCCAAAAATCCGGTTAACTTTATCTCGGGGGCTTTCATGACAACTCCTTAGTGTAACAACATCCGTTGTTCGGTAGTGAGCTCAAATGCAGGCGTGGTTCGGGCCTTTTGCAAGGCCCGGACATACGCCACAATGGCCCAACGATCGAGAACGGGAATTTGGTAGGCATAGGAAGGCATGGTGCGACGACCATGCGTAATGATGTCAAAGAGCTCACCGTCCGTCATGTTCAAAAGCCGATCTTCTATAAGATCAGGTGGGGGTATGAAACCGCGGCGTACCACCATCCCTTGACCCGCTCCGGTGCGGTCATGACAGGCCGCACAATAGATGTTGAATCGCGTTTGGCCATGGTTAATAAAATCGTGATCGATATCTACCGGGATTTGGGTAACGAAGCTTTGGTGAGGTGTCATTCCCGCATAAAAGGCGACATCCGATTGTAGGATGGCGTCGCGCTGCGCTTGCGCCGTATTAAACGCGCCTGTGCCCCATGGAACCGTATGCGCCGGTGGGGTTTGCGGCAGACTTTGTGCCTTGAATTTGGGTTGAAAGTCAAGATTAACGTTGGGATGGATGGGGGGCTTTTCGGAGATCATGCCTTGGCAACCTGCCAAAGGCAATAAACAGAGAATTAAGATGCCGAGTTTATAGTTCATATTCATTAGTCTTTGACGACCTCCACGTTTTTACCACCCAACTGCGCCAGTGTGGTCTTAACTCGGCCTTCCTCGTAATGCGGATCTTGGGAGGAAATGCTGATAAAAAAGCTGTGAGAGCTGGCGTTTCCGAAAGTGGAATGTTTGAACATCGGGTCATAAGGTTTGGGCAAACGAATAATGCCAAACAGACCGAAGACAGCGGCAAATGCCGAAAAAAGCACCATCAATTCAAATGTGACGGGGACAAAGGCCTGATAGCTAAACAGGGGTTTCCCCCCGATGACAACCGGATAGGCGGTCACAGAAACCCAGGTTTGGAACCCAAATCCGAATAAGGCACCAAAAAGACCGCCACACAGTACGATCCACGGTAGTTTTGAGGCGGGGAGCTGCATGGCCTCGTCCAGGCCATGGATAGGAAAAGGGCTATAGGCATCGTATTTGCGAAACCCGGCCTTTTGCAGGGCTTCCGCCGCATGAAGCAAGGCTTTGGGAGTCTCGAATTCCGCAACGACGTGAGAGGTGGATTTAGGCATGGTAGTCATCTCCATGGTGAGGGTTGGATTCGGGCAGGACGCCCTTGACTTCGGCCATGGCAATCATGGGCATGAATTTTAAGAACAAGAGGAAGAGAGTGAAAAACAGGCCGAAGCTACCGACAAAGGTGAGAATATCCACCCAAGTGGGCGTATAGTGTCCCCAACTGGAGGGAAGAAAGTCGCGGGAAAGTGAGGTGACCGTAATGACGAAGCGCTCAAACCACATCCCGATGTTTACAAAGATGGCAATGGTAAACATGGCCGGTATGCTCTCGCGGAATTTTTTGAACCAAAACAATTGCGGCGAAATGACATTACATGACACCATAATCCAATAGGCCCACCAATAGGGACCAAAGGCACGGTTAATAAACGTAAACTGTTCATAGACATTGCCTGAATACCAAGCCGTAAAAAATTCCATGGCATAGGCATAACCGACCATCGTACCGGTGGCGAGAATAATGACACACATATTGCGCAAGTGGGTTTTGGTAACCAAGTCCTCAAGGCCAAAGATACTGCGCGCCAAAATCAGAAGATTAAGGACCATTGCAAATCCGGAAAAGATGGCGCCGGCAACAAAATAAGGGGGGAAAATGGTGGCATGCCAGCCCGGTAATTGCGCAACGGCAAAGTCAAAACTCACAATGGAGTGAACGGACAAAACCAGTGGGGTGGAGAGGGCTGCCAACAGTAAGTAGGCCCGTTCATAATGGAGCCAGTGCCGGTTCGACCCGCGCCAGCCCAAGGCAAAAATGCCGTACGTGATTTTGCGGGTTTTGGTTTTGGCACGGTCGCGTAGCGTGGCCAAATCGGGAATGAGTCCGACATACCAGAACAACAGCGAGACCGTAAAATAGGTGCTAACCGCAAAGACGTCCCACAGCAGCGGACTGCGGAAATTGGGCCACATGGCCATTTGATTCGGCAGTGGGAAAAAATAGTAGGCCAGCCAAACCCGGCCAATGTGTACGGAGGGGAAGATCAAGGCGCAGATAACGGCAAAAATGGTCATGGCTTCGGCAAAGCGGTTGATAGAGGTCCGCCACTTTTGCCGGAAGAGAAATAGAATCGCGGAAATAAGAGTACCTGCGTGCCCAATACCGACCCAAAATACAAAGTTAACAATGGCAAATCCCCATCCGACAGGCTGATTGACTCCCCAGATACCGGTGCCTTCCCAGAATAGGTAACCCAATAGGGCAATAAACATGGCCAACAGCGCCAGAGAAACACCGAATGAAATTTTCCACCATTTCGGAGCGCTGAGTTCGATGGGCCGGCTGACCATCTCCGATATATCGGCAATGGACCTTGCTCCGGTTACCAGTGGGGGGCGGGAGACGGTATCCTCGAACGTGCTACTCATGAGTGATGTCCTCCGTGTTCAGTTGCGGGTTTGGCCATGACCTCGAGCCGGTCATTGGGATTGCGGACGGCAGCGCCGTAAGTGGTGCGTGCTTTTAAGAGTAAGCTTTCCAAAATGGAATAGTTTCGACTGTCGTTACGCAGTTTGTAGACCGCGCTGTTTTCATCACGGATATTGCCAAATGTAATGGCATTTGCGGGACAGGTTTGCTGACAAGCGGTTTTGATTTCACCGTCTTGGATCGTGCGGTTCTGCAATTTGGCGGCAAACTTGCCTTGATTAATGCGCTGGACGCAATAGGTGCATTTCTCCATGACCCCCCGCATCCGTACGGTTACATCAGGATTGAATTGCATTTGCATCAGTTTGTCAGGCGTTTTGACGGCATCAAACAAATGCTCGCGTGCCTTGGGTTTTGCTTCAGGGTTGCGTTGATGATAATCAAAGAAGTTGAAACGACGCACTTTTACCGGGCAGTTATTGCTGCAATAACGGGTACCCACACATCGGTTGTAGGTCATATCGTTGAGCCCTTCTACGCTGTGAGTCGTGGCCGCAACGGGACACACGTTTTCGCAAGGTGCGTTTTCACACTGCAAACAAGTAACGGGTTGGAAAGCCATTTGGGCGTCTGCGGTGTCGCCTACAAAATACCGATCGACGCGGATCCAGTGCATTTCACGACCTTTTTTGACCTGATCTTTGCCGACGATCGGGATGTTATTCTCAGCCTGACAGGCAATGGTACACGCGTTACAACCCGTACACTTTGCCAAGTCGATGAACAGTCCCCATTGGTATCCGGTGTCGTAAGGATGCTCATTCCAAGAAGAACGGTTGTGAGGGACTTCTTCTCCCATGTCTTTTGCAAAATCCGGCTGTGCCAGATAGGTGGCCAAGGACGCTTCGCGGATCAACGGGCGGTTTTCCATGCTCCAATGGTCTTGTGTGCAAGCCAAGACGTAGGTCTTTCCGGTTTTGGAAACGGTCACACCGGATGCCATATACAACCCTTGCGTGGTCCGAATCTGGTAAGCATTAAAACCGCGATCCGAACCGATGCGGCCCACTTGGGATTGGCCATATCCGAGTGCAATCGAAAGGGTGTCGTCCGGCATGCCGGGGAGTACAAACACGGCCGCATCCAATGCGCGGCCGTTGACCTTAATGGTGATGACATCTTCGGTATTCACGCCCAACGCATCTGCCGTTTTGCGACTCACAATAGCCGCATTGTCCCATGTCAGTTTTGTGGAGGTTTCCGGGGTTTCTTGGAGCCAACCGTTGTTGACATAGCGGCCGTCATATAATTTTTGATCAGGGTAAAAGGCGATTTCCAATCCGGAATTGGGTTTGCGCACGCGCTTTTGGCTTTCGGCCAGCACCGTATCTAAACCGGTAGGGGAATAGCTTGGCATACTAGCGGATGTGCCTGTTGAAACCACACCTTTATGCAGCCAAGATTTCCACGCTGCATCAAAATTTCCGCCGGTATGATTGCTTTTGGCTGTGGCGACGACCAGGTCATAGTCTTCTTGTGGGGTGTTCGCGAGGAGAGTGAGTAATTCTGCGGGTGTCTTGCCAAAAAAGAGGGGGGAGATGAGTGGCTGAATGATGGAAATGGCCCCTGTGCTGGCCGTGGCATCATCCCAACTTTCCAGAAAATGCGCTTGCGGCAGTACCCATTCGGCAGTTCGGCTCGTGGCATTTTCTCTCAAGGTTAAATGGACGACGTGTTTTGCAAGTGCGAGCCGGGCACCGAGATTCAGATCAGCGGGCGCCGTATAGGCTGGGTCGCCATCTAAAATGATCAGGGTATCCACAGCTTTAGATTCCAATGCGTTTTGCAGGGTAATCAAGGCATCGGTACTAGACTGCTTGTTAAACGCATGGTCGGAAAAGGGAACGGGGTAATAGCGAACACCGCTGGTATTGCCCAAAGCGCTATTGATGGCCCATACCAAGGCATGCACACTGGGCGGTTGATTGTATCCTGCGGTTACCACGGAGCGGCCACGGTTTTTGACCAAGTCCTCGACCAAGGCGTTGATGAATTTAGAGTCAAATGAGTGGGCTAGAGCGTCGGCTTGGACGAACAGCGGAGCAAGGGCCGCTTGTCCGGGAAGGATGACATGTTGGGATAGGGCCTTGGCCAATACAATCGTAAAGGCTTCGATTTGGCTGGGCTTTACACGTAGGCGGTGGTCGGCTTTTGCCCCGGTGACTCCTGTACGGGATTCGATGGCATAGAAACGGCTCATTTTTTTGCCTGGAACACGACTTTCGGCGAAAGTCCGAATCTGAGGAACGGTATCGCCTTCCACTCCCAGAAAGTCGCTGTCCAAAGACACAATGACCTTCGCGCCTGAAAAATCCAGAACAGGAATGGCTTTTTGAGAAGTCATGCTGTAGACCCCGGTCACGACATTATCGGCGTTTACCGGTTCGCTAATAAGAAAAGTGGCTTGTGGAAATTGGGATTTTAATTGATCTGCCACCCGGTAAAAAGTAGGCCCAGTCTGGATGGTAGACAAAATATATAGACCTGCGCCGTGGTTTGCTTTAAGCGTCTTTGATTGTCGATTCCACCAGGCAGAGAACCCTTCCCACGTGGCGGCTTCGTTGCGGTGCCGAACGGTTTTGAGTCGGTCAGGATCATACAGATCGATCACAGAGGCTTGATTAAAAACAGAGGCTGAGCCATCCGGATTGAGCGGGTAGTCGGGATTGCCTTCGATCTTGGTAGGACGCCCTTCGAAACTCTCTGCGACTAAACCGTTTACTTGATGACCGATGGCCATGGAAGTCGCATAAAAATTGGGGCGGCCCGGAACTTGGTATTCGGGCATATTGGCGTAAGGATAAATGTGACGGGTAGGTCTGCGGATTCCGTTACAGCCGGTTAGACCTGCCAGTGCCATGGAGGCCCCCATCAGCTTGATAAATGACCGCCGGCTGACGGGGGTTTCCAGAACAGATGCGTCTACCGGAAACTCACGGTCTTGGAAAGATTGGAATTCGGCGGTTTTATTTAATTCGTTTTCGCTGCGCCAGTAATGCTTGTGCATATCCTACTTTTCTCCTTGACTATCGGTGACAGGTGCTACAGTCCTGCTTGGTTTGAATGTGTTTGGCAGCGACCAGCTGTTCTCCGAGCGTGATTTGATCCGCATCAGATCCGGCTGACCAGTCCATAGTGGTCACCTCGGAAGCCGGTCGAATAAATTTTGCAGGATCACGGTGACAATCCAGACACCAAGCCATACTCAACGGCTCAACCTGACGCACCACATCCATTTGATCGATACGGCCATGACAAGTTGCACAACCCACACCGGATTGGATATGGCGGCTATGATCGAAGTAAACATAATCGGGAAGATTGTGAACTTTGATCCATTCAACGGGGCGGTCTTTTTCCATGGAGGCGTAGAGTTTTTGGATTTCGGGGCTGTCTCTTTTGACGATGTTGTGACAATTCATACAGACTTGTGTGGGCGGAATGCTGGCCGCGGCGGTACGTTCGACGTTGCTATGACAGTACCGGCAATCCAGACCCAGCTCGCCGGCATGCAGGCGGTGGCTGAACGCGATGGGCTGTTTGGGTTGATAACCCGCCTCTAGAAAGCGAGGGGAAGCCCAATACCACAACGCAAAAACGATAAAAATACCAAGAAAGATCACAATGAGAAGAATGACAAGAGGAATTCGATTGGTCCATTTTGGAAATACCACGTGCCATGCCTACTTTCTACAAAAACTGCAAATCTGCGGTGTCCTCGTGACAAAAACGAAAAAAGTATAGCCTAGCGCATGGGGTTTTACAAGGCTGTTTTTAACTTAAAAAATGCATAAAACTGGTGATAAGATGAAACAACACGACCATCATTTTTTTCCATGCAAACGGAGGATTTTTCATGCCACAGGCAATCAAAGAATGCGGAATCTTTTTTATTAATCCCAAAAATAAAAAATTAGCTGGCCCATTAAAAGAACTGGATAGCCGGTTAAAAGGCAGGCTTTTGGCACTAATCAAATCCGGGGTTTTATCTGCAAATCCGGGGTCCATTCGGGTTTGGGATGTCGTTGGGTCTGCGCCTTATCGGAAAGTGGTTTTGGTTTCGGCGGGAAAAGCCTCCCTCGACTACGACGGTTTTCGCCGGTTGTCCGGTGATGTCATTCGAAAACTCCGTTCGGAAAAAATAAAGAGTTGCGACTGGCATTGGGATCCGTTTTTTTGCGGACGGCTACAGGACCTGGGTCTCGCCGGCCAAGCGTTTGCGGAAGGCGTATTGCTGGGGGCTTATACCTTTTCGCCTTACAAGTCCAAACCGAAAAAAGAGGTGGTGCCGACCTTTAACCGCATGGTGTGGGTAGGGTTGCCTGCGGGAAAGCGTAAAACGTTCAGAAAAGGAATAACCGTGGGCCAGGCCAGTGGCAAGGCTGTGGTGATTGCGAGGGATTTGGCCAATACGCCGGCCAACTTACTCATGCCGCAAGACTTTGTGGATAAAATCAAACTGGCCTTTACCAAAAAACCGTACTTTTCAGTTGAGATTATTGACAAAAATCGCGCGAAAAAGCTGGGTATGCAGTCCTTTTTGGGTGTGGCGCAAGGGTCTGCGGCAGCACCGTACATGGCCGTGGTACGCTATCGTCCTCATCCCAAAGCCAAAACCGTTGCTCTGGTCGGCAAAGGTGTGACATTTGACAGCGGTGGCATTTCGATCAAGCCTGCGGCCAAAATGTGGGAAATGAAAGCGGACATGAGTGGCGCAGCGGCGGTATTTGCCACCATGGTAGCCTTGCAGGAATTGGGGCCGTCAGCCACAAAAGTCAACGTGACGGCCATTATACCCTTGGTTGAAAATATGTGTTCCGGCACGGCACAGCGGCCGGGAGATGTGGTCCGAGCGATGAACGGCACGTCAATCGAGATCATCAATACCGATGCGGAAGGCCGTCTCATTTTGGCGGATGCGCTGTGCCTGGCCGTGTCTGAAAAGGCAGATGAGATCGTGGATATTGCTACGCTGACAGGGGCCTGTTTAATTGCATTGGGTGATGTCGCCTCAGCTATTTTAAGCAACAACCGCCGGATGGTGAACCGGTTTAAGGCCGTCAGCGACTACACGGGGGAGCGACTTTGGGAATTGCCGTTATATAAGGAATACCGCGACTATTTGAAATCGGACATTGCGGACATCAAACATTGTACGGAAACCCGCCTTGCCGGGACAGCCACGGCCGCCAAATTTTTGGAGGAATTTGTGGACAAAACACCATGGGTACATTTGGATATTGCT
>CAYINU010000043.1:0-2507 GCA_964364855.1 uncultured Candidatus Marinamargulisbacteria bacterium | reverse complement strand
CTGGCCGATGCCGCGGCATTTCGAAATACCTATTACCAAAAACTGGCTCATCTCTCGGCTGCCGAGATGAAAACGGCGTTTGAAACCTTTGAACGGCTGGGATCGGGGATTCAGGTGGCCTATCAGTACGCCTCGTTGCTGTTTGCTGAGGACACGGCCTCCGAAGTCGCCAAAAAATTGCTATCCCGACTCGAGGACATGGATTCGGACATTAGCAATACCATTGTATTTTTCCGGCTCGAATTGGCCCAGATGTCCGTGGACCATCTCAAAACGCTGGAATCTGACCCCCAGCTGGTTGGGTATCGCTATGTGCTCGAGCAGGCCCGCAAAACGGCGCAGTACAATCTGTCCGAGCCCGAAGAACAACTGGATACCCTCAAAGATTTGGCCGGTGTTACGGTCTTGCGCAAACTGTACGAGGAATTGACCTCCGGCTTTCAATTCGAATTTGAGCTGGATGGCAAGATTCAGAAGATGAACGGATCGCAGCTGCGTGCGCTGCGCCAACACGCCGATCCAGATGTGCGCCGCCGAGCCATGACCCTGTTTTTTGAGCGTTATGAAGCCAACCAAACCACTTTTACACACTTGTACAACGGCGTAGTCAAAAACGGTGCGGTGGAGCGAAAAGTCAGGGGATATGGCTCTCCCATCCAGCCGATGAATATCCACAACGACCTGCCGGATGAAGTCATTCAAACTTTGCACGATGTTACAACGGAATCTTATCCGCTGGTCGAACGGTATTACCGTCTGAAAAAGAAACTGATCAACCTGCCCGATCTGACACTGGCCGATATTTATGCGCCGCTACCGCAAAGCAACCGACGGTATACCTTCGAAGAAGCGAAAGAGATTGTATTAAAGGCCTTTGCCAGTTTTGATAAAACATTTTATGAGTGTGCTGCACGCATGTTTGATCGAAATCGCATCGATGCGCCGGTGATGCCCACCAAGCGCGGCGGGGCCTTTTGTTCTTCATCTATCCCCAGCAAAGACCCCTATGTATTGCTCAATTTTTTGGGCCGCGACCGGGATGTGGCCACCATGGCGCATGAATTGGGCCATGCCATTCATGACATGCTATGTTCGGAGCGGACGTTTTTGACCTATCATCCACGGTTGCCATTGGCTGAAACCGCATCCGTCTTTTCAGAGATGATTGTTACCGACTGGGAGCTGAAAAAAGACAGCGATCGCCTCTCTCAGATCTCGATATTGACATCGAAATTAGAAGATATTTTTGCGACCTCCCAACGTCAGAACATGTTTTCACGGTTTGAGATGCGTGCCCATGAGCGGATTTCGGTGCAATTCACGTCTACCGACGAGCTTTGCGGCATGTACACCGAAGAGCTAAAGCGAATGTTTGGCGATTCGGTGACCGTGTTGCCCGAATACAAATGGGAGTGGTCTGCGATTCCTCATCTGTATGAAGCGCCTTTTTATGTCTATGCCTACAACTTCGGAAATTTGCTGGTCATTGCGCTGTACCAACTGTATTTGGAAGAGGGTCCGTCGTTTGTACCGCGCCTGAAGCGCTTTTTGGCCGGTGGGAGTTCGGCCAGCCCACAGGACCTCACCCGCGCGCTGGGTGTGGATATTTCCCGGGGCGACTTTTGGCGCAAAAGTATGGCCTATATTTCGGGCCTGGTTGACCGGCTAGAGACCTTGGTCTAGATGCGCACCGTTGCCGGATTGATCGCTGCATTCCTGGTAGGTTTTGCAGCGTCTGCCAGCGCCGGGACATTGTGGTCCTACGCCGGTAAAACCGGAGCGCGGGCTTGGGGGGAGTTGACGGGCGAATATCGGCTTTGCAGCAGTGGGAAAATGCAGTCACCCATCAGTATCCTCCGGCCCCTGCGGGTTAGCCGTGACGTCACGTTGACTTTTGACTACACGCCCGGATTTGCATGGTTGATACCGGACCGGGCCCCACATCAAGCCCAATTTGCGATCCGGGATGCCGGTGGTTTAACCCTAAACGGTGTGCGTTATGACCTCCAAGAGATTCACCTTCATAACCCGAGCGAACACCAAATTGCCGGTCTGACCTATGCAATGGAAATCCAATATGTTCACCGCAATACCACTGGTGATGTGGTAGTTGTCGCTATTTTGGGCCGGACGTCTCCGACCAAAAATATGGTCTTAGACCCCTTGGTCCAAGCCCTACTTCAGGGAGATGCACCTTCCGCTATGCCCCGCGCAACGGTGTTTAATCCCCAGTCCCTGCTACCAGCCGGACAGACGTTTTTCCGATACGTGGGTTCTGCCAGCACGCCGCCATGTACGGAGGGCTGGATGTGGATTGTATTTCGTCAGCCGATCATTGTTTCGACGGCTCAAGTGGTCGCCCTGCTCAATAAAATCGGCAGAAATGCCAGACCAGCCGGGTCCGATTATCTGCGCGGCGTAACCGAATGGACACCCTCAGTGTATTTGGGAGACTAGGGCGTGTCCCCATTTGATAGATGCAAGGCAAGTGGCAGCAAAAAAACCGG
>CAYINU010000042.1:0-16444 GCA_964364855.1 uncultured Candidatus Marinamargulisbacteria bacterium | reverse complement strand
AATCTGGTCCCGCAGAAAGGCTTCTTTTTCATCGGGCAACAATCCGGCTTTGATTTCCAAAATACCGACGTGTTCGCCAACAAAGCGCGCGGCAGCTGCGTTGTCTCCGGTCACGATCATCGGCACAATATGGTAGTGACGCAATCGGTCAATCAGAATTTTGCTTTCCGGGCGGATTTCATCGGAAAGGCCGATCACGCCTTTCACGCCATTGGCATCGGCCATCACCAGGACGGTGTTACCTTCGGCTTCCAGAGCAGACACTTGCTTGACAACGTCCTCGGTCACAGAATGGTCTTGGGATACAAATGACAGACTGCCCAGGCAATGATGCGCATCTGTGCAAATGGTGCATGTACCGCTGAGCCCTTTCCCAGCCACCGCTTGAAACTCAGTAAAATGGTGCGGATCCCAACCCTGTCGGCTTGCATAATCCATTAATCCTTTGGCCAAAGGGTGCTCGGAAAAGCGTTCCATACCCGCCGCACATGCCACCACGTCCGCCTCTGAAAAGCCCGGCATGGGGATGATTTTCGTGACTGCCAGTTGGCCTTTGGTGAGCGTCCGGGTTTTGTCAAATGCGATGGCCGTCAGGCGACCCATTTCTTCGATAAATTGGCCGCCCTTGATCACCGCGCCCAGCTGGCTGGCATGGCCAATGGCAGAAAACACGCTGACGGGCGTAGACAGCACCAGCGCACATGGACATGAAATGACCAGCAACACAAGAGCACGTTCTATCGCCATTCCCCAGCTGAGTCCGCCAAGAACGGGACCCCATACCGCGATCGCTACTGCAGCCACCATTACACCTGGCGTGTATATGCTGGCAAATCGTTCAATAAACCGCTGGGCCCGGGACTTTCTTTCCGCAGCGCGGTAGGTTAATTCCACAATCTTATGCAGGGCGGTGTTCTGCTCACGCGTTGTCGTTCGAACCTCCAGATACCCTTGGGACGTGATGCTGCCCGCATACACTGTATCTCCAGCCAACTTGGTTTTGGGCGTGGCCTCACCCGTAATCGCAGCCTCATCTACCAGCGCCGTGCCAAACACCACGTTCCCATCCAAGGGAACACGCTCTCCCGGCTTGATGGCAATCATCGTACCCACCGGTATCTCACTCACAGGAGTGCGAAGGTCCTGACCCTTGATCTGGACAGTCTGCGGTGCGTGATCGATCAGTCTTTTTAGCGCATGCCGGCTGCGTTGCAAGCCATAGCTTTCCATGGCTTCTCCAATTCCAAATAGAACAACAATGACAGCCGCTTCTTCGTATTGACCCAGGCCAACGGCACCCACAACGGCCACACTCATGAGCAAATTGATATTGGAAAAACGCAGGCCACCCAAGCTGCGCAGGCCGCTCCAAAACACGTGACGCCCAAACCAGGCAATTGCTGCAAAGCTGAGCAATAGCCGTACTCCCAATGGCACAGGGATATCCAGCAGGGACAACACCTCAAGGGGCGCCACCACAGCCAGCCCCACCACTAGCAACACAAACGTCCGATTCCAAAGTCGCGGTTCCATATGATTCACTATAGCGAATGCAATCGCACGTGGCCATTTTCGATAACGACTATTTGGCCTTGCTAGGCACGGAGATTCATAGTGAAAAAAGTAATTTCCGGCGAACGACGAAGATCTATTTCCACCCCGAATCCCCCCCCCATGCCACAAAGCGGCTCAACAAAATGGAGACCCCCCGATCTCAATTTAGACGCATTGCGCCTGGCTTTGTCCCCTCTAAGGGAGGTAGTTTCAGCACCAACGGTCGCGTCGGCAGAGACCAATTTAACGCCGCCCAAACCCCCATTGCCCACTTTACCGTTGGACATCGTAGACCTCACTATGCTCTGGGAGTGTAACGCGCTGTATGACCACGGTGGTATTCGAAATGCCGACACAGCAACATCGGAGTTTATGACTTTGTTTAGAAAACTGGCGTCCGGAGAAATTGATCGATTTTCGGTTGGCAGGTATGACGAGAAAAGCCGCCATCAATTGGGCTTAGCTACCAATCTGGATATCTCGCGACAGCAACTTGTTTTTCGCCGTGGTCCCCGAGGCTTAATCGTTTGCAGTCAGGTAGACCAAGCGCCCATTGTCAGCATCGGCACATCCGCTCAAAGACTCAGCGGCGAATTCGAGCTTCCCACGGAGAAGCCTATTGTCATTGAACTGATTGCCGGAAGCAACTTTCTATTGAAGTTTCAACTGCAATCAAGACCGTAATACCGTTGTAATCGAGCGTAAAACTTGACACGCCCACCTAGGATCGTTAGATTAAACCGCTTCCCCAAAACCGATATCTTCTTCGTCTTGCCTTATCCGAGTGATCCAAGAAAGGACGGTGTTTAATCATGGCTTAATTCACTATTTTAAGGAGGATATTATGCCTGTTTGCGAAGTTTGCGGAAATACCTATGACAAGACTTTCGTGATCGAGATGGATGGCTATCGTCATACTTTTGATAGCTTCGAATGTGCCATCTATAGTCTGGCGCCCAATTGCCTCCATTGCGGTTGCCGCATTTTGGGTCATGGCATGGAAAGCAACGGAGTCTATTTCTGCTGCGCACATTGTATGAACACCCACTTACACCCTACCCAAACTCAGGAGGAAACACCCATGGTTAACCAAAATCAACAAAACCAGTCCGAAAGCGATCGCAAAAAGCAACAGCAAAGCGAAGAACAGCTCGCGCAAGACCGTCGCCGCAATCGCAACGAAGAGCGCATGGAAGCCCAGGGTAACCGGCAAAGCCAGCAAGGCCAGGATTATAGCTCCCAATCCAACCGCCAACGCGACCTCCAACAAGAGGAAGAAGTGACGCACTCCGCTACCAACCGCGAACAAGAGCAACGGTAGTCGAAGACGGGGTGGGCTTTTGCGAGGCCCACCCCACATTAACAGATCGGATAGGGATTTCTTCTGACCGGGGGTTGGTCAAAAATGGAAGGGCGAGGCACGTTCAATAGCTTTTGGATGCTGTCATCGACATGGTCTTGGTTTTTGATTCGAAACGAACCGTCTGGCGAGGACGTTTTTGATTTTTCTAGCGCGCGGGAGTCTCGCCTTGTTGTCCTAAACCACATGTGTTGTTTTCGACACCTCTGAACGTAAATTGCAGTCCCAGGCCCCATGCGTTACAGTAGAACCCCTGCGCCTGTAGCTCAGTTGGATAGAGCGTCAGCCTCCGGAGCTGAAGGCCGTGGGTTCGACTCCCTCCAGGCGCAATTTGGCACCTACGTCCTTTTTCGCTTTGGTCACATATACCGGCTCCATTTCATTTCGCCTCCTTGATATGCTCCCGCCGCGAGAAAATGCCGTATCTGCCAAATCCAGTCACTACCTCAAGGTCGAACCGGAGCCGCACGGAGGCGACCGCGAGGCCTTTGCCGAGCGTAATCAAAACAAGTCGAACCGGAGCCGCACACTTCCAGCTGAATTGCATTTTCGCCGCATAGCCCCTAGGATAGTGCGCTTATGTTGATTCAGATTTCAGATCTCAGTTTGCACTATGGCCCCCGCAGCATTTTTGATCACGCAAGTGTCGTGTTTTCACATGGTCAAAAAATCGCTGTCATTGGCAGAAACGGTGCCGGAAAATCCACGCTTTGTAAACTCATTCTGGGCGAAGAAGAGCCAAGCAGCGGCGCTGTACGTTTTAACTCCAAACTGCGGTTAAGCTACCTGGAACAGCAAGACCCCTTTTCCCCGGACGAAATCGTAACGGATTTTTTGGAGCGCTATAGTGGGCAGCCCGGATGGGAATGCGGCAAAACCGCAGCCAAATTCGGACTGGGACCGGACATGCTGTATGTCCCCATCGGCAGTCTGTCCGGTGGATACCAAATGCGGGTCAAGCTCACCGCCATGGCCTTAAAATCTCCCAATTTTTTGATCCTGGATGAACCGACCAACTACCTCGATTTGAGCACGCTATTGTTTTTGGAACGGTTTTTACAGGAATTCAGAGGGGGTTTTCTCATCGTGTCTCACGACCGCGAGTTTTTGAAACGCACTTGCGAACAAACCCTGGAAGTCGAAAACGGCAAGCTAACCCCGTATAATGGGGGCATTGAGGCCTATTTTAGCTACAAGCAAGCCCAGCTGGAACAAAAAATGGCTCACAACAAATCGGTGGAACGGGAGAAAAAGCACCTTCAGACCTTTGTAGACCGGTTCGGATCCAAGGCCTCACTGGCCGCTTCAGCCCAATCCAAGCGCAAACAAATGGCCCGGCTCAAAACCATCGAAATCGAACACCCCATGAGCAACGTGACCATTCGCATGCCCCAAGTACCTGTCAAAAAAGGCACCCTGCTGACCACCGAAAAATTGGCCATCGGCTATCCAGAAAAACGAGTGGCCGGTACTATCAGTTTTCATTTAAATAAGGGCAGCCACACCGCCATTTTGGGAGACAACGGCCAAGGGAAGTCCACGTTTTTAAAAACCATCGCTGGCGAGCTGGCCGCTCTGAGCGGAAAATTCACATGGGGACACGCAGTGGACATCGGATACTACGCCCAGCATGTGTACCAGCGCCTAAATGACAAGCACACCGTTTATGAGGCACTGTACGAAATTGCCGGAGATACCACCCCCCGCCAGGATGTGCTGGATATGGCCGGCAGCTTTTTGTTTCAGGGTGATGAGGTTCAAAAAAAAGTGCGGGTGCTGAGCGGCGGGGAAAGAGCGAGGCTATGTTTGGCAGGGCTTCTGCTATCCAAAAAAGACGTACTTCTGCTGGACGAACCGACCAACCACTTGGATTTCGAAACGGTGGAAGCCTTGGCTCAGGCCCTAAAGACCTACCAAGGCTCCCTTATGTTTATCAGTCACGACCGAACGTTTGTATCTGTCGTTGCCACCGCGATTTTGGAAGTCAAAAACCAGACCATCCAACTCTATCCGGGGACTTATGAGGAGTACGTATACCACCTCGAACAAGAGATGGATTAGCGGCCTTTCGCCATCATTAGTCCCATCACCGCAGGAATACCCACCATAAAGAGGGCCCCGATGATGAAGGTGGGTTGGCTATAAAACGACACGAGAGCTATCGTCTGTGACATCCCTGGCATCATGATGGGCATCATCACAAACAGATCCAAAAAGAAGCCCAGCACCAGCTGGGTGACCCCAATCAATGCCCCGTGGACCATGTTGGCTCGGCTTTTGGACGTCTTGAAATACCAGTAGCTGCCAATAGCCATGGTCAACCACGCCACACTAATGGTCAAAAACCAAGTGGTTTGCGACGCTGCCCCCATGCGCATACTGCCCGTAGTGACGAAAAAGGCGACAAAGTATACCGCTAACGCCACTCCAATTGCGCGTATCCAATCCATAAGAACCTCCTCGTGGAATATTGATTACCATTTTAGCACGGAGCAAACCAAAGAAATTCTTGATAGAGTCCGTTCTGCTCTGCCTAATGGGCGGCGTGCTCCTATTTGCACCCTGGAAACCCATTGTATCGCGTTTATCGATAGCGTTGTCCGTAGCTATGTCGTTTGCCGTAGGCGTGTTTTTTGGGTTTTACCCCGCCCGAAAAGCCGCGCGAATGAACCCGATCGTGCGCTTCGAGTAGGTCTCCCGTTTCCAGCATCCGCCGAATAGCTGACCATTTGCGGCCGTCCTCGGGAAGAACAAAACTCAAGGCAGAACCCTCGGCACCTGCACGAGCCGTGCGGCCGATGCGGTGGATATAGTCCTCAGGGCACTCAGGCAAATCAAAATTCACCACGTGGGCGATATGCGGAATATCCAACCCCCGTGCCGCAATGTCGGTAGCGACCATGATGCGGTAATGCTGGGCGCGAAATCCACGGATAGCACGATCGCGGCGGCGTTGGGTCAGATCGCCATGGATGGCATCAGCACTGTGATTCGCGGCACAGAGTCGTTCCGCCAGATCATCAGCACTGCGTTTGGTCCGCACAAAAACAATCACAGACCCTACGCGCTTGTCCAATTCCTTGAGCAAGGTGTCATATTTTTCTGAACGGCTCACTCGCAAAACTTCTTGCTTGACGGTGCTAACCGGTGCGTTGGCCCTGCCGATCTCGACGCGGCCTGGGTTGCGCAGATACTTTTGAGACATGTTCAAAATAGCCGGTGGCAAGGTCGCGGAAAACATCATGGTTTGACGCTCTTTAGGAACGTGTTTGAGGATCTGATCAATCTGAATACCAAACCCCATATCCAACATACGATCCGTTTCGTCCAACACCAAAAATTGGGTTTCGCTCAAGCGCAAGGTACCGCGATCAAGATGGTCGTTGATCCGTCCAGGCGTTCCCACAATGATGCGGGGATTGTATCGAAGATCACGAAACTGACGGCCCAGGGGCTCACCGCCAATCAGCAAAACTGAGCGGATACCATTGCGGCCAAGCAATTGATTAATGACGGTATAAACTTGCGTGGCCAGCTCCCGTGTCGGGGTCAGAACCAGCGCAGTTCCTGTCGGCTGTTGCAGCATACGTGCCACGATAGGGATGGAAAAAGCGCCGGTTTTTCCGCTGCCGGTTTGGGCAGTGGCCAAGACATCCTGACCGGCCAAGGTTAGAGGCAGGGTCTCGGACTGGATAGGGGTAGGCTCCGTGAAATGCATCGCAGCCAATGAAGCCTGCAACGCTTCGGGTAAACCGAATTCGGCAAATGTAGACATATTAATAACTTCCTTTGTAGGCAAACTGTGCCCGTTAAATGGGGTGAAACTCTTTGCGCTACAAGAAGGAAGAACGTCGTGGGAGGAGATTCTGCCTGGAGTCTACGAGAGGGGAGATTTGCAGACTTTGTAATTGAAAGAGATTCGTATCCCTTGGTGGGAAGTATGGGGGGTTTCGCAGCATATGTCAAGGGCGGTCTATTTTAATACCTGCTTTCCTTGCCCCCGAAAAAAAACTAGAATGAATCGTTATGGACAAAACAGTGTTGGCTTCAGACGTTCAAACCTTGCTCGATAACCGCCAGTTCGCCAAGTTGCGGCAGGCGCTTCAAAGCTGGCACCCTAACGACCTAGCCGAACTGATTGACGCCTTGTCCGAGCAAGACAGAGCCATTGTATTTCGCATTCTGCCGCGGGAAGTGGCATCGGATGTCTTTGAGTATTTGGAATTTGAAACCCAATCGTCATTACTGCGGGCTTTGGGCCATGAAGAAGTCGCCAATATCCTCAACGACATGGCGCCGGACGATCGTACCGCGCTGTTGGAAGAATTACCCGGCCCCGCAGCCAAACAACTCATCGAACTGCTTACCGCCGACGAACGCAAAGTAGCCCAATCGCTATTGGGCTATCCCAAAGAAAGTGTCGGCCGTTTGATGACGCCGGATTATGTAGCCGTGAAATCCGCGTGGACCGTCCAAGAAGTCTTGGACCATATCCGAACCCATGGCAAAGACAAAGAGTCGTTAAACGTGATCTATGTCATCGACGAGCAAGGACGATTGGTCGAGGATATCCGTATCCGAGACATTTTGCTCGCCGACCCACGTTCCCGGGTCAGCGACATTGCGGACGGTCAATACACATGTCTTCTGGTGACCGACGAAAAAGAAAAGGCCGTAGAGCTGTTTAAAAAATACGACCGGGTGGCCTTGCCTGTGGTCAATGGCGACCGTTTTTTGATCGGTATTGTCACCATCGACGACGTGATGGACATCGTTGAAGATCAATATACCGAAGACCTGCAAAAATTCGGGGGGTTGGAAGCCCTGGACTATCCTTATACCTCAACTCCGTTGTGGGAAATGGTCAAGCGGCGCGCGGGATGGCTGACCGTGCTGTTCTTGGGAGAAATGCTAACAGCCACTGCCATGGCTTTTTTTGAAAACGAATTGGCCAAGGCCGTTGTTCTGGCCTTGTTTGTTCCGTTAATTATTTCCAGCGGCGGGAATTCCGGCTCCCAGGCTGCAACCCTGATCATCCGAGCCATGGTAACCGGGGAACTGGAACCCAAAGATTGGAAAATGGTCTTTTGGCGGGAAAGCTTGTCCGGCCTCATTTTGGGTAGCATTTTGGGCGTGATCGGTTTTTTGCGCATCTTAGTCTGGACGCGGTTTACCGACATTTATGGCCCGCACTGGTTTTTGGTGGGGGCTACCGTCGCATTGTCGCTACTGGGCGTGGTGCTGTGGGGAACGCTGACCGGCTCCATGCTGCCCTTTATATTGAAACGATTCGAATTCGACCCCGCCGCCTCCTCTGCACCCTTTGTTGCCACACTGGTGGATGTCGCAGGCCTGGTAATCTACTTTTCCATCGCAATTTTGGTCCTGCGGGGAACCTTATTATAAGGGGCTCGCGTCGCCCCTCATCCGAAATGAATTCGGATGGCCCCTTCATGGCTCTTCGAGCCAGCCGGGCAGCCTTGTCCTGACGTGACATTTAGTCACCTCAGTACTGCGGTTCCGTCGCGGGTACGCTCCTCACCCCTTCTCCGGCCTCTTGGGCCTTGCCTCACTTCGTTCGGAAACGAAGCCACACGGTGGCGACCACGAAGTGTAATCCAAACCCTACACCTGGGAGCTCCTTGGTAGAAACTGCGAAGCGCGATTAGGCTATGATTTCCAGGAGTCGCGCAAAATGACGATTCCGCCAATAGTGGTAAAGACGATGGAATAGTAATCGATCGCCCACCAGAGGTCTTTGATATCCACAAAAAAATTAATCAGGGTCAATGTTGGAACCACGAGCACCAAAATACCCAAAATGCGCTTTACCATATTTAACCCTCCTGTGATAACTAAAAATAACTTGTTTTCATCGTATCACAGAAGCACAAAAGCGATGTTAGATTGGAAGATCGGGGTTGATCTTATTCCCTAAAACGCATATGATAAAGGAATGAAATCCTTAAAACGCAGTGTTAAGCGGATTTTCAATATCGATATGCTGCCTGGCCAGTCCATTTTTTTATGGGGAGCGCGAAAGACGGGGAAGTCTACCTTTCTTAAAACGCGTTTTCCCAAAAGCGCCTATTTCGATTTGCTGGACTCCGATTTGTATACCAAGTGGACAGAAAGGCCAGCTTTGTTTCGGGAGGTCGTACTGGCGTTACCAACACCGCTTAAAAGACGGCCCATTATCGTAGACGAAGTGCAACGTATCCCCGAATTATTAAATGAGATTCACTGGTTGATTGAAAATACCAACACCTCTTTTATCTTGTGTGGATCGTCCGCGAGAAAGCTCAAGACCTCACATGCCAATCTATTGGGTGGCCGTGCCTGGCGGTTCTTGTTTTTCCCTTTTGTCTATCCCGAGGTGCCGGACATAGATTTGCTGCATGTCTTTCAAGCTGGATTGATTCCCTCTCACTACTTGAGCCCATTTCCTCATCGCATGCTTTCAGCTTATGTGGAGGATTATCTCTATCATGAGATCCAAGCCGAGGGATTGGTCAGGAGCTTACCTCACTTCTCCAGATTTCTATCCAGTTTTGCCTATTCCAATGGAGAGCTAACCAACTACGCGAACATTGCACGGGATTGTGGCGTCGATGCCAAGACCGTGAGGGCTTACTATCAAATTTTGGTGGATACTATGCTGGGGTATTTTGTGATGCCGTTCGTTCCTAAAAAAGGAAGACAAGTTCTCTCTGAAACACCCAAATTTTATCTCTTTGATGTTGGTGTTTCCCACTATCTGTCCAATACCAAAATCTCAGCTCTAAAGGGGCCACAGGCAGGCAAAGCATTTGAGCATTTTATTTTAACAGAACTCGTGGCTTACCGTGGCCTTAATGAGAAGCGGTTTGACATTCAGTTCTGGCGGACCAGATCCGGATTAGAAGTAGATTTTATTTTGGGCAATGCAGACATCGCGATTGAGGTCAAAATAGCGGATGCTGTTCAACACAGAGATCTGGTCGGATTAAGTCATTTCTTAGAAGAGTTTCCACAGACAAAAGCAATCGTGGTCTCTCAAGATCTTCACCCTAGAGAAATTCGGTTACCCCAAGGTGTAATCTCGGTGATCCCTTGGCGACTGTTTTTACAGAAATTGTGGAATCACGAGATTGTATGACAAGCCTGCTTTTAGAGGATGACCGTGATAACTAAAAATAGCTTGTTTTCATCATATCCATAGAAGCACAAAAGCTATGTTAGAGTGGTCCATATGACCGGCCAAAAACTTAAACACATTCTGCAAAAAGTGAAGCCCGAGCACTGGATACCGGTAGTCAGCGTTCTCATCGCAGCCCTGTTGATATTGGGTACGATGCAATGGATGTCACCCACTACGGGTATATCGGCTGTCGATGCGAAAATGCCGACTACCCAAGACGCCATGAGCATGACCGCAACAGCGGCGCCGACCCTTCCCCCGCCACCTACCCATATTCAAACCCCTGACCCTGTCCGCGGGATTTACGTCACTAGCTGGGTGGCTTCCATTCCCTCCTGGCGAAATCGCCTTGTTCAATCCGGGAAAAAGGCAGGCTTAAATGCGGTTGTCATCGACGTAAAGGACTCCACCGGTTGGGTGAGCTTTGATACGGGGAATCCTCTCATCAAAACGCTGGGGACCGAGCAAGTTCGTATTCGCGATCTCAGAACCTGGATCGACGATTTGCACCGGCAAAATATCTACGTCATCGCACGCATTGTGGTGTTCCAGGATCCGGTCTACACCAAAAAATTTCCCCAATCTGCCATCCAGACGCTGTCCGGCCACATCTGGCGGGACCGCAACGGCCTGTCGTTTGTGGATGTGTCCAATACCGAGTTTTGGAACTATATCGTCGCGCTAAGCAAGGTCAGTATTCAAATGGGATTTGATGAACTGAATTTTGACTATGTTCGGTTTCCGACTGACGGGAACCTTAACGATATGGTGCTGCCCATTACCAACCGACAAGAACATAACGCCAGTAGCAACTTATCTATCAAGGCTCAGGCTCTAAAGCGATTTTTTGCCTACCTGGACCAGGCGCTGGAATCCACTCACATTCCACTCTCCGTGGACCTATTTGGCATGGTGCTAACCAACACGGACGATCTGGGTATCGGACAGCAATTGGAAGCCGCCGCACCGTACTTTGATTACATTTGCCCGATGATCTACCCCTCTCACTGGCCACGAGGATTTATCGGTATTTCCAATCCCGCCGAGTATCCGTATGAAATCGTTCGTCATGCAATGAGGGCCGGTCTCGCACGTGTACCTGCCGCGCAGCTGCGTCCGTGGCTTCAGGATTTTCATATGGGTGCAACCTATGATGCCGCCAAGATGATCGCCCAAAAACAAGCGTTATACGACCTCGGGCTCTACAGTTATTTGGTCTGGGATCCGGCCAATAAATACCGCACGGCCAACTACGAACCCTCCGCTACACAAAAAACCGTCAAACCACAGGTGCCAACTGCAATTCCGGAAACCCCAACAGACGCGGTCGAATTCAGCGCAACACTTCATTAACACGGACAGCCGCAAATCCCCCGCCCAGGGTTTGGAAATTCATGGCCTGGCCCAAAAACAGCCGCGCACCGGCACCCAGCACCCTATCCCGATAGGCATACAGCCTCACGTCGTACTTAAATGGCACCAATTGACCGTCAACATCCACCCTAACCGTATCGGCTTCCACATAAGGTTGCGCCACGTAATCATTGTGCAAAACGGTATCAAAGACTTTGCGGGAAATCCGCTCGCCCTTGTACACACCTTTGCTGCCAAAGCCGGTGGCCGGTTTGAAAAATAGCGTTTTTCGGTGGGTCCAAAACCAATCCGCATCTGGAGCGGCTACCCGGCGAACCGGCAGCAGAACCGAACCGATGGCGGCAATATCTCGATCGGCCGCACCGAACTGGCGCAGTTGAACGGGGTCGGAGAGGGTGATGAGCCGACCTTTGTCTGCTAGCAGCAGATAGTCACGGGGATGAGGCGTGAGGCAAATCGCCCTCGCTTCCCAGGCCGCCCGAAGTGCCTTCCCCGGCGGGGTTGCCAGCGTAAAATCACAAAACCGGTTGTAGACCATATCGATGGTCGGGCCATCTGGACTGGCCAAGAGCTGCTGACCCGTCCAAATCAAATCCGCGACATCAGCCACCACGGACTGCCATCCCCACTGCCGAAAAAGAGTCTTGAACAGCTCAAATTCAAAGACCGTACGTTGCGTGGTCGGCTGCTCGTCCACAATCGCGACCGTCTGCAGAGGTCTGGCCAACCCTGCCAGCTGCCATTCGGTTTCAAACATCGTTTTTAACGAGGATGCCCACTCGGAAAATGACGGGGCAATCTGGTGAAAATCGTTAAGCAAGGCCACAATGAGGCTGGCCGCAGCATTGGTATTGATCTCAATTAAGCGCGGCCCGTCCGGCGTGACAAAAAAGTCGTACCCCATCAGCACCGAGCGGTTTCCCGGATCCGGCCAAAACGATGGCGCACCAGCGAGCCCAGACGCTTGATAATCCGGAAAAGCGCGAATAGCCTCGATGGCCCGCACGGCATCGATCATGCTTTGAAAATCCTTGGCGGTCACATCAACCATCGCAGGTGACACAAAATTCGGCCCGAACGTCGAAGCAGCTAGAACAGGATACAAGTCAGGGTGGCGGTCCCTAATAAAAGTCAAAAAACCATCAAAAAAGTGGGGCATACCTCACTTTTTCATAGCAGCATCTTTGTCGTCAATTCGGATAGGAAAAAGCACTTGGATTTGAGCATTGGCTGATCACGTCTTGGACGACGGTATGCTCCGATGGCGCTCGCAACCATCGGTTCAATTCCGCTTTTTACTCTTTCGTGATTGCTAACGCTGACGCTGACTTAAACATTCTGATTTACGTAAGCCACACTACTTTCTCTATGGTAAAGCTATTTTAACTACATAACACAAGGCCAATACAGCGTTAAGATAGGTAGCGGCCGATCAACTCCTTTATGTTGACGCCCCCTCCGACATCGTTGAACCACACTTTGGGATCGTCATTCTTAGCTGTTGCAGCTTTAAACAAGTCCTCAATGTGATCTTCAGCCCAAGAACGCGAGATAATGGTCTTCCTGATTCGATTGAAGTAAATGTCTCTGGAAAAATCAAATTCATATCCCTGGTGCTTAAGAAAAGGCGCAATAATGTCTTCTCGATTTGTGGTTAAAGTCCCATTTGGCATTTGATAGTAAATGGATCCATTTTTGGAATAGACATTGGCTACACCCATTTCCAAACTCGATTGCTGAGCCTCTGAAACTGCCCTTCGAGCCAATGTTAAATATTCAAACACATTCCCTAGAAATTCAGGATTCATCATTAATCTCGCTTCTAAATTGATTAAATCGGTCCGTATCCATAATACGGCATTGGTCACGATCCCCCATTGCAATCAGATCGGGACTATCCGCATTAAAATAGAGCTGCCAAAAATCACACAGCGGCCGATAAACAGCCCAAAAACGCTGCCGACTCGTCCGATAGCGACGGCGAATATCGATCTCAGGAATGTTATGACCACCCTGAAGAACACGAGTATGAACGCGAACGACATTCATATTTTCACTGTCTAAAAAGAGGTAGAGAAGATGAATTTTATAGCCAATTTGTTTCGCTTTCAGAATATGTTTTTTTAGCGTAAGCCCCGACAACGTGGATTCAATCGCAAAGGTCTTTCGCAGCGGATTTTTTTCTTTGAGTTGCCTCAAAAATTCTCGGCCCGCCGGCACTTTAAAATCATCTACATTTCCTTCAGGACCGGCCAGCATTTTTGCAATCTCATCCGCATTGATAAACGCAATGCCATGCGTCTTGCAAAACAATTTCGCAACCGTGGTCTTCCCACTGCCGTTGGCCCCTGCAAAAATATATAAAATCGGCGCGTCCATCAGCTGTCAGTGTATCAAGGACAAACCCTACCCGACCACCCGACACGTAACGGCCTCATCTAACGCATCGACCGCTTTAGAAATGACGTCTCTTAATAGGTCATTTTTGGCTATGGCTTCGGCATTTAGACGAGACACGGCCAGCGCCTCCAACCACGTTGCATACGCTTTCCTGTCCTCGGACGTTGCCTCTACCTTGATGTCCGTTTCGCAGTAAAATCGCTCACGGAGTGTCGTTTTTAGTGTGGCCATTTAGCCTCCCAATAATTAGATACATTTGTCAGAATACGATTGTACCTCGTGTAATCAAAAAAGTACAATAGTATACTTTTTGGATGTCATCATTGGGCAATAAGATCAAATATTACAGAACCAAAAAAGGCCTCACTCGCCGTACATTGGCAAACGCCATCGATATCACTGAAAACGGCCTCTACAAAATTGAAACCGATCAACGCACGCCCTCATTCACAGTTGTTGCTGCCATTGCCAAAGCATTGGGTGTTGATGTGGGTGAGTTTGTTTAGACTTTGAGCACAACTCGAACTTTAGGTGGCACCGCCTTAACCCTACGCTTGCTCATGGGGCCACTCAGGCTAAAATCCATACATCCGCGTATCGCGGTATTTCCCCCACCGTTGGGTGGCATCTTGTCCGTCGGAGATGACTTGGGTTTCGGTGAGCTTGCGCAACATGGGTTCTTCGAGGAATCGGCTGACTTTGGAAAAGCCCATGCCGGAATAGCGATAGGCCCCGCCGTAATTCATCTCGATATGGGGCTTGAGGACGTAGAGCCGTTTTTTGGCGCGGGTAAGGGCCACATAGAGCAGGCGCCGTTCTTCTTCGATACCCTTGGGGTCATTGAGTGACTGAAACGACGGGATATACCCATCCACCACAGACAAGATAAACACCGTGTTCCACTCCAGGCCCTTGGCAGAGTGGATGGTGGAAACGGTTATGGGCCTTTCGTCCGTTTGCTCAAATGCCACATCAAACTGGGTATTGTCCGGAGGCTCAAGGCTCATTTCCGACAAAAATTGATCCAGATCCGTATAGCGTCCTGCGATGGTTTTCAACGAATTGAGATCCGCCTGGCGCTTCACATAATCGTCATATTTGGTTTTAAACAGGGGCTCGTAGTAGCTCATGATCTCATCCACCAAATAGCTTACCGGCCATTTTTGTGAGGTCAGACGGTCCATGACAGCCAACAGTTGCGCAATGTCTTTCCAATAGGCCTTTCCGCCATAGGCTGACCAATTGGCGTCCATCAACCGACCGCTGGCCGCCGCCGCGGTTTCCGCCACACTTTGCGCCCCTCTGGGTCCCAAGCCTTCGATGAGAGTCAGTACGCGCTGCCAGCTGAGCATGTCCAACCGGTTCCCCAACACCCGCAAATACGCCACCATGTCTTTGACGTGGGAGGACTCAACGAACTTAAATCCGCCGACTTTGATAAACGGAATATCGGAGGCCTTGAGTTCGACTTCCAGATCGTTGGAGTGAAACCCCGAGCGAACCAACACCGCCATTTCCTCCAGCGGCACGCCTTGCTCACGCAGTTTCAAAATCTCTTTGACCACAAACCGGGACTGTTCATTTTCGGTCATGGTTTCAACAAACACCGGCTTGGCGCGACCGGAATTCTCGGTAAAGAGTTGCTTTTCGTATTGGTTTTCCGCTCGCGCGATCACGGCGTTGGTCAGGTCCAAAATAGGCTGGGTAGAGCGATAGTTTTGCTCGAGCTTGATAATTTTTGTTCCCGCAAACAGCTTGGGGAACCGGAAAATATTTTCAATCGTCGCACCGCGAAACGAGTAAATGCTCTGGGCATCATCCCCCACGGCCAACACATTGTGGTGGCTGGCTGCGAGATGGACCAAAATCTCGGCTTGGAGCGCGTTGGTGTCCTGGTATTCGTCGATCATAATGTACCGATAGGTTTCTGATAGCTGCCGCGCCACATCGGGAAAATCCCGCAGCAGCCTGGCAAGGTGGTAGAGCAAATCGTCGTAGTCCATCACATTCATGCGCTGCTTGAGCTGCGTATATTGACCGGCGATTTGTACAAGATCCGGTACCCATTGCAAAAACTGTGGGTAGTCTGCAGCAACGACCTCTTCCAAGGTTTTTTCCGTGTTTACCCACGCATTGAAAATGGAATTGATGACATTTTTTTTCGGAAACCGCTTATCCAATTTTCCCAATCCCAGGTCCGTGCGGATTTGCGAAATCAGGTCCTCGGCGTCGGACCGGTCCAGGATGGTAAATTGTTCTGAATACCCCAAGAGCCGGGCATAGCGACGCAGCACCGCGTTGGCGAAGGCATGGAAGGTACCACCCGACACCGCTTGGCAGCGTCGGTCCATCACTGCCTCGGCTCGGCGCAGCATGTCTTGGGCAGATTTACGAGTGAAGGTCAAAAGCAATATGGATTTCGGATCAACTCCGTTGGCGATGAGCTTGGCCACGCGGTACACCAAGGTCCGCGTTTTGCCCGATCCGGCTCCGGCAATGACCAGCACGGGGCCTTCCAACGTATTGACAGCATCCAGCTGAGTCGGATTTAAGCCTTCCAGAAACGCATCGTTTGG
>CAYINU010000041.1:0-16562 GCA_964364855.1 uncultured Candidatus Marinamargulisbacteria bacterium | reverse complement strand
TGGGAGACTTACTGTTGGTAAGGACAGCAATGACATCTATTACAGAAAACCACCATTCATTTTTATGCCAGACTTTCCTAATTTTCTGGCCATTAAATAAGGCGACCTTATTAGCTGACGTGGATTTCTTTTTTGGTGTTAGGTTGATCATGTGTGACGTCTGGTGGAATATAGATTTTATATCTGAAAATCATAACGTTATATATTATTTTAGGCAAGGGTAGATATTATCCATAAAAGCAGCGTGTTTTTTTTGATAAGGGGTGAATTGGGGCTTGCTACGGGGGCTAGAGAGGTATCCTGTTTCTGTTCTTTCAAAAACAACCAAGAATTTTTTCATAAACTCACCTTAATTGCGCTTGCTTCGGTATACTATTTAGCGTCCCAGGCGCAATATCATCTCCAGGCTTACCTGCAATCGTGGCTTCCCTTTTGTGCGACGTATAAAATCCCACATCCTGACTCAGGCTCCTATAATTTTAGCAACATGGACAGCTTATCAGTAAGCTGCCTCAGTACCGATGGGCTTGTTTTGGAAATAAAATTCGCGTTACATGCCTTCCAATCTAAGCTTTTTACATGGTCGGCCAAAACGACAGAAGGGGGTTGTTTGGTAAGTGACACTTCGAATGGATATCCCTTGAGTTTTTTAGAGGTTAGAGGGCAGACAATGGCCAAATTGGTTTTTTGATTATAAAGCTTGGGTGTTAGAACCAAAGCTGGGCGTCTCTTGTTTTGTTCTCTTCCGGCCTGTGGATCAAGTCCAGCCAAATAAGATCTCCCTGATCAGGAATGTAGGGCGTCTTTAATTTGCCCATTTTTCATTTCCGGTCTCTGGCCCGGTATCGGTTTCTGCATGGAGGTTGTCGGGGTGAATCGCGTTCAATAACTCGGTTAGTCGACGCCGAGCAGATTTTGGACGCAGCACCAGTTGTTGATCATCGATGATGAGATCAGCTTGCGTACCATTTGCGATATGAAGGAATTCCAATGCGACTTTGGGAATGCGAACAGAAATGCTGTTTCCGATTTTAACGAATTTGACATCTAAAACCATACGGACCCCTTGTATATACGAAGTTTATACCTGAGGGGGCTGGTGTCCAGAGAAACTAAATCTGATAATCCTGAAAATACATGCGTTGCGTGTCTAAAATAACATAGACAGACTGACCCGGTTGCAGCGTCGTGGCGATGGGATCTTCGTTGCCCAGGCGGATATCAAACTGCTGACCGGTATGGCTTTTGGCTTGGATTTTGACAGAATGTCCCAAGTGCTTGACGGTGTCCACAACCGCTTGGACAAACGTCTCGTTTGTGGGAGCCGTCAGGCTAATGCGCATGGCGTCGGCACGGACAAAGGCCTCGATGGTCTGACTTTCAGCGGCAGGCTGGGAGGGATCCATTAGAGTCAGCGCGTTGCCCTCCATGCGACCATGGAACAAATTCACATCGCCGATGAATTGGTACACAAAAGCATTGGCCGGTTTGCGATAGATTTCCTCAGGTGTTCCGATCTGGATGATTTTGCCATGGTTCATCACCACGATTTTATCTGCTACTTCCAGAGCTTCATCCACATCGTGCGTAACGAAAACAGAAGTCATGTGGAGGCGATTGTGCAGATTGCGTAGCCACGTGCGCAGCTCCTTGCGGATATGTGTGTCTAAAGCCCCAAACGGTTCATCCAGCAGCAGCACCTTGGGTTCGATGGCCAAGGCCCTTGCCAGGGCAATCCGCTGTTTTTGACCACCGGAAAGCTGAGCGGGGAATCGATCAGCCAGCCAGTCCAACTGGACCAATTTAAGCAGGGCATGCACTTTTTCGGCAATTTCGGCTTTGGAGGGACGTGTGGACTTGGGCAGGACTTCCAATCCGAATGCGACGTTGTCAAATACCGTCAGATGCCGAAAGAGGGCATAGTGTTGGAAAATGAATCCAATTTGACGGTCTTGGGCCGACATATCGGCCACATTCTGATCGGAAAAGAGCAGGGTACCCGAATCCGGAGAATCCAACCCGGCCAACGTTCTCAACAATGTGGTTTTACCGGAGCCCGATGGTCCCAATAAGGCAACGAACTCACCTTCGTTGATGGTCAGATTGAGATGATCCAGCGCATCAAAATCGCCGAATCGCTTGGTCACGTTTTGCAGCTGGATTTTCATTTGAACTCCTTGCCAGATGACAACTGATATCGCTTTTCCAACACATAGCGTAGAGCCAAAGACAATACCGAAATCCCCATCAAAATGGAGGCGACGGCAAAGGCCTGAGCAAATTGGTAGTCGTTATACAATTCTTCGATCTGTAACGGGAGGGTATTGGTTAGTCCGCGGATATGACCGGACACCACAGATACTGCGCCGAATTCCCCCAGGGCCCTGGCGGCGGTTAAAATGCCGCCATAAAAGAGTGCAGGTAGAATATTAGGCAAGGTAATGCGACGAAAAATCTGCCAACCCGATGCGCCCAACAAATATGCGGCTTCTTCTTCCTCGGTGCCTTGAACTTGCATCAGCGAGATGAGTTCGCGCGCTACAAATGGCAGTGTCACAAAGGCTGTGGCCAGGACAATGCCTGGGGGGGCAAAAATGATGTTTATCCCATGTTCGATAAACCACTGGCCAACCAGGGAACGGGATCCGAACAACAGCACGAACAACATCCCCGAAATGACGGGTGAAATCGAAATGGGCAATTCGATCAAAGCGATCAAAAGCGTCTTGCCACGGATCGGATAGCGGGTAAGGTACCACGCAGCAGCCATCCCAAAGACGGTGTTAAGCGTAACGGCACAACCCACGGCTAACAAACTCAACCGCAGAGCAGACAAGGTATCTGCATGAATCAGTGCCCCAAAGTAGGTGTTCCAACCGCCGGAAAAGGCCTCTACAAAGACCAATGACAACGGTAAGACGACCATCAGGGCCATAAACAACAACGCAATACCGATCAGCAATCGTCTAACCATGCTAGATCCCCAATCTCTGTTTTTGCCAATATTGCAGACCGTTGGATATCAGTAGAAAAAAAAGAGACAAGGCCAGCATGCCTGTCGCAATGATAACCGCACCGGTGTAGTCAAACTGCTCAAGTTTGGACACAATCAAAAGCGAGACAACTTCGGTGCGAAAAGGCATGTTGCCCGAAATAAAGATAACAGAGCCGTATTCACCCAAGCCTCTGGCAAATGCCGATGTGAATCCGGCCAGGGCAGCAGGGATGAGGTTTGGCAATGTGATGCGTCGAAACCGTTGCCAAGCCGTGGCACCGAGCATGGCGGCGGCTTCTTCCATTTCCGATCCCAACTCTTCTAATACGGGTTCGACGTGACGAATGACAAAGGGAATGCCGATAAACACCATCGCGATGGCAATGCCAAGGGGCGTGTAAGTGATCTGAATGCCCATGTCATGGAGCCAGCGGCCCACCAAACTTTGATTGGAAAAAGTAGCGGTTAGCGCAATGCCGGCAACGGCTGTCGGCAGGGCAAAGGGCAGGTCGATGAGCATCGATACCAGCGTTTGTCCGGGATAGCGATACCGCACTTGCACCCAAGCGATGAGCGTCCCAAAAACCAGGTTCACCAACGCCGCAAAAAAAGCCGTGACCACCGTGACTTGAAAAGCGGCCAACACCCTTGGGTTTTGCAGGGTGTGCAGGATTTTTTCCGGTGTAGCCGCTGTGAGATGCCATACCAGAAGCGCCAACGGGATGACCAACATGACGCCCAGATACAAAAACATGAAACTGCCGGAAAGACGTTTCCCCGGCAGTTCAAACGATTTTGTGCGTCTTTTAAAGCGATTAATGAGGTTGGTAAATCTCATCAAATACGCCACCGTCATCAAAAAACCGGGCTTGAGCCTTTTTCCAGTTTCCAAAATAGGTCTCCATAGTAAAGCGCTTTAAGTCGGGAAACTGATCCGCAAATTTGGCTTGGATAGGGGCTTGGCGAGGGCGGTAGAAATGGCGAGCGGCGATGGTTTGTCCTTCCGTAGAATACAATTGCTGCAGATATGCTCTGGCCACTTCGGTAGTCCCATGCTTTTGGGTATTGCCTAAAACCAATGCCACAGGAGGTTGTGCGAGAATGCTGATAGACGGATAGACAATATCGTATTGGCCGGGACTGCGTTTTCGGGTGATCAATAGGGCTTCGTCTTCCCAGGCAATCAATACATCCCCTATCTGACGTTGGGTAAAGGTGAGTGTGGAACCGCGGGCACCGGAATCTAATACCGGTACATTTTTATAAATGGCCGTCACCAGGGACTTGGCTTTGGTTTCGGATTTGGTTTGAGAGAGTGCAGAACCCCAAGCGGCGAGGAAATTCCACCGTGCGCCGCCGGAGGTTTTCGGATTCGGCGTGATGACCTGAATGCCGGGTTTGGCCAGATCCGGCCAGTCTTTGATTTGTTTGGGATTGCCTTTTCGGACCAAAAACACAATCGTAGAGGAGTAGGGTGCGTTATGGTGAGGCAGTTGATGCTCCCAATCTTTTGGAAGGAGTGTCGTTTTCTGTGAAATGGCATCGATATCATAGGCCAGTGCCAACGTAACAACATCGGCTTCCAGGCCGTCGATGACGGCACGGGCTTGTTTGCCGGATCCGCCGTGGGATTGCAAAATGGTGAGGGACTGGCCGGTTTTTTTCTGCCAATCGCTTTGGAAATAAGTGTTGTAGGCTTTATAAAATTCGCGGGTAGTGTCATAAGACACATTTAGCAAGGTAATAGGCTTGGCCAATGTCCATCCGGGAAATCCGAATAGGATAGCCAGAAATACGGCTAAGCGTGCAATCGATTTTTTGGCTATCACACTTGTGATCCTTTAAAACAGAACTTGCGTTCGAATTAAGGCCACGAGGGCCGTGGTTTCGCCTCCGGTAAACGCAGTGATTCTCAGCTGGTCGGCGGCCAATACCCATTTCACGTTTTCCGTCCAAAACCAATTGATACTGGCGCCGATCTGTTGGACTTTTGTGGCTTGAGCGGTCGTTGCAAATGTGGTTTCTGACCGATCGTCAAAATCGATTTCGCCATATCGAAGACCCAGCTGCCAAGCGCCGATCCCTTTTCCCTCTCTAAGCGGTGACCGGGGAATCAAGGTGTCAAAGGTTGCCCGTTCACCGGTGAGTACCCACTGCAAATAAACCTGCCAGGCGGTGTTTCGTAAGTTGGCGGTGGTACTGCCATTGGAAACTGCCTGTGAGTTCAGAACGTATTCGCCCAGAAGTCCAAAAGGCCCGGCATACAGATACGTTTGAGGAATAAATCGGTATCCTTGCCCATTGGCAAATACACCGGTGGAATACGAAAAAAAAGTTCCGTACCCGGGATATCTGTAGGTCGCCAAAAGTGAAGTGGTAGCCGATCCCTTCCGATCTTCGATGTTGCCGCCTACGCCCACTCCCCATGTTTCGGTTTTGGTGGCAATGGGATGTACAAATACCCGAGCGGTGTAGACCCGGCCATAATCGCTATCGGTGTCTGGCAGCCCTCCGTCAATGCTTCCGGAAAAAAGACCCAAATCTATCTCCGCGTCACCGGTTTTGTAGATATACAGAAATCCGTTGTCTTTGTTAGGCACTAAAAACGTGGTTAATCCAAATTCGGGAAAAAGAAGGTTGCCAGCGGCTTGAATCCGCTCAAGCCCACCCGGAAAACGGGACTTCCCGACCCGCAGGGTTTGGTGTTCTGCGATCTTAATGTCTCCATAAGCATCCTGAAGGGCAGCCGTTCCGCTGGCAAAATCAACATTGACCCGGTAAAGCAGTGCGGGATTAATCGTGCCGGTAAAATCCGTTTGTGCCCGGCGGAGACCAAAACTTTTTTCAGAATAGCCCAAAAGCCCGGTGTCATATTGGAGAAGGCCTTTGAATTTGAAAATGGGTTCAGACCAACTGGGACCCGAAGTCAGCAACAAAAAGAAAAGGACCCATCCATATCGCAACATGTTGCACCACATTTCCTATAGAACTTATGGGATGAATGTAGACTCGCTCAAAACATCTGTCAACAGTGCCCAAGGCTTTCTGGATGTCTTGTTACAATAAAGCCACGGATGATGAGACTTGTTTGGACGGTTTTGTTTTTACTGTTAGTGGGCGTGAGCGGTTCCGCTTGGGCCAGACCCATGACCGTGACCGATATTTTGGCCGTCGAGCGACCCTACAATCTGCTCCTGTCCCCCGATGGGTCACAGTTGTTGTATAAGGTAGAGGATCGGATTTGGGTGGTGAATACGGCGGGTTCGCCTCAGGCGCGGGAGGTGGGGGCGGGCAGGGGGCCGCAGTGGCGGCCCGACGGGCGGGCCATCCTTTATTTTGCGGCAGGCACGGGCCAGTGGGTAGAAGTCGCGTTGGATACCCGCCCGCCCGTGGCCAAGCCGGTCTTGGCGGCTGCCCGCCCTCCTCTTTCTTTCAAATATGCTCCGGACGGAAAGACCATTGCCTTGGTACGTCGAGACCGGGGGAATCGTGGAAACCGTCACTTATGGCTTTTTGATCCTGCTTCCGGGCCGCTCAAACGGCTTACTTCAGGGCCTTTTTCCGTGGTTCAGTTTCAGTGGTCACCGGATAGTCGTCAGATTGTTTTCTCGGCAACAACGCCACTTGGAAAAGAGAAGGAACTGGAAGGGTATGTTGTAGAGTTAAAGTCCCGCCGCGTTTCATTACTGGCTCCTGATGGTCCGCGTCCTGTCCATAGTCCTCGGTTTACCCAAGAGGGTACCCGGGTGTATTACCAGACTACCGACATTCCAGACCCTTGGCAGGCCAGCAAGGAATTTGTGGCCGTTCATCTGGCCTCCCGCCAAGTCACTCGCTACCCCCATACCGCTGAGTATGATGTGGTGTCCGTCTACGGTCATTCGCCAACAGAAGATGTGCTCTATTTTTTGGCGGAGTATGGCGTCGGCTATGGACTTTACAAACTCCATCTCAAAACGGCAGCCGTGATCCCCGTCTTGCGCGGACCGGAAGTGCGAGAGGAGTATACCTTTTCGTCTGATTTCTCAAAGATGGCCTTTTCCTGGGAAACGGCCAATCAGCCTCCGGAAATTTATGTTGCTGCTACGCAACAAGATCCGAGAGCCGTTACCGCTTTAAATTCCGAATTCAAGACGTTGGATTTGGGCAGCTGGGAAACGGTTCACTGGACAGGCGAAGATGGAACCCTGTTGGAGGGCTTGCTCATCAAACCGGTCGACTACGTGAAGGGACGCCGGTATCCGTTGATCGTGTGGTTGCACGGGGGGCCGGCATCCACCTTTAGCAACCGCTTTGGAACGGGGACGTGGGCCTATCCGGCCCAGGTTCTAGCGGGAAAAGGGGCTCTGGTATGGATGCCGAACCCCCGTGGCAGTACGGGGTATGGCCTTGCCTTCCGTCGTGCCTTGGTCGAGCGATGGGGGGAAATCGATTATCAAGATGTCATGAATGGCATTGCCTATTTGGAAAAAACCCTCAACGTTGTCGATGCGTCTCGTGTGGGCGTGGCGGGATGGAGTTACGGCGGGTATTTGGGAGGTATGATGTTGGCTCGCTCAGCACCCGTTAAGGCCTATTCGTTGGGGGCCGGCTTGTACGATCTGGCTACACTACATGCCACAATCGATATTCCCGACTGGCTAGAGAGCTACTTTAAAGGCACACCAAAAGCGCGGCCCGATCTGTACCAAGCGTGTTCGTCACTGCCAAATTTGCCTACAGCGTTGTCGCCGGTACTGATTCAACATGGTGAAAAAGACAGCCGTGTTCCAGTGAGCCAATCCCGCACGCTGTACGAAGCATTAAGGGCCAAAGGGTGCGCTGTCACTTATGTGGAGTACAAAGGAGAAGGGCATGTGCCACAGTCCCGCGCCGTAAAGGCGGCCAGCATGGCTGAAAATGTGGCCTGGTTTTCCCGCCATCTGGGGCTAAAAGATTAGGCTTCCTTGGTGTTGCCGTTCAGAATGAGGCGGGTCAACTCAAGACACAAAAAGACCAGCACCGGCCCGATGACCAGTCCGATAACCCCGAACAGCGGCAATCCTACAATCACACCCACAATGGACATCAACGGATGAATTTCGCCGAGGCGGTTTTGAATCAAGGGCCTAAGGACGTTATCAATATTGGACACAATCACCCCGCCCAGCACCAGCACCGAAATGGCGGCTTGAGGCTTTCCGGATAAAAAAAGGACCAAGGCGGTGGGTAGCCAAACCAATGCCGATCCCACAACCGGAACAAAAGCAAACACCATCGTTAATATTCCTAGCAATATGGCGCTGGGTACGCCCAACAGCCAATATCCGGCGGTTAAAATGCTACCCTGCACGAAGGCCATGATACCCGATGCATATACCGTGGAACGGACCACTCGGTCGGTTTCGGCGGTTAGTGCGTGGATTTTTTCGGGGGGTACCGGTGCCCACGTTTCCAGCTGCTTGTAAAGCCGGGGATAATGAATGAACAGGTAATACAAGAGAACATACATCAGCGCGACGTTGATCAGAAAATGACCGACGTTTCCGGCAAGCGTGAGCATGGATGTACCGAGGTCCGATGTAACGCGTTCAATACCCTGCCCCACGATTTTGGAAATATCAAGCGTGGTCTGCATGCCAGCGACCTTGAAAGTCATGGTATTGGAATGCTGCAAACTTACATACGCTTGCCGGGCGGTTTGAATAAACTTCGGAATGGCGGCGCTAAACACAAAAATAAGGATTCCCATCGGGACGGTGATCACGAAAAAGCTGACCAAACACGTCATGACGGAGCTCAACCGGGGATGGTTTGTTTTTCGCGCGATCCTGTCATGTAGCTTTCGGAATAGGACCAACATAATAAACGCGCCAAAGACGGCTACCGAATAGGGCCACATGCAGTAAAGAACCACCAGATTGAGAACAATCACGGTGGCATATAACAGAATCCGAGATATGTGATTGGGGTTGAGCATCAGCCTCATTGTAGGGGTGAGGGGTTTATAAAATCAATCGGCTTATAGCGGTTCAGGTTCCTGGATATGGGATAAGGCCTGAGCGGTGTTTACTTTGCGGCCGTAAAAAGCGTAAATCACAGCCCCAATAACCATCCACACAATCAGTCGTAGCCACGTGTCGAAGGGCAGAACCGCCATCTGACCAAAAGCAACCAATGCGCCCAGAACAGGGATGAAAGGCACAAATGGCACCCTGAACGGACGGGGCAAATCTGGCCTTTTGTAACGCAAAACCAGGACGCTGACACATACGATGCCAAATGCCAGCAACGTACCGATGGATACCAGTTCTCCCAACAGGCCGATAGGACAGGTGCCGGCTATCACTGCCGCAACCAGCCCGGTGATCAGAGTCCCGTGGTAAGGCGTATGAAAGGCGGGATGAATTTTGGCAAAGTAGGCCGGTAGAAATCCATCCCGTGCCATGGCATAAAAAATTCGGACCTGGCCCATTAACATGACCAAGATCACCGAACTGAGTCCCGCAATCGCACCGATTTTGATTAGCGGTCGTAGCCAAAACAGTTGCGGTCCCGCCGCGTTTACACCGACCGCGATGGGGTCGGGCACGCCCAGTTGCGTGTAGGGGACCAAGCCCGTCAATACGAACGCAACCGCAATATAAAGTAGAGTCGAAATCAGTAATGACCCCAATATGCCAAAAGGCATGTCCTTTTGAGGATTTTTGGCCTCCTGTGCTGCGGTAGAGACAGCATCAAATCCGATGTAGGCAAAAAAGATGATGGCCGCACCTTGCATCACCCCACTCCAGCCAAATTGGCCGAAGACACCTGTATTCTGCGGAATAAAGGGTGTGAAATTATCCCAGTTAATGTAGAAAATCCCAAATCCGATAAACAGTATAATGACCGTCAATTTCACCAAGACGATGACGTTATTGAGCACCGCAGACTGTTTGATGCCCACATACAGCAACCCTGACAGCGCCAAAACGATAAGCATCGCCGGCACATTGAGAATGGCCCCTGTCCATTGCCACCCGCCTGTGTGAGAAAACGCGACCGGTGCCGAAGATAATTTCGTCGGCAAATGCAGGCCGAAATCCGCCAAAAAACTTTTCATATATCCGGACCAGCCGACAGCGACCGTTGCGCTGGCAAACAAATATTCCAATATCAAATCCCACCCGATGATCCAGGCAACCTGTTTCCCCAGGGTCGATAGGGCATAGGTATAGGCACTGCCTGCAAATGGGATCATGGCGGCAAACTCAGCGTAGCAAAGCCCTGCCAACCCACACACAATGGCGGACACGATAAACGATAAGATAATGGCGGGACCGGAGTGATAGGCCGCTGTTGTTCCGGTGAGCACAAATATCCCCGCGCCGATGATGGCCCCGATGCC
Source organism: uncultured Candidatus Marinamargulisbacteria bacterium (assembly GCA_964364855.1). Taxonomy (GTDB): domain Bacteria; phylum Margulisbacteria; class Marinamargulisbacteria; order CAYINU01; family CAYINU01; genus CAYINU01. The sequence goes on along the minus strand of CAYINU010000041.1, from coordinate 6,198 downwards.
CAAGCTGGTGAGATTCCAGCGTCCCAAGACACGTTTTAATTGATGCGGCTCTGAGTTGGCCATTGTCCATTACCACCCTTCGATTCAAAACATTAAAAACGGATGGGCCGATGGTACCACGATTTTGGTGTTTAAGGCGAGATTGTGGAGAAGTCTTCCGTTGCGGATGGTTCGGTGACCAGGGCTGGCAAAATCACCATGGTGTAACCCCGAAGCTGGAGCCGTTTTTGCAGGGCATAGGCGGTTTCGTTGTGCAGGAAGCGGTGGTACCACCGTTCATTATCAAACACGATTTTGCCAGCAAAAAAGGTGATGTTGGGGAACTCTTTTTTCAAATCGACGCACAAATCGACACCGGCCTGAATCACGTCTGTTCCGACACCCATCCGATATGTAGCGGGCAAACCCAGACGGTGGGACAAATCCACATAGCTATGCAGCATGTTTTCGCTGTCTGAGGTGAGCTTTTCAACAATATCCCGGCTCTTGATGCCTTCGGAATCCACGACTCCCACAGAGATAAATATAAAACCTTGATATACACCGGGGAAGGTGTCCAAGATACTACGCACGATATAAATGCCCAGACCCCCATATCCACCGACCAATACACAGGCAATCCGTGCTTGGGGATCCAAAGGGCGAATGGTGTCTTCGGTAGGGATAGGTAGTTTATCCAACCCCGAGTACAAATGCGAAATGGTCGATGCCACTTTGAAATAATGGCGTCGTATCGCCAAGCAAAGCAGGATCAAAGTCGCGGTTACGGCCAGTGTTACCCAGCCGCCATGTCCAAATTTTTCGATGACGGTGATCGTTAGGATGGTGGCGCACATCAAAAAACCCACCAGGAAAATAACAACGCCGCTGCGCCTGCGGTATTTGTTTTCGCCTGCGCGAATGTACATGCGCAACATGCCGAAAATGGACAATGAAAACGTCAAAAAGACGTTGATGCTATACATAACAACCAAGTGAGACACCGAGCCTTGGGTATAAATGAGTGCGGCAAGAGAGGTGATGCACATCAATAACACCCCACGGGTAGCTGTCAGTTTCGAAGAAAGTGACGCGAATTGACGCGGTACCCAGCCATCTTTGGCCATATTGGCCAGAACACGGGGACCATCTAGAAATCCGGCTTGGGCTGCGACGACCAATAGCAGTCCTTCGGAGATCATGAGCGCTACCGTCATGGCATCGCCGAAGGGCATGCCGGCGGTAATGCGGCCAAACAGCACCGCGTTCAAGGTTTTTCCGGGTACGGAATGGACATTCCATAGTAAGTAACAAAACAACAAGCCTGACGCGGTGAAGGCCAGGGAAAGGGCCATATAGATCATGGTTTTTTTTGCAGTATGTACCCGTGGCTCGCGCATCATGGGCAATCCGTTGGAAACGGCTTCAATCCCGGTATATGTCCCACCTCCCAGCGAATACGCGTGGATAAAAAGCAAAATCATGGCAATGGGCCCTAGCGTCGACAGCCCACTCTGAAAGCCTGTTGTCGCATGCGCGATGGTTTCCGGAAGCGCGGGGACCTTGACCGATATTCCCCAAACGATACCGATAACGTGGCCGACCAAAAAGAAAATAAAAATAGGAGTGAGTACCATGACCGATTCGCGAACGCCTCGGATGTTAAGCAAGGTCAATACCCCGATAAGTGCAATCTCCACCGGCAATTTGAGCATATGCAAATGCAACGGCAGAAAGCTAAACAAGGCGTCTCCCGCGGCGGCAATGGAGATGGTGATGGTTAAAACATAGTCGACCAGCAGGGCAGATCCCGACACCAATCCCGCCCGACGACCCAATAGCTTGCTGGCAACAATGTAACCGCCGCCGCCATGGGGGAATTCCTCGATAATCCGCGAATACGCAGCGGAAATGATCAGGATCGTAAAGGCCATAACCAGGGCAAGCGCGATAGCCAAATACGTATGTTGTCCGAGGGTCTTAAATGCTTCCTCAGGTCCGTAAGCTGATGAAGATAGCCCGTCTGCCCCAAACCCCACCCAGGCCAAAAAGGCGACTAGCGAGATTTGGTGAAAGACCGAGCGGTCACTCAGGTCGCGGGGTTTCCCCGTCAGGAGCCTAAATAGACCGTTTATCGAGAAGAACTGACTCAGCTTTTGCCAGGCAGATCGAGGGCGATTTTCGTTCTTGTCCATATTCGCCATCGGATAGTTCTAACACAGATCACAGGCACGATGCAAACCGATCTACTGACTCGCAGGCACGAGCCGTCTGAGGAAGGGCAGACCTGCCCGGACGATGTTGCCCTCTACCGAAGTGTGAGTCTCTTGCCCAGGTCGGAAGCCGAACTCAACCTGCCTTTGGGGACCATTGCGCCGGTGGTATATTGAACAAGTATCCTTTTAAACATGAACGAGGAGGTTTTATGACAAACGAAAGGCGTAATGTGCGGTTTTGGGCAGAGCGAGTCGGGTTGGGGTTGGCGACAGTTTGTATGGTGGGTGTTTTGTCCAGTTGTTTTTCCACGCAATCGATGAGCGATGCCGATGCCCGTACCATGGGCATGCAGTTGGAAACCAAAATTTGGCAACAAATGAAGAATCAGCAATTGTCTGATCTCAAATCCGAAATGTCACCCGCTTTTCAATCGGTACATTGGTTTGGTTCCAAAGACCGTGATGCGGAATTGGAGTTGATCAAAGCGCTGAAATTGGGGAATTACGAACTCAGCGATTGGGGTATCACCCACACCCCTGATACATTGATTGTCACGTATAAAGTCGCCGTCAAAGAAACCATTGAAGGCAAACAAGGTGCGACACAACCCGCTGCGCGCATGTCCACCTGGCAAAAAATCAATGGTCAATGGATGTGGACAACGCACGCCAATTTAAACGCTTTTTGAGCCTAAAAACGGCTTGCAAAACGGGCCTTAATTTTGAAGTAAAAAAAAACTTGCATAGATTTTTAAATTTTGATCTATAATCACTTTCAGAAGCCTAGAATGAAGGAGGTCAGCCATGGCAACTAAGAAAAAAGCACCCGCAAAGAAATCGGCCAAAGCCGCTCCGAAAAAAAAGAAAAAGTAGCCTTTTTGGTTAATGAAAGTTGAGCAATCAACTTGGGTCCCTGGTGCACAAGACCAGGGACTTTTCTTTTTGTTCCTTTTGATTGGACGCGTGCCAATCAATTTATCTTCCTCGTGAGTTTGCGCAATTATGTTTATGTTGTTCCATTTTCTATTGGGGATCAGGGGATCGTCTTGCACACCATTTTTCCGAGTCGGAAATTCAATAAATTATATGGAGGCGGATCATGAAAAATAAGACGAAATTGGATGCTTTCGAGCAAGATATCGAGGACAATGCCGGTCAATTTGTGCCACTATCCTCCTCCGAACAGCACACTATTACCTCTCTTATTGAAAAGGCCAAGAAGAACACAAGTATCAGCCTGCGCATCAGCACGTATGACTTGGCGAAATTGAAACAAAAAGCCCATCAACATGGATTACCGTATCAGACTCTGATTACAACGGTTCTCCACAGGTACATCAACAACGATTTTTTTGAAAAGAACGAAGTTCTAAAAACGTTTAACGCTTTAAAAAGTGCCCATTAAATCTATTTCATCAACTTTTGATGGTACGCGCGATAGAGAACGTTTCGTGGGGAATTAAAAAAATAAGCACCGACTGCCACAACATCCGCAAACGATAACCCTTTTGCTTTTAGCGCGGTAACCCACGGCGTTATATCATCCGGTTGTGGCGTTGTGAGAATCGGTGCCATCATAAAACACCATTCTCCCTTCATCGGAATTTCTTGAAGTTTGCGAAGCAATTCGGTCGGTGACCCCACAGCCATCCATTCAAATGCCTTGGTCAATTCTTTGGCGATAGCCAATTGCGCATCCGGAAGCTGCTCCGAAATCCAGGTCAAGGTAGAGATCATCCGAAGAGGAGATTCAAAAAAGAGTAGGGGCAACTCAATAGACAGCAGTATCCGAAGCCGGGCCAAGTTCCTGTCCTTGGCCCGCGGGAAAAATCCTGCAAATACAAATCCATGCTCGGCCATGCCACTTGCCGCGGCCAGAGCTGTGATGGCGCTGGGGCCGGGAATGACTTCGACGCGAATGCTGGCCCGGTGAGCCTCTCGCACCACATGCGAGCCGGGGTCGGACAATGTCGGCATGCCGGCGTCGCTGACCAAGGCGACCGATTTTCCATCTTGCAAATCTGCGATCAGGGTCGCGATGCGCCTAGATTCATTAAATTTTTGCAAACTGATTGTTTTTGTCCGGATATGGTATCTGGCCAATAGGGTTTGGGTGACACGGGTGTCCTCCGCAGCGACATAGGTGACGGTGCTCAGGATATCGATAAGTCGAAACGACGCATCACTGAGGTTGCCGATGGGCGTGGCGCACAGATACAAGACGCCGGGCCTAGCCGCGGCGGATTTCAGACTCGCCTTCATAGAGGTTTTTGGAAGAAATGACGTCCATATTGACACGGCCTTTGTAAATGGCCCCTTCGTCGACCATAAGCCTGTCCCCTGAAATATCGCCATACACTTTTCCGGTCTTGGCGATATGCAGGCCATGAATGGCCTCGATATTGCCAATGACTTCTCCGGCAACCACGACATGTTGGCCGATAATAGTGGCTTTGACCTTGCTTTTTATTCCCACGTGCAGTTCGCCTTGGGTGTTAATTTCGCCTTCAAATTGGCCCTCGATTCGCACCGATTTTTGCGAATGCAGTACGCCTTTAAAGCTGGTTTCTTCGCCGAGAATCGTTGTAATCAGATCTGTGTTAATCGGGCGGTGTGGCATGCAAAAAACTCCGAGTAGTCAGACTACCACATGAGCGTGCTGGCGGCCTAGTCTATGCCGGATTGGCGACTATTTCAGTGTCTATCCCAGCTTGGTCTTGACTAAACTGGGATGGATGCTATTTTGGACATAGTATGAAGCGTGCAAACGAAAGCGACATTCAAAACGACCTGAAAAAAAAGATTGTGTTGTTGACCGGTCCCCGTCAATCCGGAAAGACTTTTCTTTCGCGCCAATTGTGCGATCGTTATGACTACTTTTCTTATGATTTGCCTCAGGATAGGCTAAAACTAATGCGGTTAGAGTGGGAACGATCGTCCGAGCTTCTCATTTTTGATGAATTACACAAAATGAAGAAATGGAAACAATGGCTTAAGGGCGTTTATGACACTCAGGGCATACCTCCTAAAATCTTAGTGACAGGGAGTGCCCGGCTGGACATTGCGAGAAAAATGGGCGATTCCTTGGCAGGGCGATTTTTTCAGCATCGGCTGTATCCACTTGATTTAAAAGAACTAAAATTAGTGGGATTCAATAACGAGGTAACTTTAGAGCGCTTATTTATTTGTAGCGGATTTCCAGAGCCTTTTTTAGAAAACAACCAGACATATTATCGGAAGTGGCAAAAATCCCACTTAGACCTCATCTTGCGCCAAGATCTATTGGACTTTCAGCAAGTGAAAGATATTGTTGCAATCGAGACCCTTATCGCGTTATTGCGGCAGCGTGTAGGTGCAACTATTTCTTATGCAAACTTAGCTCGGGATCTCGGCGTAGACCCTACTACGGTGAAGCGATGGTTGGCGCTATTGGAGAACTTATACGTGATTTTTCAGGTTCCTCCTTACTCAAAAAAATTGAGTCGCCTTATTCGAAAAGAATCCAAGTATTATTTTTATGATGTGGCGTTGCCCGAGTCTGATAACGGGACAAAGTTGGAAAACGTGGTTGCGGGTGCGCTTTTAAAAGAATTGCATCACTTAGAGGACCAACTGGGCTTGCGTACGCACCTTCATTTTTTGCGTACAAAAGATGGCCATGAGATGGATTTTTTGGTTCTGATAGAGGGAAAGCCAATTTTGGCAGTGGAGGTTAAGTGGGCGGACAAACCCCCCCCAAAATCGGTAGCTTACTTCCAGAAGCATTTTCCTGGCCTGCCCTTTATTCAATTGGTCCAAGAATTGAACCGGCCTTATAGCACTCCCACAGGCCTTTCCGTTATCAAGGCGGATACTTGGCTACAGACCCTAGATTTGCTTTCTTACCACACCCGTGTGCTGGCGGTATAGAGATCCAGGTTCAGGTATTCCCGGGGGGAGATGGCAGCATCCCAGCGTCGAATTTCATAATGCAAATGCGGTCCTGTCGACAACCCACTAGACC
>CAYINU010000040.1:9739-16663 GCA_964364855.1 uncultured Candidatus Marinamargulisbacteria bacterium | reverse complement strand
ATTCGCAGTATCGGATCGGGGGCACCATAGTGTGACCGGGTGGCCGTTAACGGCGCAGAGCGTGCCGATGGTCAGTCCCCAAGAACCGCTGCCGATAATGGAAACGTGGGCCACGTTACACCTTGTTTTCCGTGCCGTTGCGCAGTCGGGTGATATTTTCGCGGTGACGCCAGATCACAAACAGCGCCATCAGCGTGACAAAAACGGTGTAGGCGCGCGGGGTATCGAATAGAAAAAACAACACCGGCGTGACGATGCACGCCGTGATCGTGGTGAGAGAAACGATACGGGTGACCTTGATCATCACAGCGGCCATCACCGCTACGATGACAAAAATCAGCGGCGCCAATCCCAGCAACACCCCCAGTCCCGTAGCGGCGCCTTTGCCACCTTTAAACCCCGTATAGATCGGCAATGAATGCCCGGCGATGGCCACAGCCCCCACACCGACATGGATCAGCGGCGCTGGAGTGAGCCACTGGGCCACCACCACGGGCAACCAGCCTTTTAAAAAATCAGCCAAAAAAACGGGTGCGGCTGCCCGCATGCCGAATTGGCGATAGATGTTGGTGGCGCCATAGTTACCACTGCCAATGGCGCGGATATCCACGTTTTTGAGCCGGGCATAGAGCAGGCCCACCGGGATCGCGGCGATCAAATAAGTTCCCAAAAATAAAAAAATGAATTTAAGCATGGATCATTGGATCCCACAAAAGGTGCATCCATCGGGGTCCTGTCCCCTTTTGCCCCCAAAAAGGAAACTCCTTTTTCGGGGACCCCAAACTTGGATTACGCTTCGCGGTCGCCGCCGTGCGGCTCCAGTCCCCACAGTCTCGCTCGGCGTACCTCGGCTCGATGTGGGGACCCCAATCGGCGCCACCCCTCTTATGGCTGATTCGTACATCAGAGTCAATCGTAGGCCACAACATCATCAAACACATGCTCGGCCATGTACGAGCTACGAACGAGCGGCCCCGAAAACACATGTCGGATACCCAGGCTTTCGGCTTTTGCTTTGAGAGAAATAAATTCATCGGGATGGTAATAGCGTATCACATCCAGGTTATCCCGGGTGGGTTTGAGATATTGCCCGATGGTGATCATGTCCACCCCGGCATCGCGGGCATCGCGGAAGGCCTGCATGAGCTGGTCTTCGGTTTCGCCCAATCCCACCATAAACCCGGTTTTGGTGAGCATGGTCGGATTGTAGTCTTTGATTTTTTTCAGCAGAGCCAGGGATCGTGTATAAAGCGATCCGCGGCGGACGATGCGATACAGTTCCGACACCGTTTCCATGTTGTGATTAATCACGTCGGGATGGGCATCAACGACGGTTTTTAGAGCCATGGGGTCGCCCTTCATGTCGGGGATGAGGACTTCGACTTTGACTTGGGGGTAGTGAGTCTTGATAGCGCGGACGATATGGGCATAATGGCCCGAGCCGCCGTCCGGGAGATCATCGCGGTTGGGCGAAGTCAAAACGACGAAGCGCAACCCCAGCTTGTTGATGGCATTGACGATGGTCTGGGCTTCGTTGGGGTCCGGCGCTTCGGGCGGTTTGCCGTGTGCTACCGAACAAAACCCGCAATTGCGGGTGCAAGTCGTGCCCATGATCATGAACGTCAGCACGCCCTTGGACCAACATTCCGACCGGTTTGGGCAGCGGGCCTCGTGGCAAATGCTGTTGGGGATGTCGGTGTCCAGCATGGATGAGAGTTTTACGGCGGCTTGGCGTTTGCCGCGGGACTGGCGGAACCATTCGGGTAGCCGGATCGGTGCGGTTGGCGGTTGAGTGGTCGTGGTCATGGCCATCCAGTTTAGCAAGCGGGCAGCCTCGCACGCAATCGGCACCAAATAGAAGCGAAAAGGAAGATGTGCGATCAAACCCCCGACGGAGGAACCGATGGCACACAAAATTCTGCCTTACACAACAGGATCTATCCCGGATAAAGTTGAACCAAAACAGCCTCGCAGTGCTGCCTTGCCCGCTGTCCGGACAGGTCGGCTCATGCCCATTTCCAATACGAAGAATATGGCCCTTCAGATGCGCAATTGCCCCGCATTGGCGGATTGGCAATCGGCCACCGAATTGAGGGTGCTTCCTACAGTGGGAGATGGAAGTTGTGCGCTGCATGCGGCAGAAGGAACATGGTTGGATCGGGAGCATAGTGTCGTTGCACCTAAGGTGGATCGCATCCGAAGCGATTTTGCCCAGTCTTTTGAAGCGGCCATTGCCACGCCGAGTCAGCCTGAAGATGTTGCCATAGCGGCTGCTTATCGCGGTATCGTCATGGAACTGTTAACTTCCACAACCTTAAGACAGAATTTGACCGGCGATTTTTTGCACCGGTGTGAACAACTGAGGGCCGAAGCCCAGAGCCATGTTTGGCAGACGGAGCAGATTACGACGTTAAAACAACGCACCAAAAAATGGCTTGAGTCAGATGAGATGAGACTGGGCTTACTGGCTTCGCTGGACTCCGGGATCGAGATCCATAAGTGGGAGGAGCAGTTCGACAAAGTAGCCCAGACGCTATTAGACTATGGCGCTGAGCTCAATATACCGGACGACTTAAGGGGGAAATTGGAGTCGTACCTGAAAAACGCCAAGGAGTTAAAAGAAGTCGAGAACAAATTCTTCTGGGATGATGTGGTCGGAGAGTACGCCGTGCAATTGGCTGAGCCGACCTACTATCTGTCGCCGGCGGAACTGGGCATATATGCCCGGTTGAAGCGGCGAGCATGTCTGGTTTTTAGCACGAGTACTGACGGGAAAAGCCTGAGCTTGGAAATGGCCGTGGAAGGGCAGGGTCCGGTGATGGCCGTGGCCCACAATGGTCATTTACATTATGAGCAAGTGGTCCTGGCCACTTCCGGACATCATTTCAGCCAAACAAAATCCCTCTCCGACGGATGAGGGAGTTTTCGAGCTAATGCCGCCCTCCCCCTGCCACGTCCATTTTGACGGCGATACGGACCCCCGTATAGGATAAACCCATCGGAGGCGGGATGTTTTCCATCGAAATGGCCGTGCGGGATTATGAGTTGGATGCGCTGGGTATCGTGCACCATTCGCGGTACTTGCAGTATTTTGAGCATGCCCGCAACCAGTTTTTACTCACCCTAGGCGAAAGTTTCCCCAAATTGGCGGCTGACGGCCACCAATTGGTGGTCTCGGCTTTACAAGTCCGCTACATCAGCCCCCTTTGTACCGAAGACCGTTTCGTTATTCAAACCGTTCCGCGCTTGGAAGGACGCGTGCGGATGGTATTTGATCAGGTGTTAACCAAAGCCGGTCAGACAACGCCTGCTGCCACGGCAGCGGTAACCGTGATTGCCATCAAACCCAACGGCCGCCCATATCTGCCGGATTTTTTTAGTCGATTTTTAAGTAAGGAATCCAAAAGTTGATGAATGATGTGCACCAGAGTAAAATTCTTGACAAGGCATACTGATGAAAAATTTGGCTTTCATGATCAAAAAAGATGGAAAAGAGTACCATGCCTGGTGTCCCCAGTTACCGGGTTGCCATACTCATGGAAAGACGATCGATGAAGCGCTCGAACACCTCAAAGAGGCCATGGAACTTTATATTGAGGATCTGTTGGACGAGACTGCGATGAATGCTAAAAAGCAGTATTTAGTGTCCTTGAATTAATGAAACCCAAGGTCTTAATCAAGCTGCTCGAAATGAATGGATTTGTATTTGCTCGGCAAAAAGGCAGCCATGCCATTTTCAAAAAGCCGGGCCATATTCGCATCGTTGTACCCATGCATAGCAAAGATATTCCCAAAGGAACCCTTCACGCTATCTTAAAGGACGCAAGTCTGAAAATCCTTTAGGAGGACAAAAGCTTTATCACCGTTTCTCTGAGCTGCATCGCATCAAACGGCTTGACGAAGCTGGCTTTAAACAGGGACTCGACTTCGCGAATGTCGGCGTCGACTTGGCGATGTCCCCGCACGGCGGAGATGAGGATGGCGGGCAAGTCCGTTTTCTTTTTAAGCTGTCGGTAAAACGCAATGCCTTTTTCTTTGCCGATATTAAAATCCAAGATCAATAGGTCAAATGGCCCCTCATCCGATAGGGCCGTGTTGGCCTCGGCAATCGTCAACGCACCCCGGACAGTGGCCAGATCAGACAGCAAAATGATGAGGGTTTCCACCACTGTTTTTTCATCATCGACGACCAGGATTTTGCGGCGGTGTGGCATCAGAGTTTAATGGGGGCACCCCGGCGTGGGGGTTTGGGAGAGGATTCGAGCTGTTTTTGATAGTCGATATTGGCAATGGGCGCGTACAAATACCGCGTCAACCCGACGATATGAAAATGCACCGTGGAGGGATGAATTTGATCGGTGTAACGAATCACCGTATAACCGCCGTTTTGTTGCTGCAGAACCAGTTGGTTAAATTTGGACGGCTCATGCACAAAGGGACGAATGTACAAAAAATCCCCTTTGCAAATGCTGAAATCGGGGTAATCTTCAGGCGCTTTGATGTAGATAGAATAGACGTGATTGGAAATGTGATAGCTGGGTGGAAAAAAGGGGTTGTCCAATAGCTCGTCGATGGAGATGCGCGCCACTTGGGAAATGCGCTTGATGGTGGCGCAGCTGAGGCCCTCCCAGTAGCCATTGTTGATTTTGGTAATTTGGGGTCTGGAAATGCCAAAGTAATGACCGACTTCTTCGTCGGACCATTCGAAAAAGCGCTTGATAAATTTGACTAAATCTCGCAAGTTCATGGTAGCCTCTTTGTATGTTAGCTTTTTTATCACAATTCGTAAATCAAACCAGGGTGTTATCGGAGATTGCAGATGGCAAATTTTAGGTGAAATTTTTTTTTTGGCCTGGCGAAAACTACACAAGGAAATACGAATGTCTCGGGTGCGGAACGGAAAATACGAGTTAATCAAAAAAATATTGCGGTCTCAGGTTTTTCAAAACGGTTATCGGATTTATCAAAAAGAGTCAGATGAGTCGGAAATTGAACAGCTAAAAGGGACTAGGTTAAGTATCCTAGCTGAAACTGAGGCGGATTTTACCGGAACACAATAGACTATTACTCTCTTGGCTTTGGTAGGTTAGGAGATTATCAAAAACCGGCGGCAACGCCGGTTTTTTGTTGGCTTCCTAATTAAATCCTGTTTTCCAAAGGCGTTTCAAAAAGTCCGCAACAGGCAGGACGTGTACACTCAAACTCCTGATAATAGACGCCTATTCCGGTGAATATACTACAAAATCACCGCCGGTGGCGTCAATTATCAGCTACACCACAGTGCGGATGCGGCGGATATAGTCAGGCAGATTCTCTGCGCCAAACAACGCCGATCCCATCACAAAGGTGTCGGCCCCGGCTGCCCGCAGATCGACAATATTGTCCACTGTCACGCCCCCGTCTACCTGTAGTCGGGCCTTCGATTTTAGGGCATCCAAACGCTCGCGAGTGGCCCGAAGTTTGGGGTAAATGGCTGGCAGGATTTTTTGCCCCCCAAAACCGGGATTGACCGACATCAGCAACACGAGATCCACTTTGTCTGCCACATAATCCAAGTAATCCAACGGTGTTGCGATATTAAAAACCAAACCGGCTTGGCACTTGTGGTCATGGATGAGCTGCAACGTGCGATCGATATGGTCAGTGGCTTCCGGATGAAAGGAAATGAGGTTGGCCCCCGCCTTGGCAAAGGGGGTTACCAGACTATCCACCGGACGGGCCATCAAATGCACATCCACAAAGGCCGCCAGTCCCGATTTGCGCAGGGACTCCAGTACGACCGGGCCGATGGTGAGATTGGGAACGTAGTGATTGTCCATGACATCAAAATGAATCCAATCCGCACCGGCTTGCAGCACGCGGCGGCACTCGGCTCCCAATTGGGAAAAATCTGCCGATAAAATAGAAGCCGCAACCCATGTAGATGCCGTCATGACCTAATCCTTTGGCGTGGTATTACGGCGAACTATCCACAGATATCCGAGGATAACCAGCCCACTGGCTAGTATAATCCAATCCCCCAGACGCGTATACCAAGCCCGTATCGCATGCAGCGAAATCTGGGCATGAACGGTGGCCCGGCTGCCCAGATCCGTGACCTGAGTGATGCGGCCAAAAGGATCTACAATCCCGGACAGGCCGGTGTTGGCGACTTGGATAAGGGTGCGCCGGTTTTCGACGGCCCGCATGCGGGTCATCTGCAGATGCTGGGCGGCGGCGGGAGACTGGAAGAACCATGCGTTATTGGCTACGGTGACCAGAGCGTCTGCGCCGTGTTGTGCCAATTGCCGGCTGGGCCCGGGAAAGAGGGACTCCATGCAGATAAGCCCCCCCAATGTGCCCCAACCGGGCACCTCAAACGGATGCCATCTCGGTCCGGACGAATAGTCCTCACCAAACAGAAAATGCCCGAGCCCCACCGCTCGGGCTACCGATCGTAGGGGAATGTATTCGCCAAAGGGCATTAACCGGACTTTCCGGTAGACGGTTGCCGTTCCACGTTGGGGTGTCGTCAACACCATCGCATTGTAATAGCGAGCGGATTCGGCTACCGGTGTGCCCCACAAGATGGGAATCCCTTTCCGGTCAGCCAATTGCTGCAGGGGAAGCATGAATTCGGGGTAAGTGAGATTCAGAGCCGGAATAACCGTTTCGGGCCAGATGACCAGCGTGCCAGGGGAGGCGTTGGCTAGGGCCGTCTGATTCAGCAATTGCTCTCGGGTCTTGCGCCACAGCGCCCGGTCAAATTTCAGGCTTTGCGGGATGTTCGGTTGGATGAGGGTAACCCGTCGCGTTTCGGTGGGTGGCAAGGGTCGTGCCAGCAACACAGCACCTATCACGTAAACGAGGGCAATTGCACCAAACGCCAGTGCCAAGTATCGGTTTCGGTGGGCCATCGGAATGGCTTCGGCCACGGCGGCATTG
>CAYINU010000040.1:0-9639 GCA_964364855.1 uncultured Candidatus Marinamargulisbacteria bacterium | reverse complement strand
TGCCAAGTATCGGTTTCGGTGGGCCATCGGAATGGCTTCGGCCACGGCGGCATTGACCAGGGCCAGCCAGAAACTGAGCAACCACACCCCGCCCACGCTGGCCACCTGTAACGGAACCAAAAGCGAGACTTGGGAATAGCCGAAATCCATAGCGCCATTCCCCAATGGACCCAGCTGACGGAGCCATTCCGCCAGTGTCCACAGGGCGGCAAATACCCATGGGCGCCATAATGACGGGGCTGGACACCACCATCGATAACATGCCGCGACCGCCATATAAAAAAAGGCGGAATAAAGACCCAGCCCCACCCATAGTCCGACCACCGCAGGCAGTGGCGCCCATGCCCGCAACTCAAAAATCCACAGATGAAACAGTAGGGTAATGGACAAGCCGAACAGCCATCCGTGCCAGGCTGCTGCTTTTACGGAACTACTGCGATGCAGGGCCAGGATCCACCCGACCAAGGCCACGGAGGAGAGCCAGGCAAAATTAAACGGCGGAAACAATGTGGTATATAGTGCAGCTGAAACGAGGGTTAGTATAGCCGTATCCTCCATGCCGCAAAATCCGCAGCTGCCGGAATCCCGGATGAGGTGGGATGAGTCCCCACGTAATCCGCACCTTTTTCATTTTGCTGGGCGGGGATTTCCAGCACATCCAGTACGGTGTCGCCTGCGGCGTTGGTACTCACAATGGTGAAGTATAGCGAGGTTGTCAGGGTCGGGAAACTGTCTAGGCGAACCACGATCTGGATGATGTTTTGATTGAGACGGGTGATCGGCGAAAATGCGACATTGGGTGTAAAGTCAAAATGGTTCTCCGGTGCGGTGTTGGCGGGGAAAGGTCCGTTGTAAAGCGTGGGCGCATTGTTGATGCCGAATATCTCCACATAATTGTCCCAAGTCGAAAAAAAGGTTTGATAGTAGGCCTGCAATGTCGTGCCCTCGCTGGTGAGGGCAGCGTCGCTATAAGGCTGTCCGGGAGCAGTGAAATACCGTCCCGCGATCGGAGATTGGGGTATTTGTGTGCCAGAAACCAATACAAAAAATTGCACCTGCGAGGCATCGATGGTGCCGCGGGTTTGCAAGGTGAGTTCCAATTCGTCAAAAGTGGTTCTGTCCGTCGTGACCGTTCGGGCACAGCCGGTCAGGGCGAGGGCCAACACCAGACCTGCGAGGAGCCCTTTAATACCGGTTGATTTCATTTTGGTCAAAGATGCCTCCTTGAATGGCAAACCCGGTATTTTTGTCGGTGGATACACTGATGCTGTCATTGGGATAGGCCAAAATGGTCATTTTCAGCCGCCATTCTTGGGTGGCTTCCACATAGTTGATCTCCATGACCCGTTCATGCAAGTTTTTTCGTATCGACACAGTGTCTAATTTGTAGAGCCTGGTTGACGGATAATAGTTAAATCTCGCTTCCGTTGTCCATTGCTCATCCGGACCCGACTCATTGACGCGAAACCGAATGGTGTTGGACAACTGCTTGAGTTCCCCCCGATTGGGGTCCCAAGCAAAACCGGTATCCAAAAGCTCGATGTTTTGGCTGGCGCGCAAGGTGATGCTGCCTTCGATATTCAGATAGCGTATCGTGGGATCTACCCGGTTTTCGGGGAAGATATAACCGGTTCGAATATCCGTTAGGAAGTGGGTCATGGGTTTAATCAGAATTCGCGTTCGGTAATTGTCCCGTTTTTGGGTGACATAGTTCCACCCGAACGTATTTCCCCACAAAAATTTGTCCGGCGCCTCGTAGTAAAAGTTGGTTTCGTACTGCATCCGTTCTTCCCGAGCAGACGCTTTGTCATCAAAAAAGAAAGGCGAGGTACCGTTGGAATAACCGTTGATATAGGATACTTTCGGGTTGAAAAATCCCCACCATTTACCCTCCATGCCATAGGTTTGACGGACGCTAAAGAGCTGGTCGCCGGTGTTATAGGCATATTGGTTATAGTCCAGCGACGCATTGCCCTGCAGACTGTATGGCAAGGGTTGAAGTGTTAGCGTAAACCGCTGTTCGGCCCCATATTTGTCCGCGGTTTTTTGGCGCACTGGATTTAATTGCGAGTTCGTGAGAGCGGCTTCGTGGTAGCGGCCGATGAGCACCCGGTTTTGGAATCCGGCCGTGATGTTTTCGGTGGCTACTCCCGTCAGCTTCCAGGTGAAGGGATCAAACTGAAAGCTGGCTTCCGGTTCGCGTTCAACATATTGGTAGGTGTTGTCTCCCTGGTAGCGGTCCCGGTCCAGGTCGTAGGTGTAGTCAAAAACCACGGTGCTCTGACCCAGGTAGTCCCATCGTTTTCCGATGCTGGTACGTACGGTCATACGCTCGTCGGCTGTGACTTGGGCGGGGCCCAGTGCGTTAATATAAGCCAGATTATTGCCGACCACGATTTGTTCGGGTAGGCGCACTTCGGTGTCCAGCAATGTATTTTCGATGCGGCTGCTGCGGCTGATGGCTTTTTGGTGCAAAAAGGCCACATTTTTTTGCTGGTTGAACAGATTTTTGATTTCATATTTGCTGTCCAGCCTGTCTTGCTCGAAGTTGCGGTTTTCGTCATAGGCAAACGAAGATTCGTCCCCGATGTATTTGTAAAGCAATCCCACGTTGTAATGGGTCTTGTGATCGCGCCCCCCGATCAGCCGGTAAATGTCCGTCCATTCCATCTGGTGATTGAGGCGCCACAGGTCATTGAGTTGCCAGGACTGGGCCCAGTTGAATACATAGTTGGGAACGGTGGTATTTTCTGCCAGAGAGTAGTACAGAATGTTCCCTTTTCCCTGGCCGGGGTAGGTATAAAAATGCTGGGCACCCAACCCCCATCCTTTTTTCTGTTTGTAGTCGAAAAAGGTAAGCGTTTCGTGGTTGTCGTTCCATTTGTAATCCAAGGTGTTATCGATAAACCAGCCAGTTTCCCGATTTTGGCCGACTTTGGGCATCAATAAAATCGGATTTCGTTTGCCCAATTCATAGGTATAAATCGGGGAAAACAACCCGAACGGAATAAACCATATGGGGTTGTAAAAGCGGACATTGTGTCCCACGATTTTTTTGTCCGGATAGTACTCAAACCGGTCTGCTTTCACCCAATAGTGAGGGGTGGGCAGATCGCAGGTCGTAAATAGACCATTGATGCCCGTTTTGGTATCACCCGCATCCACCAGAACATCGGCGTATAAATACAGGTTTCCGGTCGCAATGTCGGCGGGATGAATAACGGAGGAGACATGCTCAAGCGTCACCTCGTCTTTGCCCAAGTCATAAAAAAAAGAATTGGCTTTCAGCGTCTCTGAGCCGCGGGTGATGACCACATTTCCGGTGCCGTATGCAGTTTCGTCGTCCACATTCAACTTGAGCCAAGGCGCGGTGATGACCACGTCGCCCACTGTGAGGGTGACATTGGAAGACGCCACCAAAACGCGGTTGTTTTCACGATAAGACAACGAATCCGCCGTGACTTTGACATGTTGTTCGGTGGGCGTATCGACCGTTTCTTCTGCGCCAAATGCCATTCCCATCCCACACAGAACCACCACTACCAGGAGGATCAGGCGCATTCTCATGCCTGAAGAAGCTCCGTGACAAAATCAAAAAAGCGGGGGTTAGGCAGGACCCAGTCGTCTAATAGCATGGGTGTGGGTTTGAGGTAGCGCGTGCGCTGGCTGACCAGATGGTTGATTTGCGGATAGGCGCTGGCTTGCAGCCATTGCTGCAAGGCTGACTTGTACATCTTCTGCACGTAATAGACATCGCCCCAGGCCAAGCGTACCCAGATATTGGCGGCGTTTAATTGGAGGGCTTTAGAAAAGTACTTTTCAGCCTCTGCTAGCTGGCCGGAAGTGGCTGCCAAAATGCCGCGCAGCGCGGGGATGGTGTCCAGATTGTGGTTGCGTTGTTCGGCGTTTTCCAAATAGGTTTTAGCTGCTGTGGCGTCCCGGTTTGCAATGGCCAGAGCGGCCAAATTGCAATAGGGAATGGCCGACTCCATATCCAGCTGGAGGGCAATCTTAAACGCTTCTTCTGCGGCGACGGGATTGTCTTGGAACCAATACGTAATGCCTTGGCCATTGTGAACCTGAGAAAAGGTGAGAGTCACCCAATTTCGGGAGGCTGGGTCGGCTGCGTTGTCGGAGTGTGCCACGGCCAATAGCGAATACCGTCCCTCCTCAAAAGGCGATGGCAAAATGCCGATGGCCTTTCCCCGCATTTCCGTGAAGCTAAGGCTGCGCACATGGTCGATGGCGGTGGAAATACCTGGAAAATGAATATCGGTCTCAAAAATGGTATTGAGTGTTTGCAGGGCCGTATCAATATTACCCAGATTCACTTGTCCTATGGCCAACAAATACCGGATGGCATTTGAGAGCCTGTCATCACCCTGAATATGCTGCAAGGTGCGGGACAACTGATTGACGGCCAAATCAAAACGGTCGGCCTCTATAAAACAGCGGCCAATGAGCAACTGGGCACGGTTTCGTAGCGGATCGCCCACGGGAATCAGCTGGAATTGCGCAATGGCAGGATAAATATCGCCCAGCTCCAACAACAGTAATCCCAGCTGAAAACGGTCCCGCGATGCGCTCGGGGTCAGGCCCATGGCCCGATGCCGCAATCCTTCTCGGTAAAGCGACGATAGCAACTGGTGTAATTCGGAGTGGGTGGGCGCCAGGCGTAGGGCTGTCCTTGCGGTTTGCTGGGCAGCGGGCCACTGCTGGCGTTGGGCAAGAAGTCGCGCCTGGAGGCCAGCCTGCAAGGGCGCGATAGCCGGATCGGATTGAATGGTTTCATATTGTTTGAGGTGCTGTTGGGCCCAGTCGACGGGGGCATGCGGGGAAAAAACCAGGGCCGTCAGATGGTGCCTGGCTAAGGGGAAGTTTCGACTCGAGAGGTAATATTCGGTTAGCAGACCATGGGCCAGGACGGACTGGGGAGAGCGTGCGGTGATTTTCTCCAGTCTCTGAACGGCGTCGGTGGCAAAGTGGGGGTCGCTTTGGATCAGCTGATGCAAATGGGTGGCCGCCGGGACGTAGTCGGCTTGGTCAATGAGCAGGTCGCTAAGTGCCAACAGCAATTCGGGCGTGTTGGGAAAGACATCCAATGCAGTTCTGAGCAGTCCGAGTGTCTGGGCGTGGCGATCGGGAAATTGCGTTAGTAATGACTGAATATGGGTGGCCGCTTTGCCCGGAGCACACCCCTTTAAGCAAATTTGGGCGCCGGTTTGCAGAAGGTCGGCATCCACCTTGGCCACGCGAAAGATGCGGTCGCACTGTACCATAATGTCGGCCTTCTGCTCCGGCCAGGCGGTGATGAGTTCGTCGTACAGCGCCAAGGCTTGGGCGTATGCGCCATTGCGCTGATACAGTTGCGCCAGAGACTGCTTATGGGGTGCGTGGTCCGGATCTTGCAAACGTAGTTGCTCGAACAGCGCAATGCTTTTTTGGATATCGTCTTGCCTGAGATAGAGCTGAGACAACAAGGTCACCAGCACGCCGTCGGTGATGCCGTTGGCGATGGCCGCTTCACAGATGGCCAATATGGCGGGATGGTGTCCGCGCCGCGTATGGATTTTACTGAGCAAGGCATAGATTTGCGGTTCATGCGGCCAATTGTCATAGGCTTCTTCGAGCAGGGAAAGCGCGTCTTCGGGCTGGTTGAGATGCAGGTGCAACTCCGCAATCAGAAGGTGTAGGCCGGACGAGGTGGGGTTTTGGACCAACTGTCGGTACAAAAAGGTCATGGTATCCGGGGCCATGTGAGGCGTGCGTTCGACCAAGAGCCGGAAATGGTCGCGGGCGAGAGAAATTTGGTGTTCGCCGAGGAGGTGATAGCCGATACGAAGCTGAGGATGCATATCAGCGGAAGAAGGCTTGGTAAGCAATGGCAACGGAAGCAAGCCCTCCATATAGGATATCCGGCAGCCATGCGGCCCAGAACGGGTCCAAGATGCCCTTAAATCCCAGGGACCGAAACACAGCGATGAGGAAAAAGAAAAAACCCACGGTGAGCACGGACACGCAAACCGCAACAATGACTCCCCACCAATCTTTGCCGCTACGGACAAAGCCCAGGCAGTAAGCAATGCCAATCAAGGCAAATACCAGGCAAGACGCCGGTATGCTTTGCTTCATAAAATATTCCACGCGTAGTCGACGGGTGCTCAGCCCGCCTTTACTCAGAAAATCGATCTGAGACTTCAATTCGCTCGAGTCCATTTGCTGTGCACCCTTTTGTTTGGTGTAGAACGCCTGCAGGTCTCGGTCGACATGAATGTCCATTTGCGCAAAATGGGCTGTGGTTTTGAGCTGTCCCACCTCGTCAAATTCGGCCATTTGCCCGTTATAGAGCTGCCAGGTTTTATTATTCCAGCGCGCGGTTTCGGCAGAAATAAATTTGGGAAAATGGGGACCGACTTCATAGATGAGAATGGACCGCATTGTTGCCCGTCCCTTGTCCATATGACCCACGTAAAAATACCGACCGTCTTCGTCGGTAAAAAAGACCTGTTCCACGATGGTGGGTGGGGGACGCTTTTCGATCTGGGTCTGGATGAGCTGGTCCGAGACATCGTTGGTCCAGGGGACAATGGTTTCGTTGATAAAATACGACAGGTAGCTCGCCAGTGCGGCGAATAGGATAATGGGCAGCAATATACGGGCCGTATGCACTCCGGAGGCACGCAGCACCGTGATTTCGTTATCCTTGGCCATCCGTACCAACAGCAGCATGACGGCAAATAGTGCGGCCATCGGAAAAAACAGCACCATAATGGCGGGGACTTTGTACAGCAGCAGGCGGAAAACCGTCAGAAAATCCACCCCTGAATTGACGAATAAGTCGACCAGCGTAAATAGAATATCGACCACGCCGATAATGACAAATCCGCCCACAGCCAAAAAGAAAGGGCCAAAAAACTGCCGGGCCAGATAACGATCTAGCAATGGCAGGCGAAACTGCATCGTACCTGTTGTCGGTTACAGAAGCTCGTTGGCGCGCTGTTGAATGTGCGTGCGGCGTTTGGCAGCCTTGGCCTGACGTTTTTTCTCGTCAGAAGGCTTTTCGAAATATTCGCGCCGGCGCAATTCTTGCAGTGTGCCTTCGTTTTTCACCTTGCGTTTAAACTTGCGTAGTAGGGAATCGATCGATTCACCGGGCTGTCTTTGTTGCTCAACCATAAAAAAGATCCTCCTTTAAATATACTGCCTTAACCGGGGGGCCAGTTCAACCGGCGTCCACCCAAGATGTGGTAGTGAAGATGGGCCACTTCCTGACCACCATTTGCGCCCAAATTAGCCACTACGCGACAGCCTGACTCGTCCAGTTTAAGGTCTCGGATAATCTGAGAAATTGCGTCGTGAAGCGCAATTTTGAGTTCATTATCTTCGGGACCGAGAGCGGCGACGTGCGTGTGATGTACCTTGGGAATGACCAGAACATGCGTAGGTGCTTTGGGATGAATGTCGCGAAAGGCCAAGACGGTGTCGGTTTCGTAGACCGTTTCCGCTGGCACCTCGTGGTTGGCGATGCGACAAAAGATACAATTCATCGGAGGCCCCTACGCCACCCGACTACTTTTGAGCGTGATAAACAGCGCATCAAGCTGTAATCGGAGGTTAACATTGTAGTCCAACTGGACGACGCAATTTAGCAACGATTGTAGATGAGATTGCGTGGTTTGTCCAAGGGCGCCCTCAGTCAAAATCTCGTCGATCCAGGAACAAAACATGAGTTTGGCATCTGTTTTGGCGGTGGCCAGTTTTTCACTGAAAGCCAGGGCCTGTACCAGATTTAATGTCATAAAATCGGTGTAGCGGATCCATTCGACCTCTGGTGTATGGGAAAGTTCTCTTTTCATCGTATCGGCCCAAGAGGTGCTGTGGCCATCTTGATTGGGCAAGTACCGCAAAATAGAGCGGGACCGGATGGTGGGCAGTAGCATCCAGGGGCGATAGGCGGTGAGTAAAAAATGCACGCCTGCGGGGGGTTCTTCGATTAGTTTTAACAGGGCATTGCCGGCTTGGGGGGTCATGCGGTCTGCCTGGGGGATGAGTACCCATAGTGTGGGGTAGTGCGAAGGGCCGTATTGTACCTGGGGGGATAGGTCACGAATGGCGTCTACGGTGATCGACTTGGTTGCGGTCTCGACGATGATGATATCGACTTGCGGTGCGGTGTAGTCGCGCTGGCAATCGACACAAGTCCCGCAAGCCGTGCCCGATGCACAATGTGCGGCTTTTAAAAACTGTCTGGCTTGGTCGGCCAAGCCGGCGCCCATGCCGCCCGTTAAGATAATGCTATTGGGGTAATCCGGCATTAGCGGCCCGTGGCCAAAATCGCAGAGAGTATAATACCGCCACCTAAAATACCCCATTGCCAAAGAGTGGCCGTTTTGAGCTGAGCTGTGGTTTCGGTGAGGGTGTTTCGCATGGTGACCCATTCCAGGTTGGACAGTCGCTGGGTATTTTCCAGGTCGGTAATGCGTTGTTGCAGCGACTGCAGGGTTTCGTCGTGACTGGTGAGGTAGGCCTTAAAGTTTTTCGCCACGGTCTGCAATTCTTGCAGCTCGGACTGGGTAAATGACAATTGGCGGCTGTTTAGTTTGTCATTGAGTTTATCGATAGCAGTGGCTAATTCACGTCGTGTGATGCTCTGATCCGGCAAGAATTTATTGCCCTGGTACAAACTCAGATACCCTTGGTCCACGGATTCTTGAATACTGCTGTAGGCAGGATCGGCTTTGGTGACATCGGCCAAGGTGGCGGCGGCCAAAGGAACCTCCGAGGCGAGCAAGACCATTAGCCCTATCGCAAAACATTTCTTCTTCATGGGGTGTCCCTCCGGGTTTGACGATTTGATGAATCGGTAATGGGTTCGGAAATGGTGATGGTGATGGGATGAGTAACCAGACCATCTGAAAGGATCACTTGCGTACTGCCGGACTGTATGGGGTGGAAATAGATAAAGCCCAACACACACCGGGGTCCTGGGGTAATAGGACGGTATTGCCAGGACACATTGCCGGTGGTGACTTTGAGTTCGGAGATTTCCAGTTTTTCCGTATCCAACGTCATATGATCAAACTGCAAGATTTCCGCATCGTAGGAGAGATTGACCGGCTGGGCTTGCAAGGGGTTAGCGGGATTGGCAAATACCGTTACATAAAACGGGGAAGCGACAGTGGCTTCCACGGCCTCGGGGCGGGCTTCCAGAGTCGGGGTAGATAACGACACCGTGTTGCTGCCGACAGCGGTTTGCGGCAATACCAACGGCGATTTGGTGAGGGACTGGACTTTGATCGGCGCCGAAGGCACATCGGTTTTGATGCGTAGCACCCAACTTAGCGTCTCGCTACTATTGGCCGGCAACAGGCGAATGGTTTTAACAGCCGGTTCAAACCATGCCAAGTCCGCTGCCGTGGAGGCAGTGCCAAGCTGAACTTCGACATCAGACAGGGCCACCGTTTGGGGATTGCGTACGGTGACATTTGCCGTGACATAGGGATACCGGGGCCGGGGCCTGCCACTAAACGAAATATCGGTAAGCAGTTTCGGCGGAGCCAGGACTTCGATGGGGCGGGAAATCGTGTTGGGCTCCAATGTCGCGGATTCGACGGAAAAGCCGATCTTTTGGATCCCCCC
>CAYINU010000039.1:4298-16696 GCA_964364855.1 uncultured Candidatus Marinamargulisbacteria bacterium | reverse complement strand
GTGCTATCCTGATGACTGAAATAGGGATAGATGGTACACTTTTTCCTATGCGGGAGTAGCTCAGTTGGTAGAGCACGAGCCTTCCAAGCTTGAGGTCGCGAGTTCGAGCCTCGTCTCCCGCTCCACTTTTTAAATTTATGATTAGCTCAGTTGTACGTATGGTTACTAAGATGGTCACCGCTCCGACAAGGACGGTGGGCCGAAATGTTACCTCATCTTGTTGCGGATCAGGTTCTCCGTTGGAATGGTTGCTGGAAGGTAATCGTCTCCACGCAAAGCTGGCACTTCATCGAGATCCTAAGGCATTTGAAGGACTAACACGTGGACAATCGCCAATTGCGGCCCTGGTAGGGTGCGTTGACGCGCGGACTCCCATCGATCAAGTGACAGGAACAAAAGCCGGAACCTTATTGATTTCCCGAAATGTGGCCAATCAAGCGGACGCTGCCGTCGCGGCCATGGTCCAGTTTGGACTGGATCCGTTACGGATTCGCCATTTTGTCGTGTGTGGTCACCAGGATTGTGGCGGCATAAAATATGCCATGAAATTGGCCGTAACGTCTGACAAAGGTCATTCAGATGAACTCACCAGATGGTTAGCCCCATTAAAAGACCTGTATGCGATGCATCGTAGTGCTTTGGAAGGGCTATCGGAAAGTGAGCGTGTAGAGCAATTTGCGATTCTTAATATTCGGACTCAGGTCCAGCGATTGGCCGAGTCGCCTGTCATTAGGATATTCCACACCCGATTTCCAGACCCGATTACCATTCAGGGATGGTATCTTCGATTGTCCACAGGTCAATTCGAAGTTGTTGCAAACCAAGTCGTAACAACGGCCCAGTCTCAGAAAGATATCCTGACTGATGCGCCTTTGGATCGGCACCTATAACTTTTCCCACTTCCACAACCCGCGGACATTTAAAAAGGCAAATAACAGATTGGCCGCAGCAGACAAATAGCTGTGGGCCAGTAGTCCAAAGATCGACCAGCACAGACTGCCGATGATCCCGTAAGTAAATCCGATTTTTTGTTTTTTGGCCAAATAGACCATTTGCAGGATGGTAAAAACAATGGCCAACCCATCAAAAAAGTAATAGCGTAAAAACGTGTGGATGAACCAGGTCATAAGGCGATAAACTCGCGGTTCCAGTCTTTCATCACCACATCATAACCCTTTTTTTGTAACATCGCCGTGACCTCTTCCAGTGGCC
The DNA here is from genome assembly GCA_964364855.1 of uncultured Candidatus Marinamargulisbacteria bacterium. GTDB lineage: Bacteria > Margulisbacteria > Marinamargulisbacteria > CAYINU01 > CAYINU01 > CAYINU01. The sequence goes on along the minus strand of CAYINU010000039.1, from coordinate 15,484 downwards.
GATGATCCGAGATTTCGAATTGGGGTTCTTCGTCACCGATGGTATAGCCGCCCGGTGAGGTGTTGGATTCGGCAGACATCTGGGTGATGCCCAATGGAATCAGAGCATCACGGAGGATGGCCGGTTCACGGGTGGACAAGCTAAGTCCGGCATCGGGAAATACCATGCGAAACGCACAAATGAATTGGACCAGATCTGCGTCAGTAACCGGGTAGATGCTGGAAAACCCACCATAAGTATGGCGAATACGCGGCATGGAAATCATCACCTTGGTTTGCCAATAGGCGCGTTGCAAATAGTGGGCATGCTGGGCCAGCGCCAACGCATCCCAGCGCCAGTCATAAAGTCCCAAAAGCGCCCCGATATTGAGCCGATAAAACCCCGCCCGCCCGCCATAATCCGTGGCATCCAGCCGATGTTGAAACCGGCTTTTGAGTCCGGAAATATGGTAGGTCTTATAGGCCTCTGGATGGTAGGTTTCCTGGTACAACGTCAGGCTATCGGCACCCGCCGTGATCATCGTGCGATAGTCTGTCTCCGTTAAGGGCTGGATTTCGATTCCGACGGAGTCAAACAGGGTGCGGGCGAGTGAAACGGCTTTGCTGATGTAAGGCACCCCGACCTTGTCGGGCGCTTCGCCGGTCAGCAGCAAGAGGTGACGAAACCCGCGTTTTCGCAGATGGTCCATCTCCTGGCGCATTTCAGTATCGGATAAGGTTTTTCGCGGGTATTTGTTGTCCACACTGAATCCACAGTACGTACAGCGGTTGTAACAGAGATTGGACAAATACATCGGAACAAACACTTGCATGGTATGGCCAAAGCGTTGACGGGTAATAGCCTGTGAGATCTGGGCCATGGGTTCCAGATGGTCTTGGGCGGCAGGGGAGAGCAATGTGGGCATGTCGGCCAATGTCCACCGAGGTTGGCGTAATAACTGACGTACTGCCCATGAGGGTGCCTCGTAGCAGCGTTTTTTTTGTTCTTCAATGGCTGTAGGCAAAAACTGTTGAGAGAACATCGTTGCTATTTCTAGGATGAGCGGATCAGGCCCCCGGCGTATTGGACGGCTCTTTCGACCAATCCAATTAGCAAGGGAGTTTGTTGATAAAGGTCCCGAAAAAGCAAAGGCAATACCTCATTGGCGTACTCATGGACAATCTGATTTCTCAGTTCTTTCAATTCTCTGACTTGATCAACAGAGTCGATAACGCTGTGTTTTTCGCAGCGATTGAGTATGTCAATCAGCGTTCCGGGAGGGTTCATTTCTACCCGATCAATAGTTCGGTATAGTTTGTTGGTTAACATATCGCATACTCTGGAAAATCGACTGGTTAGTAGTTCGATTCGGTCGAATTCTTCAATAGAAAACGCGGTTTTTTGGGCGATATCATGGCATTGATCATAGGTGCGTTTCAACCACTCATTGGCGGCCCGCATATCGGCGATGTGTTCGGATAACAATTGGAGAACCGTTTTTTTGGATGCAGTCATAGTGGTACTAGCCCTTCCTCTTCAATGACCTTTAGAAAGGCAGGGGATACATTTTTTTTGAGCAAGCAATCGATTTTTTGTTCGCCGATTTGGTCATATATGCGCAGCCTTGCGCGTCGCAGGTCTTGCATGGTCAAACGGTCGGAGTCGATTAGCAAATCGATATCTCCACCTCGGGCGTGATCGTTGGCACGGGATCCAAACAAAAATACACGGGCGGCAGGATCCACGGAATTAAATATTTCAAGCAGTGTTTTTTTTGTAGTAGGATCCAGTCGCATTGATTGGTATTTTACCTCACGAAGACGTTTGATTCAAAAAACCTGTTAGCGGTGATGACGCTCGCGCGATGGGCATTTTGCCAGATAATCCAGCGAGTTTAGCGGCTCTTCCAGCCTCTACGGCCAGTTTGAATGCCGAAGCCATGCCAGCCGGATCCTGAGCCGTGGCGATGGCGGTGTTGACCAACACCGCATCTGCGCCGATTTCCAGGGCCAGTGCCGCGTCAGAGGGAGTACCGATGCCCGCATCTACCACCACCGGAACTTTACTTTGGGCGACGATGAGTTCGATCATGTCACGAGTTCTTAGGCCCTGGTTGCTGCCAATCATCGACCCCAGCGGCATCACAGTGGCGCAGCCGCAGTTTTCCAAGCGCTTGGCTAGGAGCGGGTCCGCCGGCATATAGGGCAGCACCACAAACCCTTCTTTGACAAGGGTTTCTGCCGCCTTGAGTGTCTCGATAGCGTCGGGCAGGAGATGGTTGGGGTCCGGGGTGACCTCGAGCTTCACCCAATGAAAGCGTCCCAAGGCGCGCCCCAACCGGGCAATACGCACCGCTTCTTCGGCCGTGCGGGCGCCAGAAGTGTTGGGCAAAAAAAGGTATCGGTTTCGATCGATGACCTGCAAAAAGGCATCGGTATCCGGATCGGTCGTGTCCACCCTGCGAATCGCCACGGTGATGATTTCCGATTCGGAAGCGACCATGGCCTCCCGAAGGACTTCGGGAGAGGAGAATTTGCCGGTGCCCAGCAACAGCCGAGACGTGAATTCGCGGTCGGCAATTTTGAAGGCATCGGTCATGGGGTCAAATCATATCAAAGGCCTACCAAATCCGCTATTGCATCCGACAACCGCTGGGCAAAGGCGGAACGGGTATCCATAGCAGGTCCCGCATGCAGTCGACGGCCATCGGTTTCGAGGGTTATTGCCCCCAGTCGGTCTGTTCGCATAACGGCTGCGCCCCTTGTCTTTAATCTGTTCATCACCTCGGCGCTGGGATGCCGATACAGGTTGTGGGCGCCCACCGAAACCAGGGCGATTTGCGGCTTAACCACATCCAAAAACACTGGCGTACTGGAGGTTTTCGAACCATGATGACCCACTTTCAGAACATCGGCCCTTAAAAAGCCCGGATCTGCCAACAGCCTCTCTTCACCGTCTGCCTCCAGATCGCCCATGAGGAGAAACCGGGAATCGCCATAGCGTAGTTGCGCTACCAGGGAATGGTCGTTTTCCCCGTGAGCTCCGACGCCGGTACCTGCCGGATGTCGGACCTCCAGAACAACGCCGGGCTCGATTTGAAACGTTGCCGATGTCGTCACACAATAATGGGCAGGGGACAGATTTTTTTGATGCTCCGATGTGGCGCCTCCTCCTCGGTCGATTACCAAACCAATGGGAAAAGCGTCGGCCAAGGCCTGGTTTCCCCCGATATGGTCCTGGTGATAGTGAGACAGAAGTAACAAGTCAATGCGATTGATTCCCTCATGCCGCAAGAAAGGTAATACCGTCCGATTTGCGATCGCCCAGATATGCCCCGCCTGATCCCGCATTACCCCACCGCTGTCAAATACCAACACACGGTGGTGGGGGGTCTGCACGACCAAACAATCCCCCTGGCCCACATCCACCATCGTGAGACGCAGTGGCTGTGGCCATATCCATACCCATGCAAACCATAGTCCAAGTGCCACTGCCCACATGCCGATCAGTCGCGCTCGCCACGGCCCACGAGGCAGCCACAACCCGATACCCAATACTACATAAAGCCCAAGCGCCAGTCCAAGCGGGGGCGATGGCGTATAAAATTGCCCACCCGGCAATGCGGCAAACCATGCCGTCAGCCGATCCAGAAGGACCAAAGCTAACTCGCAAAATAGCCCGATGCCAACAGAGAGCGGTTGCACGAAGAGGCCCAACACGGTCAAAAAAAAGCCGACCGTTACCATCATTTCCAACCACGCCAGAACAACAAGATTGGACAGAATACTGACCAGCGACAACGTGTGCATTTGCAGCCACAAAATAGGCAAGGTTGCCAGATAAGGTGCCAGAGTAGTTGCGATCAAAGACCGCGCCAAATTCGGCCAATGGCCGGGGAGCTTTTCCGCGATTGCGGGGGACAGTACCACCAGACCCGCCGTTGCGGCAAAAGACAGCTGGGCACCGACATCCCAAATCGAAGCCGGATGGAGCACCAGCACCACTAGCCCGGTCACTGCCAGCACGTGCAGTGGATGCGCTTTTCGAAATCCGAGCTGCAACGTGAGCGCCGTAATAGCCATTAATGACGCCCGAAAAATGGCGACTCCCCCGCCCGACATGCCACAAAACACCGCAATCATCAGAACCGTTATGGCCCATCGCGCCAGGCGAGGCAGGGCAAACATACGGCAGGCCGTGGCAAGGATGCCTGCCAGCAATGACACTTGTGCGCCTGAGGCGACCAATAGATGCAGTAATCCCGCCTTTTGGAATTGGGCTTGTTTTCCACTATCCAAGGGGGCCAGTTGACCGAAGATAAGACCGGTGAATAAGGACTGGTACTCCCTTGCCGAGATGATGGCGGCATGCACGCGTACGATGCGCTGTCGCAAGCTCAAAATCAGGCGGTCTAAAGGAAATTGCCATCCATGGTAAAGGACATGCATGCGGCTAGCAGTCAGTGTCGCGCTATAGCCATGGGCCATCAGATACTGTCGATAATCCAGCTGTCCCGGATTGGTAGGGAAGGGGGGTACACGAAGCGTCCCCGTGACCGCTACCGTATCTCCCCAATGCAAAGTGCCCGATGCCGTGCGATACAGGACATGCTGACCCGTTTGCAGTATCCGAAGGTCATAGGCATATCCTTCCGGCCGAACCTGAGCAATGCCATCCACTTTGGCAGTAAACGAAATGAGTTGATTTGCAGGCAGATGCAACTGAGACAGTTGGGCCATACAAAGCATGGCATAGGCATAAGCGGTGATGAGGGAAAATAGTAATATTATGTAACCGCGCCGTTGGGTCGCATCCGCCACTACGCCCAGGATAAGGCTTACACTCAACCCCAATGCCATCCACAATGCCACTGTGTTTTGTGTCGCCAAAATACCCACCGACACAACGGCCAACAAATACAGGGAAAAGTGAGGGGTTAGACGAAAAAGAGCCCGGGGAATTGAATGATGATCAGCCATCCGAGATAGGCAATCAAAACCCCTTCGACAAGCCAAAAACCGGCCTTGATAGCCATCGCACCCTTGGCTCTCTTCTTATATTTTTTTTCGATGAAAAAACGATAGATCAAAATGATCAGCGCCAGATTAAAAAACAACATTAAAAAATACGTCGTGGCAGTTTTGGAGAGCACCCAAAATGTGAACACAAATACCTTCAAAAAAACAAGATTGACCCACATCAAAATCGATTGCAAAACGGACATGCCGATTATGCAATCACGAAAGCCATAAAATGACAATCGTGAGCGCTATGCGCCTTCCAGTTTGGCCATGGCCGGGCGGGTTAAGGGCGTCGGGATAACGCGTTTCATCAGGATCGTGGCCCCCACAATGAGAATGGCACCCAACACCATCGGCAGGGTTACTATTTCGCCAAAAAATGCAATGCCCATCAGGGTTGCACTCAGCACTTCAAAATAGGACAAAAAGGCTGCCACCGATGCCGGCACCTGTTTTAACCCGGAAAAATACAGGGCAAAGGCCACAAATCCAACCAAAAACGAATAGATCGTGCCAAATACCCACTGAAACACATGCAGGTTGCCAAAGTCATGCAAAAAGAAAGGCAAAAAGGCGAGGGTGGCCGCCATGTTTTGGAACAGTACGGACTCGAGATTTGAATAATGATCAGCACGTCGCTTAAAAAGCGTCATCATCACGCCATTGGCAATCGCACACCCCAAAATAGCCATCATGCCATACAGGTGAAAATGCGTTTGTCCGCCGGAACCCAGGAAAACGAGCACGATACCCATTGCCGCCACAGACAAGAGCGCATAGTATTTCCAGTTAAACCGTTCTTTGAGCGTAAAGGCCGCAAACACATTTACAAATACCGGCCAGGTATAGAGCAAAATACTGGCTGTCGTGATGGTGGTTAGCAAAAACCCATAAAAATAGAGGCCGATGCGAAAAACGTTTAATACCGAAGCCATTGCCATAGTCCATTCCAGTTTCTTGATTACATTGATGCGCTTGGCTGCAAAATAGGCTGCCAAAATGCCAAATGGGACCACGGAGCGGAAAAAGCCGAGATCAAATGCCGACATGTGCAGGACCTTTACAAATGCTCCCGCGCTCCCCCACAAAATGGCGGCTGCAATAATTTTGAAATACGGATTAGCCAGGACCTGCATGGCCTTATTTTATATGGTCTTGTCTAGAACCCATCTCATAAATCCCAAAGGCCGTCTCAGAATGGCGTCAGGGTGTTCTCTGTGAGCACAAAACGCGGAGCATAGCGGCGCTATGTGAGCATTTTGAGCGGAGCAGAGGGCGCCATGGCGGTATTATGAGATGGCCTCTAGCCAACCTAATGCCTCCTGACGGGAGGCTAATACGCCATCCAACTGCAGTTCGTAGGACTTTCGCAAAATGGATCCGACCTCAGGACCCGGAGAAACACCTCGAGAAATCACGTCGCGGCCTTGTAAAAAAGGGGTAGGTCGTCCATGCGTGACTCGGAGAGCCTCGGCCCTGTCGCGCAGCCACTCAACCGCCTCGAATCGGTGCGCATCCTCGGTCGTCCGACCTGCATGATCGGCCTGGGCCAGCAGGAGTAGCCGGGCAATATTCACCCGCAACGACAGGCGTCGAATGGCCGTGTCACCAACCGTGCCCGTTTGTGCGGATTTAAAGAGCAGCGCTGGCTTGAGGTGTTCGGCCACCAGGTCGCAAACCTCTTTGATAAAGGTGGTTTCGTCGGTCAATCGTTTTAAAAAAGACTTCGTTGGTTTGACGCCTTCGTGCTCGTGATTGTGGCTGCGCCACCGCCCATCAAAAAACTGCGTGGTCGGCGGTTTTCCAAAGTCATGGCATAGTGCCGCAAACATGAGGACACGGTCTTGGGCAGGGTTACCGGTGCGAAGTTTAGCCATTTCGTCTACGACCATCATCGTATGAATCCACACATCGCCTTCGGGGTGCCATTGCGGATCTTGGGGCGTGTCAATCAGCGCGGCAAGCTCGGGGAAATGAGACAACACACCCATTTTACGAGCCCATTCCCAGCCTTCCGATGGTCGAGGCGCTGCCAACATCAGCTTTTCCAGCTCGGCAAACACACGTTCTTTAGGTAATTCATCCAGAGCGATTTTCTGACAAAGCGCCAGTGTTTCGGGGTGAATCTCCAGTGAAAAACGGGCCGCAAATTGCAAGGCACGATACACCCGTAATGGATCCTCTGAAAATGCAGGCCCGACATGGCGGAGAATATGGGCCTCCAAATCCGGAGTCCCCCCATAAGGATCCAAGAGTTCGTCTGCCTGCCAATCATACCCAATGGCATTGATCGTAAAATCACGGCGGCTGGCGGCTTCGGCAAACGACATGTGGGGGTAAATCTCGACGTCAAAGCCCTTGTGGCCGATGCCGATTTTGTTGTCACGGCGGGGCAGGGCATAGTCTAGTTGTAGCCCGTCAATGGTGAGCTTGGCCACGCCGAACGCTTGACCCACCAGCACAGGCATCCCAAATGCCGATAGCACGTGGCATAGCCTCTCATAAGAGGAAATACCAAACACTTCGATATCCAAGTCGGGCCCGTTTTTGCCCAACAGCTGATCCCGAACCCATCCACCCACCAAGATATCTTTTCCGCCCGCTAGGCGCAGCGACTGTCCGATTTCTTTAACAATGGCCGGAACGGTAAAGCGTGGCATGCCCACTAGAATATCAATCTTTTAGTCATCGGCGAATCGGTATCTGCACAGGGTTCTTGCACTGCCTTTCGTGACTGGGGCATAATGACGTGATGCCGACTCATCCCATTCCCAGCAGTGCGCCGACCACGGCCCAAGTTGATGCAGATGGCCAACTTGTCATTGGCGAACGCCGCGTAACAGAATGGGTGGCAGAATTCGGATCCCCGCTCTACATCATAGATATTGCCACCATTCGCACCCAATGCCGGACGTTAGTGTCGACGCTGGATAATGAATACCCCAACTATAAGATACTCTATGCAGCCAAGGCCAATCTGAACCGCGGTGTAGCGAAATTGATCGCCGATGAAGGCCTGGGCATCGACGTGGTTTCGGGCGGCGAGTTGCTTACTGCTCTGCGGGCTGAGATGCCGGTCAGCAGTATTTTTTTTCACGGCAACAACAAATCCATCGAGGAACTCCGGCTGGCTATAGATCACGGCATCTGCCTTATGGTGGATAACTGGGCGGAATTGACCCACATTTTCCAACTGACCCATGACCCGCAAGTGCCCGTCAGTATCATGATTCGATTAAAGCCCGAAATCGAGGCGCATACCCATGCGTTTATCCAAACCGGAGGGGTGGAGTCCAAATTCGGCGTGGACCGGCAAACCGTTTCGGAGATGATCCGGGCCATACTAAACGAACCACAAGTTACGCTCCGAGGGATCCACGCGCACATCGGATCCCAAATTTTTGACGTCGCACCTTATGAGGCGCTGGCCCAACGCATGGCGCAGTTTCTAAACGATCTATACCAAAGATTCGGCCTGCAATTCCCTGACATCAATTTGGGTGGGGGATTTGGCATCCGCTACGTCCAGGGTGATGATCCTTGGCCTCTGTCGGCCTATGCGTCGCATGTGGCCCGCGCCTTTAAAAACGAAATGGTACGCTTCAATCTCGCGTTGCCGCGATTGTTACTGGAACCGGGCCGATCTATCGTAGGTGCAGCGGGTGTCACCGCTTATACTGTCGGTACCGTCAAAACATCCGGTGACAAAACCTACGTGTTTGTCGATGGAGGCATGGCCGACAATATCCGCCCGATGCTTTATGACGCACGATACGAAGTGATCTTGGCCAATAAGGCTGCTCAAAAACCCACCGGGTCGTATTGCATTGCAGGGAAGTTTTGCGAGTCGGGCGATCAGCTCGGTGAAAATGTGGCCCTCCCGGATCCGCAGGTGGGCGACACAGTGGTCGTTTTTACAACGGGTGCCTACAACTACGCGATGGCGTCCAATTATAACCGTTTCCGGCGGCCGGCCATGGTGGCTGTGGAGGACGGAAAAGCCGTGCTTTGGGTGCGGCGCGAAACGTGGGATGATGTATTACAATATGACCGTGACTAAAGGGACCCATGGCCACTGATTACATCCGCAAAATTTTGGACACCTCCGTTTATGAGGTTGCCATCGAGACCCCACTCCACCATGCCAAGTCATTATCGGCCCGATTAAATAATACGGTTCTACTCAAGCGCGAAGATCTGCAGCCGGTGCATTCATTCAAGCTTCGCGGTGCCTACCAAAAAATGGCCACCCTCAGTGAGGGGGAACGGGGACGCGGTGTGATCACGGCTTCCGCCGGAAACCACGCCCAAGGCGTTGCGTTAGCGGCACAGCGCATGGGCATGCGTGCCATCATCTACATGCCGCTAACTACGCCGCGCATCAAGATCGACAGTGTCAAAAAAATGGGAGCTAAAATTGTCCTCGAGGGCGACACCTACGATGAGGCTTCCGCCGCCGCCCGAGCCCGGGCCAAGAAAGAAAACCTGATTTTTGTCCCTCCTTATGATGATCCGGATGTCATCGCAGGTCAGGGGACGGTGGCCATGGAAATCCTTCACCAACACCGTAAACCCATCCACGCTATTTTTGTGCCGGTCGGCGGCGGTGGTCTGTTGGCCGGGGTGGCGGCCTATGTCAAATTTTTGCGTCCCACTATCAAAGTCATCGGTGTGGAGGCCGATAATTCGGCCTGTCTATATGAGGCGATGAAGGCTGGCAAGCGCGTGCAGCTCAAAAGTGTGGGTATTTTTGCTGACGGCGTGGCGGTAAAGCAAATCGGCAAGGAGCCTTTTCGGATCGTTCAAAGCCTAATTGATGATGTCATTTTGGTCACGACGGATGAACTCTGCGCAGCCATCAAGGATATCTTTGAAGAAACCCGATCTCTGACAGAGCCAGCCGGTGCATTGGCCGTGGCCGGCATGAAAAAATACATCGAAAAAACAGGCGCAGTCGGCGAAACCCTGGTGGCCATCAACAGTGGTGCCAACGTCAATTTCGACCGCCTGCGCCACATCGCCGACCGCGCCGAGGTTGGCGAACACCGCGAGGCCTTGGTGGCCATTCGTATTCCGGAAAAAGCAGGCAGTCTGGCGCGCTTTTGCCAAGCCCTGGGCAAACGTAGCATTACCGAATTTGACTACCGCTTTCAGTCTCACCAGGAAGCGGTAGTATTGTTAGGGCTGTCCTTAAAAGGTGCGCCCAGCGAGCGGGCCGAACTGGTGGCGCATTTTAATACGCATGGTTTCCACTGCGACGACCTGACAGACAACGAACTGGTGAAATTGCATGTCCGCTACATGGTGGGTGGGTTGGCGCCCGAAATTCGCGCCGAACGCTTAGTGCGCCTCCAAATCCCAGAACGGCCCGGCGCATTGCTGGAGCTGCTACAAGTGATGAAGGGACAGTGGAACATCACATTGTTTCATTACCGCAATGTGGGCCTGGAATATGGCCGGGTGCTATTGGGCATCGACGATTCGGAAAATACCGGAGCCGCTTTTTTCAAGCTCCTGGTTCAACAAGGCTATGCGTTTACAGACGAAACAGAGAATTCATCCTACCGGCTGTTTTTAAGGCCGGACCAGACATCGAAAGGGGTTTCATGAAGTATTTTGTATTGGACACCAACATCCTGATTCACAATCCGAATTCCCTATATTCCTTTGGCGAAAATACGGTCATTTTGCCATTGACGGTTATCGAAGAACTCGACCAATTCAAAACGTCTACAGATAAAAAGGGCACCCACGCTCGTCAGGCCTTACGCGAAATTGATGCCGTCATTAAACACGGTGGCCTTAAAAAGGGCGCTTCACTCAAAAATGGCGGCAAGTTGCAAATTATCGTCAGCCCGCCCGTCCGTCCGGACATCCCCATCGACATGTCGATTGAGGACAACAAAATCTTGTCCGTCGCCCTGGATTTGCAAGCCAAACAAAACGACGTTTTTTTCATCTCCAAAGACCTCAATGCCCGTATCAAGTCGGAAGCCTTGGGTATCCCGGCTAAGGACTATGAAAAACAAACGGTCGAATACGCTGAGCTGTACAAAGGCTGGCGGGAAATCGCTGCCCCAAAATCCCTCATCGATGAGCTGTATCAAAATGGTAGTTACAAACCGACGCCAAATGGGACGCCTTTGCTGCAAAACGAATACGTATTGCTGAACGCCAATGACGGCA
>CAYINU010000039.1:0-4198 GCA_964364855.1 uncultured Candidatus Marinamargulisbacteria bacterium | reverse complement strand
ACCAAAGACGAGAAACTCAGCTATTGGATGAAACCGATTTTTGACAACCTTCAATACATTTTCAATATTTCCGAAAAGAAACGACATGAGCAAGACCGCATCTCGTTGGTTCGGGACAGCCGCAGCCAGGACAAAATCCAATACCTGATGGATTCGGGGATTTTGGAAGTCGAGGCCCTGACTTATATTCGGGGTCGCAGTATTCCACATCAATTCATCATCATTGATGAGGCACAAAATTTGACACCGCACGAAGTTAAGACCATTATTTCCCGCGCGGGCCAAGGCAGTAAAATCGTCCTGACCGGAGATCCCGAACAAATTGATAACCCGTATCTGGATGCCAATTCGAACGGCCTGACCTATCTGGTGGAACGCATGAAAAATCAACGCATCGTCGGTCATATGTTGCTATCAAAAAGCGAGCGTTCGGAGTTGGCGTCGCTGGCAGTTGAATTGCTTTAATGAAGCCCCTGTTCCGGCGTGTCTCGACATGGATCGTTTTGGGCGCGCTAGGACTGTCCTGTGCGGTTCTGGCTTGGACGCAATTTGACCACGTTTTTTCTCTGATTCACATTCCCATCACTGTTGACCGCCAGCACGCCCAAGTTCAGGCTCAGGTCTTGGCCTCCCGATACCATATCGGACCCCGGGGCAGCCAATCTGCGGCTTATTTTGACCAAGACTATCGGTTTTTGACTTATGTGGATTATGCCTATGGCAAACCCACGTTGGCCCGCATGCTGCACGACGATATCTACCATCCCTTCGTCTGGAAAGTGCGTCATTTTTTACCCCGGCAAATCCACCAAGCCACTTTTTTTATCTTGCCCAACGGACGACCGTATGGGTTCGAAGAAACCATTAGTGATGCCGCCCCCTATCGCAACCTTGGGGAATGGGAAGCCCTGTCCCTAGCCCAGCAAACCGCTGCTCGGGATTGGGACATTGACTGGTCCCAGTATGCCCCACTAAATACCGAGCGTGACCAGGCGGTGAACGGCAGAACCGATTACGCGTTTAGTTTCCGCAAACGCCAGTCTCTCATCGACCCCATGTCCATTAGGCTGGTCATCCGAGTGCAAGGCAACCGGGTCACCGGCATCAGTCCTAGCCTCCATTTGCCCGAAGCCTTTGAGGCACACTATGTCGGTCTACGCTCAACAAACGACTTGATCAGTGGGCTAGGGTTGGGCCTGGCCTTTTTGCTTTATGGTGTGGGCGGCTTGGGAATTGGCCTTTGGTATTTGCGTGTGTTGCGCGTCACCCACTGGAAACCCGCTTTGGTGGTTGCTGGCGTATTGTCGGCCGTCATGGTGGCCGAAATGCTCAATAGCTGGCCCCTGCAATGGTATTTTTATGAAACCACACAAAGTGTCGTCCAATTTTACTTGGGATTTGTGTCTGATTTGGTCGTATCTGGCCTTTTTTGGATGGCGTTATTTAGCCTGTCGTTTGCGGCCGGCGAAGGGGTGACCCGTGTGGCCTTCCCTCATTTCATTTCCTTCTGGAAGCTCTTTCGACGCGATGTCGCCAACACGGTGCCGGTAGCAGGGCAAACGGCAGGCGGCTACATCACGGCCATGGTTCATTTGGCCTATGTGGTGGTGTTTTATGTGATCGCAACTCGTCTGTTGGGGTGGTGGGTTCCCGCCGAACTGGACATAGACCCCAATGTCCTGGCCACCTATATTCCGGCCTTTTCCGCTTTGGCTGGGGCGCTTCAGGCCGGGATTTGGGAGGAGGTCGTCTTTCGCGCCATTCCTATCGGGGGGGCGGCATTATTGGGGAGACGTTTCGGCTTTTCCCGTGTGGCCATCGGCCTAGCTTGGGTTCTCCAGGCTGTTGTATTTGCCGCATGCCATGCGAATTACCCCGGCTTTCCCGGCTATTCTCGATTAATAGAGTTGATGATCCCTGCCTTGTTATTGGGTGCGTTATATATCCGCTTTGGCCTGCTACCCGCCATTGTGGCCCATACCACCTATGACCTGGTCCTGATGTCTTTGCCATTGCTGATGCTCAGTTCGGCCTGGGGGTGGGTAAATAAAGGCCTGATTGCGATTTTCTTGCTGACTCCGATCATTGTGCTGGCTGCCCTGCGATGGCGCACCGGCCATTGGCAATTTCTCACCCTGGGTGTTTTAAATGCGGCTGATACGCTACCAGCCCCGCCACAGAACAAGAAACCTATTACGGTCACGATGGGGGATGAGCCAATCTCCAAGAAATGGGTATATGGCGGTGTCATTGCCGGTATTTTGGGTATCGCACTATGGATCGGAGGGTCTCCCCGCCAAGCCGATGCCCCACTGGTACCCTTCACCCAAAAACAGGCCATCCAGATGGCTAAAAACACCTTGCCCAATTTAGGTATCACCCCCGACGACTCTTGGCGGGTATTTCCCTATTGGAATGCTGACCAAGAGGTAGAAGACGATTTTATCTGGCAAACCACGTCACCGGCTATTTACCGCTCCTTGATTGGTCGAGGGCTGGAGGGCCCGCATTGGGAAGTTGCGTTTAAGCGATTTGCTGTTCCGACCGCAGATCGGCAAGAGTCACTTTTTGTAACCATCGGCGCAAAAGGGGTGACCTCTTTTTATTACCATTTGCCGGAGAATCGGGAGGGGCTTCATTTGTCTGCAATGGACGCCATGACACGCGTACGCCGGTATTTGGAGCAAGCGGGCCTGGCCAAAAACCTGAGACAGGTCGGCATGGATTCTCAGCAATTTCCTGGCCGGACCGATTGGACGCTCACGTTTGCGGATCGCACGGTCAAGCTGCCCAGGCAGGCCCAGCGCAGGCTGGAAGTAAAAATCTCAGGCCATACCATCGTCCGGCAATTGTGGACCATCGATCTGCCGCAAAAATGGCAACGCAGCGAAGAGTCTCGTCGCCATTTTCAAGACCTTGCCCGTACCTATGGTGTCTTGGTCTTTGTCATCGGGACAGTGGGGTTGTGGCTGATTCTTCTCAAACGCCAAAATCGGCCCAGAACCAAAGCCTTTTTACTTGCCGCATTGGCGATTGGCGCAACGGGGCTGGTAGCGGTATTTTCTGAATGGCCACAAGAACTCGCCGCATTTTCTCCGCTACGTCCACTGGGCAATCAATATGTCATTTTAGGCATTAAAAGCGTACTAAAAGTGGCATTTACCGCACTTACAGGGGCAGCGCTTTGGGTCTGGGTGGTCCAAGAAAAACCGACCCCCAAATCCCCCTGGCAATGGATTTTGCCTACGGGTGGACTGTGGATGTTACTCTCGGGCTTAAGCGTGGTCTTTTGGACGCGCTATGACAATCCGCTGCCCTTGTGGGCCGATCAGTCAGCGCTGAACCACTGGTTCCCCTTGGCCGGCACAGCCGCCGAGACCGCGTTACTTTTTGTCTTGGGTGTCGGCCTATTGGGGATTTGGGTGTTGGGCATGGCCATCGTGGATAGCCGGCTACCCTTCAAATGGCTCCGCATCCCACTTTGGTTGCTGATCGGAGCCGCGCTTGCCTCATTTTGGGAAGTGCACAACGTTCGAAGCTGGCTGCTGTGGAGCGTGGTTGCGGGTGGGGTATTGGCGTTGTTGTTTTACCTGGGATTCCGGCGCCACTTGCGGGCCTTTGTCGTGGTCATATCTGCGTCGATGCTCGAGTACTTCGCGCTCAACGCATGGTGGACCTACCATAGCCACGCCCCACAACTGTTCCGGTGGATATTGGCTGCCGTGGTCTGCATCCTGCTTACGGCCTACACACTACCCCGTGTGCGGGTGGATTAGATTATGACGCTCCGCGATCGGTGATCAAGAATTGGGACTTTGCCAATACTTTCTGTATCTTGCGGACAATAGCCTTAAGAATTTTTCTTTTTCACTCGGGATTAAGGCCATTTCTTCGATCTCTCTAAGCTCAAACCGCTCTTGACCCACTGGATATATCCACACCCGCCAAAACCGCATGTTTTCCGGATTAATAACAATTGTGACCCAAAGTCCACCAAAATCGCCGTCTCTGACCCCTAAAACGATGAACTGCTTTTCAAAATTTTTGATGTAAGGCAAAAACTTCTCAATCACTGCGGATTGAGGCGCCGTCCTTTGACTTTGGATGACTTTGTTGAATGTTCGCCGAAGATCTACCGCTGTTTTTTGAAATTTTGGACTTCCCAGCTGGATGCCAACCAGCTCATTGGCGAATACCA
>CAYINU010000038.1:15248-17008 GCA_964364855.1 uncultured Candidatus Marinamargulisbacteria bacterium | reverse complement strand
AATTGATCTGCGCTTGGGCAAACGATTTCAGGGTTACCGGCTCGTCAAACGCATAGACAAAAACATTTAAAGACGTGATCCCATCTTCATGGCGAAGGCTGAGCACCACATCCGCAGAGGGTATGACGCGGGTCCATTCCCGATCATAGGCCAGATGGATTTGGCTAAACGGATCGTAAAACGAAGCGGCAAAGAGCTGCGTCCCTACCATGCCCCAAAGAATGGTCGCAAAAATGATCCAAAGTTGCCGCTTCATCGGTGGGAGTATCATCGCATTTACAAAGTCACGATGGAAGAGACACCAACCGGAGCTGGATTCGGGCTTTCTTGTCTAAGGACATTGTTTGGATTTTTTCTCAGGGGCAATTTGTCGCAAAGGAAGTTATCTTTGAGGCCTCCGAAGGAGCCGATAACGACCGGAGCGAAAATTGACCATGAGGAAAAATGGCGGGGACGACGGGACTCGAACCCGCGACCTCCTGCGTGACAGGCAGGCGCTCTAACCAACTGAGCTACGCCCCCTCACCAATAGCGGAGCATTATAAGATCTTCTACAGCTAAAGTACAGGGATGCAGCCCCCCTATCCGCTGCGCTATAGTATAAAGTATCTCATTTTAAAAAGAGGCGCATGGATGCGAATTTATTCGTCGTTATTTGTAGGGTGCATTGTTCTGGCGACATCGGCTGCATGGGCGGGGGTGGAGTATCCTGCCAATCTCTACGATGCCAATCTGGCCGTACAAAAACCCGAACAGTTTGCATGGAATATGTTTTTGGCGGTTAACTGGCCGGCAAAGCCGGACCAAAACGGGGTGCCAAACACCCGAAAATCACTGAACACATCCGACCTGCGGGTGTGGGAAACCTGGATTTTGGAGCAAGAAGTCTATCTTCCAGACGGCAGCAAGCCCCGCGCCTTCGAAGCACCATCCATCACCCAACGCAATCTGGAGAAAGAGTTGGCAGGGCACCGTGCATTGGGTGGCCATGCAACTGTGATGAGCTTTCAGAATTCAAAGGAACTGGCTCAGGTATTGATGGGGGAAACCAAGGACAACTATGGTGACCCCATCTGGTATGACGTCGCCATGAATAAGCCCCACTATAACTACATTGTTGCCAACGAGCTATACAATCTCGACGGGCAACTCAAATTGCTAACGATGCCCACGCCCAATATCAAATTTCCTCCCGAGTCCACCGAGGTTAAGGTGACCTGGCGAGTGCTCAAAAAAGGTCGGGATGATTTTAGCCGATACATTACAGCAACTGCATTGCTCGCCGCGCCTGGCTCACCGACCCAAACGGTGACCGTGGGAATGACGGGCATGCACATCATTACCAAAGTATTGCCTTGGTGGACTTGGGCCACCTTTGAGCAGATGGATAACCCCACAACAACCAACGGCGGGAAACCGGTCATCCCGACAACCCGCGCCGCTGCCGTGGTCAACAAAGAGATGCAAGCAAAACTGTCTGGAACACCGTTGCAATTTTACGAACTGCGTGGCACCCAAATTAACTTTACAACCGACCATGGCGCACCCGTGTACCTGTCCAGTACCCAGATGGAAACGTTTTTCCAAAATTCGTCCTGTATCACTTGCCATGCCTACGCCTCGATTGGTCCAAAGGGCGCCCGGATTTTGGATCCGAAAATAGTGATCGGTGCAGGGGTGCCGGATTACACGAAATTTAATACACCATTGCCCAACAAACGCTTTGTGCAGTTGGATTTCGTCTGGTCATTGATAAACGC
>CAYINU010000038.1:0-15148 GCA_964364855.1 uncultured Candidatus Marinamargulisbacteria bacterium | reverse complement strand
TACGCTGGCTAGAAGGCTTTTCAACTTGTTGGTATAGTGACAATATGAAGTCGAAGTTTTTTTGGGTTGTCGTGTTGGCGTTTATCATCGGTGGATGCCCCGGCCTTATGGCGGCATGGGCTTGCACACCCTGCGAACGCGATGCCCAAGCAACTTCCACCCATGGTTGCTGCCCCTCCCCTTGTTCGGGCATTCACGATCCGGCCCTGCAGACTGGTGAACAAGCGGTTTCCTTTCACTGTTCTAACCAAACCGTCCAGCCCAGCCCGCTGATCGCCCAGGGGGGTCCCACCTATCAGGCGGTTCCTGCGCCTCACGCCACGGATTATCCACGACCTCGCTCCACCTTTTCCGCATCATTCTTCCCTTGCGATCAGCCATTTTCTGGCGAGTTCATTTCGCACCGTTATTTTACGCACGCCCCTCCCGCCTAGTTCTTCTCTTCAAGATCTTTTTTTTTGAAAGGAGGACATGGTTGTGTCCAGGGCAATACTTTTTACATGTATGGGGTTACTGTTGCTTTCCACGGGCCTAAGGGCGCAATCCCTACGTGATGTGGTGGCAATCGCCCTTCAAAACAATCCGGAAGTGAAGGCGGCTCAACAGGCTGCGGAGGCTGCCAGAGCCCGCATTCCTGTGATGGGAAGCTTGCCGGACCCAGAAATTGCTATTGAATCGATGGAGCTCAGGAGCTTTTCGCCATCCATTTCCCAAACATTTCCGCTGTTTGGAAAACTTTCCGCCAAAGAAAAAAGTGCGTACCACATGCACCAAGAACAACTGTTTCGCTATCGGCAGATCAAAAGGGATGTGAGCGCCGCGGTTGCAGAGCACTATTTTTCTTTGTGGTTTCGCGATGAACAGATTCAACTGTTGCGCGAGAAGAAAGCCATCTTAGGGCGCATTGCCACGGTGGCCGAGTCCCAGTACGCCGCGGCTTCGGACACGTCTCAATTGGATGTGCTACAGATTCAATTGGAAGTGTTGAGCGCCACCAATGCCTTAACCTCGGCAGAAACCATGCGCGCCGCGGACTTGGCCAAATTGAATGCCTTGCTGGGCCGAGAATTAACGATCAGCTTACACCCAAAAATGGAAAAGATTGCCACCGCCAGTCCAGAAGCGGCCCCCACCACGCCCGAGATGTTGGCGGCCGAGCAACAGGTTTTGCGTGCCACTCAGGAATTGGAAATGGTACGAAATGATGCCCTCCCCGATTTAACCGTCCAGTACAGCCTACCCATGGCCAGCACCGCTACCAGCCCTTTCCTGTCGTTAAAGCTGTCCCTACCGTTTTTATGGTCTTGGCAAAGAACGTCATCCATTGACGCGCTTCAGTTGGACCGAGATATGGCCCAAGCCATGCGGGATCAAACCCGGATTCGTGTTCAGGAAGACCGTTTTGTCGCCTCGGTCTTGGCGCAAGACAACCAACGGGCGCTGCAATTTTTCAGCGCCACGTTAATCCCTCATGCCGAGCAGGCATTGAGAATTGCCCAAGCGCGGTACCAATCGGGGCAATTACCATTTTTAGATCTGATGAACACGGTACGGACGCTGAACAATCTGAAATTGGAATACGTAACCCTCTACAAGGAATATGCCATCGCAACGGCGCGCCAAACGCGTGTCGCAGGAGGTGAAGATCATGAATAAAAAACGGCTGATGCTTGCACTGGTGGTCATTGCCCTAGCGGGCATTGGCGGCACCTACTTATTTCAACAACGTCACATTTTTTTCGCCAGAAAGACCAGTGAATCGGCGCAAACCAAAGCCACGTATCAATGTCCGATGCATCCCCACATCGTGGACGATCATCCGGGTGTTTGCCCCATTTGTAATATGGTGCTTCAGAAGGTGGAACCTACCCACCAACCGGCCGCAAAAGCGGCTGAAAAAACGGTGAAATTTTATCGCCACCCCATGCGACCGGATGTCACTTCGCCCACACCTCAAAAAGACGAAATGGGCATGGACTACATCCCGGTATATGAAGAACCCATGGGAGAGGCGGAAGAACATCCCTCGGTCGATGCCCATGCCAATGTGGTTCTTTCCGCTGAAAAACAACAGCTCATCGGCGTCACCACCGAGGTGGTGAAGAAAAGGCGGCTGGTCCAAGACTTGCGTACCGTTGGCACGGTGGCGCCTGATCCCGATCTCTATAACGCCATCGTGGAGTACAAGGAGGCCAAGGCCGCTGCGGCCCGAGGCGAACTTTCCGATGCTATTTTTCAGGCCGCCCAGCTCAAACTGTGGCAAAAAGGGCTGGATGAAGGCCGTATACGCGCCTTTTTTAATACGGCGCAGGACGTCCAAACCTTAATTCGACCCGACAAAGCCTTGTGGGTCATGGCGCAGTTGTATGGCGATGATGCCCAAAAAATTCGGCCGGGACATGCCGCCGACGTGACATCATCGCTGCTTCCAGGACGACATGTGTGGGGGACGGTAGTTGCCATCGACCCCGTGGTCAATACCGACACACGAACAATCCGTGCACGCATTCGGCTCTCTGAAGCGGGGGTTTTTCACCAACAAAGTTTCGTCAATGTGTCATTGAAATTTGAACTCGGTGAAGTCTTGGCCGTGCCCGAAAGTGCGGTGATTATGACCGGTCAACAGCGCCTTGTCTTTGTGCGTCAAGAAGCCGGCAAATTCACGCCTGTTGCCGTGCAACTCGGTCGGTTGGCCAATGGCTATTACGAGGTGCTATCCGGGCTTAATGCCGGTATGAACGTGGTTACCGCAGCGAATTTTCTGATCGATTCGGAGTCTCGATTCCGAGGAGCGGTGAAATGATTGAAAAAATCATTGAATTCAGTGCTAAGAACCGGCTGTTGGTGCTTTTGGTCATTATTTTCACCATCGTGGCCGCCATTTGGGCCGCTCAGCGGGTGCCGCTGGATGCCATTCCAGATCTTTCCGATACCCAGGTGATTATTTATTCCCGCTGGGACCGCTCGCCGGACATTTTGGAAGACCAAGTCACCTACCCCATCATTTCCGCCTTGCTGGGCGCACCGAAGGTTAAAGCCATCCGTGGTTTTTCAGACTTCGGCTACTCGTATGTCTATGTTATTTTCGAGGACGGCACCGACCTGTATTGGGCACGTGCCCGCGTGCTGGAATACTTAAGCAAAATTTTGCCGCGTCTGCCGGAAGGCGTTAAAACGGAGATGGGGCCGGATGCTACCAGTGTCGGGTGGGTCTACCAGTATGCCTTGACTGATACATCCGGGAAACACAATTTAGCCGATCTGCGCAGCCTGCAAGACTGGACGCTGCGTTACCACCTGCAGTCCGTACCCGGTGTGGCGGAAGTGGCCCCCATCGGTGGGTTTTCCAAGCAGTACCAAGTGACCGTCGATCCCAACCTGCTTCTGGCGTACCGCATGCCAATCGGCCAAGTGATCGATAGCGTCCGTAAAAGCAACAACGAAGCGGGGGGAAGGCTTCTTGAAATTGCCGGGGCGGAATTTATGGTCAAAGCCAAGGGCTATATTCAGTCACCCGAGGACATTGAAAAAATAGTCGTTGGCAGCGATCCGGCCACCGGAACGCCTATTACCGTCAAACAGGTGGCGCGGGTAGAGCTTGGCCCCGACATACGCCGTGGCGTCTCGGACTTCAACGGTCTTGGCGATACGGTGGGGGGTATCGTGATCATGCGTCAGGGTGAAAATGCACTGAATGTGATCCGCCGGGTCAAAGACAAAATCGCCCAGCTCGAACCCACCTTGCCTGAGGGCGTTCACATCACGCCCGTCTACGACCGATCGGACCTTATCCTGCGTTCGATTAAAACCTTGGTTCATTCCCTCGGGGAAGAAATGATTATTGTCAGCGTGGTAATTCTTTTCTTTTTGTGGCATTTTCCATCAGCCCTTGTCCCCATTTTGACCATTCCTGTGGCCGTCATTTTGGCCTTTTTACCCTTGTATTGGCTGGGTATCACATCCAACATCATGTCGTTGGCGGGCATCGCCATTTCGATCGGGGTACTGGTGGATGGCGCCATCATTCAAGTGGAAAACGCGTACAAAAAATTAGAGGACTGGGACGGCAAGGAAGATTTTCGCCCCAAGCTGCTGAGTGCCATCAAAGAAGTGGGCCCTTCCGTGTTTTTTGCACTGCTGGTGATCACAGTCTCGTTTTTACCCATTTTTACGTTGGTCGATCAAGAGGGGCGGTTGTTCACACCCCTAGCCGTGACCAAAACACTGGTGTTGGGCATCGCGGCGATCCTGGCCGTGACGCTAACTCCAGCCATTCTATCGTTGCTGGGCGCCGTATTCACGAAAGGCAAACATTTCACAGAAGAACAACATCCGGTCAGCAAACGGTTGTTCAAAGTGTATGAACCCGTATGTCGCTGGGTGTTGGACCACCGCAAAACCACACTGGGGTTCGCCTTGATTCTTGTCCTATCCACCGTCCCTGTTTTTTTAAAGTTGGGGTCTGAATTTATGCCGCCGCTCAACGAGGGGGCACTGTTATATATGCCCACGGCCCTGCCCGGGATGTCGGTCACCGAAGCCCAACGCATGATTCAGGTTCAGGACAAAATCATCAAAAGTTTTCCAGAGGTCGAGACGGTATTTGGCAAGGCAGGCCGAGCTGATACCCCCACAGACCCGGCCCCATTTTCGATGGTGGAGACGACGATCGTCCTAAAACCGGATGCCCAGCGGCGCATCGGGGACATTCAAAACGCCATGAACGAAAAATTGTCGTTTGCGGGTATGCCGAACATTTGGACAATGCCCATCAAAAACCGCATTGACATGCTTTCGACCGGCATTCGCACGCCAATCGGTATCAAGATTTTAGGGCCGGATCTCGGCGTCATCCAGTCAATTGGCACTCGCATCGAGCAAGTGCTTCGCGACGTGCCTGGAACACGAACCGCCTTTGCCGAGCGTACTGCCGGTGGTTACTACGTCGAATTTACGCCCGACCGCGATGCACTGGCCCGCTACGGGTTGACGATCGAGGATGTCCAAATGACGATCATGTCAGCCATTGGGGGGGAAACGATCAGCACCGTCATCAACGGTCGGGAACGCTACGCGATCAACGTGCGTTATCCCAGAGAATTTCGGGACAACATCCCAAAATTGGGCAGGGTATTGGTCGGCACGCCGGCCGGTGCACAAATTCCCCTGGGCGAGCTGGGTACGATTCAAGCCACCGAAGGGCCGGCCATGATCCGAAACGAAAACGGTCAATTGGCGGGTTATGTGTATGTGGATATTAGCCATTCGGATATCGGGGGCTATTTGAAAAACGCAAAGGCCGCCGTGTCCGCGTCTGTGCGTGTGCCCAAAGGCTATGTGCTGAATTGGAGCGGACAATATGAAAACATGCAGCGGGTCAAACAACGGCTGGCTGTGATTCTACCCATTACCCTGCTTGCCATCGTTTTGCTGTTGTATTTCAATACGAAATCCATGGCCAAAACGGGCATTGTGTTGTTGGCTGTTCCATTCTCTTTGGTGGGGTCGGTATGGTTGCTCTACGCCCTGGGTTACAACCTGTCGATTGCCACGTGGGTGGGGATGATCGCGCTCATGGGATTGGATGCGGAAACCGGCATATTTATGCTGCTCTTTTTGGACATGGCCTATCGCGATTCGGTCCGCCAAGGCACCATGAATTCGGCCCAGGATTTAAAAGAAGCCATTGTGCACGGTGCTGTTAAACGCATTCGGCCCAAAATGATGACGGTAATGGCGGCGTTCATGGGGCTATTACCGCTGATGTGGTCGATGGGGACGGGTGCCGATGTCATGAAACGGATCGCCGCCCCCATGGTGGGGGGACTGGTCACCTCGTTTGTGTTGGAGCTGTTGATTTATCCTGTCATCTATTTTTACTGGAGAAGTAAGAAGGTACCAGGTTCCTCTGCGATGTAACGGCTATAACCACGTGCCACGTAGGGTCGGCTGGATGCCCATCGCCTGGGCGATCGTCAAAAGGGGAGCGACGTCATGTTTAGACAATGGCTGATACTGCCCCCCTTCCACAAACGACGTGGGGTAATAGTTTTGCAGGTAATACCGACGGCTCCCTGCGGTCTGAAGAAGGGGGAAATCAGTGACCATTTGCCGAAACGACGGCTCTGAAAACAACCCTTTCCAGAGGGTCGTGCGAAACTCAAATTGAACGCCGTCGTCAACCAGAATCGCCATCGATGCTTTCAATCCGGCAGTATCGATCGGGGCACCGGCCACAAGGTGGTAAGTTTCCAACGGGGCCTTAATGTCCATCGCCACATAATCGACCAATTTCTGATTCAGAATCTGTGACAGCCTTTTGGGGTTTGTGCCATTGGTATCCAGCTTAACCTTAAACCCCTCTATTTTTAGACAATACAACAACTCTGGAAGTTCCGAATGAATTGTCGGCTCCCCACCCGTCACCACCACAGCCTGAATATATGGCTTACGTTGTGCCAGGGTCTTCAAAACATGAGATGTTGAAAGGACGGGGAGCTTCGGATCCGAACGCGCCAGCGGCTTGTTATAACAATATCCGCAATTCAAATTGCATCCGCCCAAGAAAATGATCGAAGCCACTTCATCGGGATAATCGATGAGTGTGGTCAGATGCAAGTGATGAATTTTCATGCGCCTAGCGGCCCGCCACCTCGTACGTGCACCGGTCTTTAAATTCTTCTTTTTTACCAAGGTTCCATTGTTTGACCGGACGATAAAACCCGACCACTCTGGAATAGACCTCTGTGGATTTCCCGCAACGTTCTTGAATCTCCTCTTTCTCGGAAACTTGGGTAGCCAGTATCGGATTACTCATTGAACAACCTCCTTTAATTTTTTGCTTTGATGGTAGGGACAGGTATGATGTTCACCCCGAATGAACCCGTGTTCACTGCAGATGCTGAACGTCGGCGTAATGGTAAAGTACGGCAAACGGAAGTTCTCGCAAATACGCCGAACTAATACCTTGGCAATCGAGGGGTCATTTAAGCTTTCCCCGATAAATCCATGCAGAACCGTACCGCCGGTATACAACCCTTGAAGCTCGTCCTGGTGCTCCAAGGCCTCGAAAATATCGGGTGTGTGCTCGACAGGCAGGTGGGTCGAATTCGTGTAGTAAGGCACATCATTGCCGCTGGTAATGATGTCCGGAAAATCAGCCTTATCTTTTTTTGCGAACCGGTAAGCGGTACTTTCACCCGGCGTGGCTTCAAGGTTATACAAAACATTGTCTTCCTGTTGATAGCGGGCCAGGAGATCCCTGATTCTTTTTAATACACCGATTGAAAACACCTTTCCTTCTTCATGGGCAATGTTCTCACCAAACAGATTCAAGCAAGCTTCGTTCATGCCGAGAACTCCAATGGTGTTAAAATGATTTTGCCAGTATTGCCCCTTGCCCTCCTTTAACTTGCCTAAATACAGCTTCGAAAAAGGATAGAGCCCTTCATCGGTGTACCGCTCCAGCACCTTACGCTTGATCATGAGGCTTTTTCTTGCCAGCTCACATCGGTGCTCAAGCAAAGCGTCAAACGCCAACAGATCGCAGTTGGCTTCATACGCCATTCTGGGCAAATTCAAGGTGACAACACCAACACTTCCTGTCATGGGGTTGGACGCAAATAACCCGCCCCCCCGTTTTCTCAGCTCACGGTTGTCGAGCCGTAAACGGCAACACATGGATCGCGCGTCTTCTGGGTTCATCTCTGAATTTATAAAATTGGAAAAATAAGGGACGCCATATTTGGCTGTCATCGCCCACAGGGGTCTGAGATTCGGGTCCTCCCAATCAAAGTCACGGGTAATGTTATACGTGGGTATCGGGAACGTAAAAATACGCCCTTGATAATCCCCTTCCATCATCACTTCACAGAAGGCTTGATTGAACAAATCCATTTCATGTTGAAATTCGCCGTAGCATTCTTTCTGGGGTACCCCTCCAATAATGACCGGTGTTGTTTCCAAATAAGAGGGCGCTTTCAGATCCATCGTGATATTGGTAAACGGGGTCTGAAACCCAACCCGCGTCGGCACATTCAAATTAAAGACAAACTCCTGCAAGTGTTGTTTGGTCGCCTTATAGGACAGTCCATCATATCGAATCATGGGAGCCAATAACGTATCGACATTTGAAAACGCTTGCGCGCCGGCGGCCTCTCCTTGAAGGGTATAAAAGAAATTCACTATCTGCCCCAATGCTGCGCTCAAATGCCTCGGTGGACTGCTCGAAATTTTGCCTTCGACACCGCCAAACCCCATGATCAGCAAGTCCATTAAATCCCAGCCGCAGCAATAAGGACTCAAGAGCCCCAGATCATGGATGTGAATCTCGCAGTTTTTATGCGCGTCGCGGACTTCGGATGGATACACCTTGTTCAACCAATAATGGGATGTGATATCGGCGGTAATATAGTAATTGAGTCCTTGCAACGAAAAACTCATGTTGCTGTTTTCGGCTACTTTCCAGTCGTCTCTTTCGAGATACCGATCCACGAGTTGAAACGTTTCGTCAAAAAGCTGACGTGTATTCCTCAACACGGCATGCTGTTCTCGGTATTTGATGTAGGCGCGGGCTGCCTTGACATGATGCAATGCGATCAGCGTCTCTTCTACAATGTCCTGAATCGCTTCTACCGAAACCACGTGTACCCGCTTATCGGTAATGGTCTGTAGGACTTTGTCGCAAACCAAACTCGCCTCTTCGACAGGCCCTTCCACGGCTTGAAAGGCACGGTAGATGGCGTCATGGATTTTGGATGGTGTGAAAGGGGCGATAGTCCCATTTCTTTTTTTGACACTGACTGTCATGGACCACTCCCTTTTTTAAGGATATAAATATCTTTTTATACTATTAATAAATCTATCATCAAAAGTCAAGTAGATCGATGCCTTTTCTGTCTAAATCAAGGGTTTGAGAGTGGCAACCATTGTGTCCGCCGATTCGTTCAAATCCGTAAACGAATGGACCAGAATACCGTTTTTGTTTAACACTGCAATGAGGATGTTGTGATCAAAATCACGGGGGCCATTTTGCCTGTAGCGAACCCCCAAAACAGCCGCCAACATCGACACCGTCTCTTCATCGGTATGCCACAGCTGCCAAGAAGGCGCAGGCAAGGCATGCGTGTTCGCAAATGCCGCCAGAACAGCCGGGGTATCATAGTCGGTATCCAAACTGACCAGAACGAAACGAACCGGTCTGGAGTATCGGCGCTTCGCCAATTCGGCTTCGATATCCTTCATTTTTTGGAGAATTAAAGGGCAGGTATATTGGCAGCCGGTGTAGGCCATCGCCATAATCACTGTTTTTCCCTTCAAATCGGCCAGTGTGATGGACTGGCCATGTTGGTTCTGAAATCTGAGATTTAACTGAAACAAGGACTCACCCGCCACCGTTGGCTGTTGAGAGGTACGAGGAAGGAAAAAATAGAATGCCCCCGCTATCCCCAAGGCGATCATCACGCCACCCAATCCCACTGCCAACTTCCATTGTTGCCTCATGATGAAACCTCAATCGTTATAGACACATCGAAACCCAAGGTTCCCCACCGTATAGTTGGCCTTTAAGCTGCTGCGAAAGGCACGGCGCATAAACCATGCATAATCGGTGGGGTTTTTGGCTCCGGTACTGCCGGAGGCACAATACGCTTGACGATCCATACTGGAATCCTGTCGCGACTCGCCGGTGAGCAATACGTTGTTAAAATCCGAAACCCACTCCCAAACCAACCCATGCATGTCGTAGAGTCCCCACACATTTTTATACGTACTACCAACAGAAGGAAGTGGATGCGCCGATGGCTTTCCATACCACTTTAAAATACGCGCCTTAAACGTAGCGCTGTCCCGGGCGTTGGTCGTCCTTTCATCGGCTTGGGCCATATATTCCCATTGGTCAGTGGTCGGCAAGTTCCCCCCTTGGGATTTGCAGTAGGCCCGGGCCGCAAACCAGGACACATGAGTGACAGGCGCATCCGGGTTGATACCGGTTCCAAGCGTCGTTGCAAATTCCCAATGCGACAAATACCGTCGGTCTCCCAATAACGCGGTAACAGACTCCCGTCGCCATTGCGGATACCGTTTCACAAAGGCCAAGAATTGACGATTGGTGACGGGGTAAACATCCGCTCGGAATGAGGCGATCGCTTTGGGCCGTTCTTTTTCATAGAATGGGGCCAAGGTCCCCGCCGCTATTCTGACAGTGGGGCCGGACGCCCCACCGTCATGCGATACTGCATACCCCATATTAGGGGTGACCAGAATCCCCAAAAACACTAACCACCATAGCCTATTTTGAACCCCTGACATGTTGGACTTCCTCTTTCGTGACCAACGCACCTTTGTTACCCCAAGAATTTCGAACATACGATACGACCTGGGCGACCTCATCATCCGAGAGCGATAACTTGGGCATGACTGAATTATATTTTGTGCCATTCACGGCCACTTCCCCTTGAAGTCCCTCCAACACCACGCGAATACTTCGGTTCTTGTCCGCCATTAAGTAATCGGATTTGGCCAAAGGCGGAAATGCCCCTTTGACTCCCTCGCCATTGGCCTGATGGCAGGCAATACAATGCCTTGAATAAACACGTTGGCCGGCCTGCAAAATGTCATCTTTACTTTTTGGGGGGCTTACCGCCACGGCAGGTTGAACAGGTTGGGTTGCCTTTGCCGTTGGCGTATAGTCTTTGGTTTCAATGGTGCCGGAATAAATGCCGCGGTTTGGTTTCCCATCTACGTTGATCATGCCGAGTGCGCCTTTGTTGAAGGCCCGGAAGATGGAATGATCCACCAGGATAAATGTACCCGGAACATCCAGATCAAACTCCACCATCGCCGACCCGCCGGCCGGAATCAGCGTGGTTTGAACCTGATGATTGGCCAACGTCCCACCCTCTTGGTAAACCGCATCAAAGATTTCCCCGATGACGTGAAAAGAAGACACCAGATTAGGCCCTCCGTTTCCGACAAACAGGCGTACGCGATCCCCCACACTGGCTTTAATCGCATTGTCTCCCGTCAGCGCGCCGACTTTACCATTGAAAACAACGTAGTCGGCCTCTTCTTTCACTGCCTTTTCCATATCAAAAGGCTGAAGGCCGGGTTCACCAAATTTTCCTTTGGTATAAAAATCGCTCTGCATGACATAAAATTCTTTATCTACTTTCGGAAGGCCTTGGGTTGGCTCGACCAAGATCAATCCGTACATGCCATTGGCAATATGCATCCCAACCGGCGCCGTCGCGCAATGGTATACATACAAGCCTGGGTTTATAACACGAAAAGAAAAGTGGACTTCCTGACCGGGAGACACAAAGGAAGACGCCGCCCCGCCGCCGGGGCCCGTTACCGCATGCAAATCGATGTTATGGGGCATTTTGTTATCTGGGGCGTTTTTAAGATGAAACTCGACCAAATCGCCTTGCCGAACCCGAATAAATTTACCGGGAACCGACCCTCCATACGTCCAAAACGTGTAGGTCACACCATCTGCAAGTGTCTTCTCCGTCTCTATGACTTCAAGATCCACAATCACCTTGGTCGCATGCTTGCGTGTGATCGGCGGTGGCACTTGAGGGGCATCGGTTAGTACCGCTCGCTCTTGACCCTTAATTTTTGGCAAATTTGAGGCGTTCAACGGACCTGAGGAAGAGGCCGATCCTCCGCCTATCGAACATCCTGTGGTTTGGATCACAAGCCAAACCGCCGCTGCGAATAACCCCCATTTTGTCCAGATAGTGTTCATATAAATATCCTTTTATGAATTTTAAGAAAAGCTTACTTTCAAGAAATACTTCCATTAATAATACCACTTAAGGGGGTCTCCCCGATGTATTGATCATTGATCTGGCCTTCCATCAACCCGAGGCGCGCATAAAATAGGGGTAAACATCAGAAGGAAACCGCTGAACGCCAACAACCACAAGACCTGAGAAACGGCTATCCATAGCATGTAATACGGCGCAAAAAGCAAGGGGAATATCGTGCGAATCACTGCCCCCACAGCCAACACCAAAAAGAGGCCGCGTAAGGCCTTAGGTGCTTGATACACATTGCGTCCGGTATGGCCCAATGAGACACGGGACATCATCCCCAATGTACTCAACCCGATGGCCCCATAAGCAAACGCGTGGATACTAAGATAGGGAGACACACCCCAAAATACCGAAGCTGCCTTCAAGACAAACCCAAGAGCAATACATGTGTAAGCCAAATACAGTACCCAGAGTAAGGGTTGACCCCAAATTTTCGGTGTGTACCAATCCATAATCCTTACCGAGTAGACGAAGACAAGAAAAACAGACAAGACCCCCACAAAAAGGTGATTGGGTAAAATGAGTTCCGCCAACCAAAATAAGAAAAATCCCCATAAACTGGCTTGATCGATCCAGGGACGCGTTTTAAGGGGCACAGCTCCGATGCCTCGCTCCAAAAAAAACGGAAACACCGTTCGGCCAGTCAACACCACCATAGCAACAATGAGATAAAATGCGGAATACAAGCCTATTCTGATACTGCCATAGGGCAGAATATTTAAAATCCCCAAATAAAAAATAATATTGCTTATCGCAATCAGGCTAAGCTTGGCGAAAAACCCCATATTTCGCCAGCTTTTTGCCTTCAGAATGGGAAATAAAATGGCCAGCGATACCCCGATAACAAATCCATTGTCGATTATCGCGGTCAACCAGACCGGTGTTCCTTCGATAAAAAAACAGATTCTGGCCAGCAGCCAGGTCCCCCATAGTGCCAGCAATGGGTACCCACTCAGGGTCGGATATCCCGTCCTGTTTCTCACAGCCGTCAGCAAAAAACCAGAGACGACCGCCATGCTGTATCCAAATACCATCTCATGGGCATGCCAGGTGATGGATGGCATATTTCCAGGATGGATATTCCAACCGCCCACATAGATCCCGGTCCAAACACCAATGACTACAACAGAATACAATGCAGCTGACAGAAAAAAGGGTCTGAATCCGATGCTCCAAAGTGCTGCCCACATACCCGTTCCACTCCTTTAATGGATAAAAATATGTTTTTATACGATATTAATGTAATATACCTTGAGAAAAATGTCTAACCCCCTGTAATGCCTGTCATAATCAAAGATCCAAGATGGTGTCATGCTTAGTAATATTGTGATATCCAAAACAGCAGAATACTCGCTCCGCGGGATCGTATTTTTCACCAAAAATCCAGATGCTTTTTTTACTATTCAAGAAGTCGCCGAGGCCACTTGCGCTCCCAAGAATTACTTGGCGAAGATCTTGCAGACATTATCAAAAACAGGATTTTTGCACTCCCAAAAAGGGTTGGGCGGTGGATTTAAATTGGCCTGCAACTCTGCTACCACATCGGTGTGGGACATTGTCAATGCCGTGGATCCCATCCAAGCCATTACATCGTGCCCTTTGCAACTCAGCGAACATGTTCGATTGTGCCGGCTCCATGCCCTCCTCAATGAGGCGGCTCTGCGGGTGGAAGATACCCTAAAAGCAGTATCGTTGGCTGAAGTCATCGATGGAAACCTCGACGGTCCGCAGAGGAAAGCAGGTCAGCCCAAGCAATCCACCGGCATCTGTGAATTTCCTTCATCCAAGAAGTAAGCTCCCACCGTCAACCCGCTGCTCCGTTGAACAAAGCTGCGGCTCTGCCGTACACTATCCCAGTCTGGAAAGGTGTCCGAGTGGTTTAAGGAGCACGCCTGGAACGCGTGTATGGGGGAAACTTCATCGTGGGTTCGAATCCCACCCTTTCCGCCAGATTACACTTTTTGGGAAATCGTAAGAGGTTGTAAAATTTTGTGTTCCCCTAGTGGATAAGAGAATATGGATCCTAAAATGGCTGATCCGGCTAGCGGCAATCTATCTTTTTTTCGAGTGGAGTATTTGGTATTTGGTATTTTCTGCAA
Organism: uncultured Candidatus Marinamargulisbacteria bacterium; assembly: GCA_964364855.1. Classification (GTDB taxonomy): domain Bacteria; phylum Margulisbacteria; class Marinamargulisbacteria; order CAYINU01; family CAYINU01; genus CAYINU01. The sequence goes on along the minus strand of CAYINU010000038.1, from coordinate 1,230 downwards.
TGCTTGACCCGGAACCGCTTCGACTAGTCGAGTATGTCAAGGGCTTTGGGGCAGGTCTTATGATCAATGTCTGGTTGTGGATATCGACTGTTCGCCTTCGTTTGATGTGGAAATGGATTGTTTTAATCCCTGTTTTGATGATGTTGGTTTGGTATAGTTTCTTAACAGTTGATAAACCAACGTTTGGTCAAGTGTTGGGATTAGTTGCGTATACACTCGCAATTTTTATGCTCTTTAAACCAAACCCATTGGAGGAGAATCATGAAAGACGTCGTTGCACTCAAAAGTGAGGCCGAAAAAGAAGGGTATGAATTTTTTGACCGGCATATTCGACCGCTTCCAAAGGATGCCCGCGGAGAAATAGTTCAATCGGGTCATGTTGACAATGATGCGGATGCCTTTCGGCATGCTTATGTCAGTGGTGTACTTACCATGCAATTAAACGCAAACCAAGCCGCATTTTACGGCTATTTACAAGAACTGACCGGGGGCAATGGCAGTAGTTCCAGCAATTCTGAGGCCGCCAAAAACATGGATTTTTGGAACAACGCCGTGGGAAGAAAATATGGTAAAAAAGCTAAAACTAAAAAAGCCCTTTTAAATATGATTCAAAAAGCCTTAAAAAATGGCGAACTCATCATAAACTTGAATGATCCAAGGAAATACGATGGGGATATAGGGTTTAACAACGATCCCGATAAACCAATAATTGTGGTCAGGGAAGGCGAAGCGGGTAGAAATGAACTTTTTGTTGATACCATTAGTGGGATTATTTTGGATAGAGTAAGTTTTTTAGAGAAAATTGAATCCGGCGAATACCCTGGATACCACGTTACGAAGATTGACGATCTTCCCACACCTATGTCAAACCCTGATGGGTTTACCAAAAATAATTTGGGTTGATCCTTTGGAAGCGGTCAATAATCAGTATTCCCTAATCAATGACATCTGAAATCATCCGGGTTATAGGGGCCGTCAACGATGAAAACGGCATAAAGAGTTTGCTCGGGTTTTGGTATATCGGTCCTTGAAAAAAGTGTAATGATCGACCTTATTCCACTGCTTGAAATCCAACGAGACCTCTATCAATTGCCGCGAACGATGGATCGCTTCCTAGATATAGTTTGTTGAATTTGGACCTTCGCTGGAGAGATAATTCTCAGCCCGGCTTGGCGGTAATGTCACTAGTTTAACAGACAAGCTTCCTTTATACTTTTTAAAAGAGAAACA
>CAYINU010000037.1:3283-17507 GCA_964364855.1 uncultured Candidatus Marinamargulisbacteria bacterium | reverse complement strand
AATCGTAAATACAAACGGGGTAAGTCTAAGTCTTTAAACTAGTGACATTACGCCTTCGCGGGAATGACAGAAGAAGTACCTCGGAGCCGCACGGCGGCGACCGCGAAGCGTAATTCAAATAAGGAGGCAAAATGACAGATGTAACCGACTCAGCCACGCGAGGTACATCCCCCGCCAATACCTATTTGCTCTTACTGGAAGCCGTCGAAGATAGTCTACGCGAAGCTGAATCAAACATGGCAAAAGTACTGGAACATCCCATTGCCCTGCGCCATTTTGCTTATGAGGCCATGCAAGTGTTTTCCATGCGCCAGGTTGTACAAGGTCTATTGAGTATTCTGGCCTTCCAAGTCATTGCACAAGAACAGGTTGCTGCGGCAGGACGGGAGATTCCATAATTACCCTTCCGACTGGAGATGCTGGAGACATCGGCGGAGAATCCACGGTTGGCGAGATTTGGTGATAAAGGGCATCCACAATCGATATCCAATAGTACCGGTCGACAATTTGAGCCAGTTTGGCCGATAGTAGGCCATTGACTGCTTTGACCATAGATTGCAAGATATCCTGCTCCTTTAAAACTTGCGTGGTGCTCCCCCCATTCAGGCTATGCTGCATCTCATCTATCAGGGCCATCAACCCCACATAGATCGCCACTTGGTGAATTTCTTGACCGGCTTTAGACGTGCCGTATCCTCCAATAAAATGGGACGGCCCGGAGGCGTCTCCCATATAGACTTCAGCGGGAGCTGCTCCTTCTGAAGGTAGGAAGGACTGACGCAAACGCTCCGGTGTGATCTCAAAAAGAGAATGAAGTAAAGCCTGTGGAAACCGCGACGGCGTATCCGCAGACGGACGAGAACACATGGCATAGACCATAGTCGGACACGTCAGGCCTTTCTGCTGCGCCGCCCAAGTTCTTACGGCGTTAATTTTGACGGGATCCACCTGATATCGTTCGGCCGTTCGCAGCTGCGCGTCCACCACAGGACTTAGAGCGCCCATGTTCGACACCGCATGTTTACGCAGGTGATCAAATACCAACCCTCCGCCGCGTGGGTAATACTGATTGGACCGGATAAATCCAGTTACTTCCTCATCCGTGAACCACACCGCGGTTTCAGCATACGTCGTCAGTTCGGGATGGAATTCATATCCTGTTTTTTGCGCCAGGCTCGGATCCGCTTCAAATGCCTTTTGCCGCCCTCCTACCCCTTCGGCATGTACACGCAACAGGGTTGTGGGTTTTACATAATGTTGTGCACTGGTTTCTCCAAAGTGGAGTTTAACCCGTCCCGCGGGGAGCGTCGCTATGCTTTTGCGCAATGCCCGCTGATAAGTCCCCACTGTCGCTCGCAATGCATTCGGAGAATACAAGTCATCCGGAGCGAAACGCACGGTTTCTGTTTCATGTAGAAACCACTCTCGTGCCTGCAGATCCAATGCCTCCAAAAACGCTGTCCATGGTTTCATGCTGAGCGACCCGTACCGGTCCGCCCATACCGCCTCGGGACGAGATTCCACCACATCCACCGAAATGCCCAATCGCCCCAATACCAAGGCCATCCACAGGCCCACAGGCCCAGCGCCTTGAATGACCACATGAGCAGACACCTTTAGATCTGAAGGCAACGCCGGCAAAGTGGGTTCATCCGCCAGGATTTGGCCACATATGGTCAGCATGGTCTGCCATTCTGGTCTTAAGTTCTGCAGCTGTTGAACATCGCTTAGCAACTGCGTCCGCAACGCAGCCGCCGCGGGAGTATCGGGGGAAAGCACGGTATTGGGTTCGTGTTGGTAAGCGGGATAAGCGTTAAAAAAGGCCGTTTCAAATCGATGCACGTTGAAATCCGGGTTCGACTCGCCGCAGATCCCCTCTACTGTCTGCCGCGCCAATTGGCGCACCGCTTCCCCAGTGGGCTGGGGACCTACAGGCAGTAGGCCGACGCTGAGCCGTTTTTGTGCCATATCAGGACTTATCGCGATCCGCAGGTGGGAATTGCTAGGGTAGATTTTTACTGCCAATAAGCCCCCAAAATGGGATGATTTTCACATAGTTGGAACCTATAATGTGATAAAAATCACATAATAAGAACTTAATTCGTGATAAAAATCACAAATTTGGAGGTTATCTGTTTTAAAGGGACTGGTTTTAGGTTATACTACGCTTATGAAGCGTGACTTGTACCAGGCTCTTAAAAAATGGAAAGCGGCTAAGGACCGGAAACCCCTCATTATAAGGGGGGCCAGACAAGTTGGTAAAACCCATCTTCTCAACGCATTCGCCACCACCGAGTACAAGTCTCACGTCATTATCAATTTTGAAGATGACAAGCCTGTCGCCGCGCTTTTTGAAACAGATCTCGACCCTCACCGCATAATCGACCATATTGGCCTCCTGAAAAGAACGGCCATCACGCCCGGAAAAACCCTGCTGATTTTTGACGAAATCCAAGCCTGCCCACTGGCCCTAAACAGCTTAAAATATTTTAATGAAAAATTACCTGAGCTTCATGTGGCCAGTGCTGGCTCCCTTCTGGGGGTAAAATTGGGTCAACTTCGCGGATTTCCCGTGGGGCAAATTGATTTTCTGGATTTGCATCCCCTCTCATTCTTTGAATTTCTGAGTGCTTCCGGGAGGGCTACGCTCCGGGATCGCTTAGAAACCCTTACCCTTCAGAATCCACTGCCGGAACCTTTGCACATCGAATGCATGACCTTGTTTAAGCAATATTATCTGATTGGCGGCATGCCCGCTGTAGTCAGTAAATTTTTGGATACCGGTGACTTCGAGCAAACACGGACGATTCAGCAAAGCCTTCTAAAAGGATATCAGTCTGACTTTGCAAAATATGCCGATCGTACGGATGCCATTAAAATTTTGAATATTTGGGAATCCATTCCTTCCCAACTGGCAAAAGAAAACACCAAATTCTTATTCAAAGTGATCAAAGAAGGGGCACGAGCCCGAGAATATGAATCCGCCTTGATGTGGCTAACGGATGCAGGTCTCATCTATAAGGTGGAAAATACCGAAACAGCACGGATTCCTTTGGCAGCCTATCGAGATAGAAGCAATTTTAAATTGTATTTTATGGATATTGGGTTGTTGTGTGCTTTTTGCAACATCGCACCCGCTTCCTTATTAAGCGATGAGATTTTAGGAACTTTTTCGGGGGCCCTTACTGAAAATCTCGTGCTGCAAGAACTCGTCGCCCATGGCAAACAAGATTTGGTTTATTGGACCAGCCCAGGTAAAGCAGAAGTAGATTTCATCCTCCAATATAACGGTACGCTTTATCCCCTTGAGGTCAAAACTGGCACCAGTAAAAAAACGCGCAGTCTCAGCGTCTATGCAACCCACTATACAGGACCACTCTTTCGTGCGTCGGCGATGAACCTGAAACGGGATGGCGATATTACCAATTACCCACTATATCTGACAGGAAGGTTTCCGGAGATTCATTAAGCTGACCCGACATCTACCCGTCGGGTTAAGGTTGCATCCAATAAATCTGTCACATGAAAAAAGGCGTCGCGTAGCAAGGCGTTTTCGGCCATAGCCTCGGCGTTTAAGCGGGTAACCGCGTCTTTTTCCAGCCACAGCGCATACTGTCGCCAATCGTCCGGCGTGGGATCCAGTTTGATATCCGTTTCGCAGAAGAAGCGTTCTCGCAGCACAACTTGGATATTCTCCATGATTACTCCACCCCAATAATTTATACTATCAGAATAATATTAATGATAATATATCAATAAAAAATTGACCATCCTATACTTTTTATATGAGTGTAGGGGCAAAAATTGAAGCGCTGCGTATTAAAGCAGGACGGACGCGGCGAGACCTTGCGGCCGTAGTTGGTATAACCGAAAATTGGCTTTTCAAAATTGAAAGGGGTAACCACACTCCCTCATTTGAGATTGTGATTAAAATTGCGGAAGCACTGAATATTTCACTGGACCAATTGAGGCCATAGCAAGCAAATTGATTTTTTCGTTACAATTCTAAATGTCATTTTCCGATGGTACTATCAAGGGACATCATTATGGCAAAGAAGATAAAAGTGAAAATACAAGGTAATATTCAACTTCCGCTACTGAGTCTTCGAGAGGGTAAATGGTTTGTAGTGATGACTCCCGCATTGGATTTGGTTGCACAAGGTGAAACCTTAAAAAAAGCGCATAAAAACTTCGAAATCAGTTTGAAACTATTTTTAGAAGAGTGTTTAGCCCAAGGGACTTTAGAACAGGTTCTTGAAGAATCTGGATGGACTAAGGTAACCAAACCAAAGCCACATTTTATGGCACCCGTTATTATAGAAAAGTCGCAGAAAGAGTTTCAAATCCCTGTATTTTCAAGTGCCTAGAGTAATTCCTCAGCATTGGAATAACCTAAGGCACCCGCCTGCGCTCCGCATCCGGCTGGATAACCCCGTTTTCAATGAGGGCATCCATCAGGCGGGCCGCACGGTTGTAGCCAATGCGTAATTTGCGTTGCAGATACGATGTCGACGCATATTGGCTGCTTTGCACAATTTGCTTGGCTTGTTCATACATGTCGTCATCCGCCGAATTTCCCCCAGAGCCAGCGCTTTCTTCATCCGACGCGGTCTGGGCAGCAATAACCTCTTCTTCGTAACGCGGTGCCGCTTGGCTTTTCAGAAAATCCACCACGTTTTTGACTTCGCGCTCGGACACATACACTCCTTGTACTCGTAACGGTTTCAGTTTTCCGGCCGGCATGTAGAGCATGTCGCCTTTGCCCAGGAGTTTTTCCGCACCGGGCATATCCAAAATGGTCCTCGAATCAATCTGGGATTGCAGAAAAAACGATGCGCGGGATGGGATGTTGGCTTTGATAAGGCCGGTGACCACATTCACACTGGGTCTTTGGGTTGCAATCACCATATGAATGCCCGTGGCCCGAGACATCTGGGCCAGGCGACAAATCGTGGTTTCCACGTCTTGGGCGGCCACCATCATCAAATCTGCCAGCTCATCGATAATGACCACGATGTAAGGCAACGGTTTGAACGGCTCGTCTGTTTTAGCCGACTCTTTGGCCTTTTGGTTATAGCCTTCCAGGTTTTTCACACCCAATTTTGAAAACTCGGTGTAACGGCGTTCCATTTCGATCAAGGCCCATCGTTTGAGCGTGGCCGCCGCTTGGGGTGGGTCGGTCACCACCGGGGCCAGCAAGTGCGGAATGCCGTCGTACAGATTCAGTTCTACCTTTTTTGGATCGATCATCAAAAAACGAACTTCGTCCGGCGTAGCGCGCATCAAAATCGACAAGATAATGGCATTAACACACACGCTTTTTCCGGAACCGGTGGCACCGGCGATGAGAATGTGGGGCATTTTATCCAAATCCATGATGATGGGTTCACCGGTTATGGTCAGGCCCACGACGGCTGACAACTTCGAGGGTCGCGCGAAAAAATCCGTCCGTTCCAGGATGGTGCGGATGGTCAGGGTATCAATCTCAGGATTGGGCACCTCGATGCCGACCAGGGCTTTGCCTGGAATGGGCGCCTCGATACGCACATCGGCCACAGCCAATTTCAGCGCGATATCCTTGGACAGCGATGTAATTTTGGCAATTTTTACGCCGTCGCCGGGTTTGAGTTCATATCGTGTCACAGAAGGGCCGGTGGTCACGCCAACCACGGTAGCCGCGACACCAAAGCTTCGAAGCGTATCTTCCAAAATCATCGACTGCTCTTTGTGACGGCGACGGTCCGCATCGTCTTGTTGGGCCACACCCACGGCGTCAGCCAGGAGAGTGATCGGTGGAAATTCATAAGGACGTCCTTCAACCGAACCCACGCGGGGTCCAAGAGACGGTAACGGTTCTGACAGCGGTGCCGTGGACGCTTTGGGCTTGCGGATCCGAGGTAGCTTGGCCGGCGGTTCCATTTCCGGATCTGCCTCGTCATTTTCAATGGCAGGCGCTGGCGTTGCGGCCTCCTCGGTCGGTTCCGGAGTGCGATTGAGCCGATCCCGAACAAACGCATGGAAAATCATCAGCGCCGAGATCAATAATCCGCATCCCATGACCAATGCCGTGCCATAGGGCCCCACCATCAGATGGATCCCATGCAGTCCAAAATATCCCACCATGCCGCCCCCACTTTTTTGGACGGTCCAAACGGTGTGATTTGCAAACCCATAGGCAAGCCATTCCAAAGTCATGGCTACAAATACAGCTCCCAAAATCAGGCCGGCCAAGGTCAACCGGTTTTTCGATACGGATTTGTTCCAAAAAATGGCGATGGCTTCGACCGCAAAAAAGAGTGGAAGCACGACAATGGTTTTTCCGAGCAACCACTTGGCAGCGACCTGTACCACCCAGTGCCCGACCACCCCGGTGGAATTCGGTGTCCACAATGCAGCCGTCCAAAATACCGCCACAGCTGCAAAAATCACTGCAACGATTACATCTGCAAACCGCAGTGTATCCTCTGACTCCGACAGCAAAGTTGGGTTTTCGTTACGCAATTTGGCCATCTGACTTCATATTAGCCACGCTTGCCACGATTTGATAAGCACTGTTTTATTTCTTTAAAATTACACACTCAAACGGTATAGTTGGGGTAATGAGAAAATTCCTCAGCCTGCTTCTCGCCGCCTTCGGCGCGATCGCCTTGGCTACTGCTTGCGGGCGTGTCGTCAGTACGAACGTCGCCAGCGTGTCGCTCAGCGTACCGACTACTACTGTATTGGTAGATCAACAAGTTACCATTTCCGCCACCTTGTCCGATATCGCCGCGCCCTATGAAATCTCGTGGTCAACAACCTCCGGCACCCTGAACACCACCAACAGTGTGGCAGCCGTATTTACGCCCCCCCGCCGTGCTGGGAATGTAACGATCAACATCAGCGTGGTTAAAGACGACCGCATTTTAACGGCACAAGTCGTCTTCACCGTGACGGTTCCAGACACCACACCACCCGCGGCCCCGACCCAGGTTCAGGCACTAGCTGGCGACAATCAGGTCATGTTGTCCTGGTCGGGAAACAACGAAAGCGATCTCGCCAGCTACAAGATTTTTTATGGCACAACTTCCGGGATTTACACCCAATCGGTGTCTGTCGGCACCGCCACGCGCTATACCTTGACCGGGTTGAGTAATGACACCACCTACTACTTCGTGGTGGTCGCCACTGACTCCAGCGGTAATCAGAGCGCTGCTTCAGCTGAATTAAGCCAGGCGCCCACTGACGGCGGCGCTCCGGATTCCCCGCTCGATATCGGCGCCCGATTCATTCAGAGTAGCGGCGTTCCGTCTGTCGTCCTGAGCTGGCTCAATCCGGAAAACTCGGATCTGGCCGGCATTATGGTTCGGCGCAAAGTCGGTGCAACGGCTCCGGTAAATGAACGGGATGGCACTCTCATTTATCAAACGCCTACAGGCAGTGTGGTCGTTGAAACCTACGCAGATGCAGCTGTCACCGTGGGGATTCAGTATTCGTATTCCGTTTTTACTTACGATGAAGTTCCGGCCTACTCGGCCCCGTCTACGGTACACATCATCGCTGCCGATTAGGGCGATACCCCCGCACCACCCACTGCACCGGTTACGCACACATCATCGCCGTATCGGCGTATCTGCACATGGGAAAGGCGCAAGGAATCGGCCAATGCCAGCCGCTGTGTTCCGCTCACCACGGAAATCGCATCTTTGGCCATCAGAAATTGCGGAGAGATAAAGCACATTACCTTATCCACAACCTTGGCCTCGAGTGCCGAAGTAAAAACCTGGGCACCCCCTTCGATCAGCAGATGGCAAATGCCGAACTCTCGGTACAGTCTGTCCAAAAAAGAAGGCCAAAAGTCGGAGGATCGTAACGACGGCACCCGCAAAATATGGGTTTGTGGCGTATAGGTTTTTCTCGGTGCATTTTCTCGGGCGACCAGCAACACGGGGGCACCATCCGCAAAAATGCGCGCATCTCCTGACGTCCGCAGGCCAGAATCAAGCACGATTTTTAAAGGCCTCGCGGGGCGCCTTCCCGATCTCACCGTCAATTGCGGATCGTCTTTTAAAACGGTTTCCACCCCCACCAAAATGGCATCACAGGTCGCACGCAATTGATGGACTGCCCGTCGCGACTCAGGCCCCGTGAGATAGTTGCTAGGCCCGTTTCCCAACGCAATGCGCCCATCCAAACTTGTAGCCGCCTTGAGCGTGACAAAAGGCCGTTCTTGTGATCGGTTTTTAAAATACACGTCATTGATTCGCCGCGCTTCTACTTCACAGAGCCCATGGGTTATTACAACGCCTGCCGATTTCAAAAGCGCTTCCGCTGGTTTGGCCTGAACTTCAGGATTCGGATCACCAATGGCATAGACCACGCGCTGCACACCGGCTGCAATCAAGGCATCTGTGCACGGCGGCGTTTTCCCCCAATGCGTACAGGGTTCCAACGTGACATACACCGTGCTGCCTTTTGCATGTTTTCCGGCTTTCTTCAAAGCCAAGACTTCGGCATGGGCAGCACCGGCACGGGGATGGACACCGATAGCCAAGACGTGGCCTTGTTTCACCACTGCCGCCGCCACGACGGGATTAGGAAAGGTCTTCCCTGCTTTACTGGCTGCCAGACGAAGCAAGCGCCGCATGAGTCGCACTTCCCAAATTTGCCAGTTATTGGGCATTGGCTGTCGGCGGCCCGAGGCTAACCGTGAGATTGACTGGTTGGCCGCTCGGCATTTGCACGCCGGCTGAAGGAGACTGAGACAACACTTCGGAAATGGGAGAAGGGGAATAGACACGGTCGACCACGACCGCTTCCACGCCCAAGCTGTTGGCCAACTGCACCGCAGATCCCTCGTCTCGACCCAGCAAATCCGGCACCACAATATCCGCTTGTCCTAGCGAGATCCACAGAAACACCAAACGGTTCTCTTTCACGTCCCGCCCTACCGGCGGCTTGACCTCAAACACTGTGCCTGCCGGAGCTGTCGGATGGTATCGAGATCCCGCAACCTCACCCTTTAGTCCCAGATGCTGTAATTCGGTCAATGCCGCAGATTGGCTCATCCCGATCACCTTAGGGACAACCAAGGTATGGACACTCAAGAAATAACTTTGATACGCCACATATCCGATCAACCAAATCAAAAACAACACCGTAGCCGCAATCCCCCATCGCAGCCCTTTGAGCCGTTTGGCCGTTAACGCTGCTTCCGCATCCGCGCGGAACCGTCCCTGCAAGGACCGATCCCCTTTCCACTCGCTTTTGGGCAAATGCCGCGTCACAATAGCCTGGGAAATTTCAGAAAAGCCCGCAAACCGGTTGGCGGGAATCTGACACAGGCAGCGCAAAACGATGGCCTCGACGTAGTCCGGCATACCCACCGCCATCGAGGGTGCCTGTGCGACTTCCCGCTTGATATCAGTGAGACGGACCTCAGCAGAATAAGGTAATTGCTGAGTGTACAGCCAATGCATCAGCATGCCGTAACCGTACATATCCGATTTAGAGGTATAGGGTCTACCATCCAGAAATTCGGGGGCAAAAAAAATGCCGTCTTCGACCGCTTCGATGCGATTACGCCAGTGGGACAGGATCAACACAGGCAAATAAAAATTCAGCAACCGAATATCGCCCCGCGCATCCAAGTACACATGCTGTGGACTGAGCAAGCCATGGTAGAGGTCCTTTTTTTCCAAATACGCTAGCGCATCGGCCAGTTTTAGACTCATCCGGTACAAGCTGTCACGGGACACCGACTCGCGACGGTCACGGTATGCATCCAATGTGATCATCCGGTTTTCCAACGGGTAGACGAGGAAAAAAGAGCGGCCATCGTAATGATAGTCCATCAGCGACACTATATTGGGGTGCTGCAGATCCGTCAGCCGTTCCGCGGCTGCTTGTAACTGAGATACCACTTCGGGCGTTAACCATGGGCTCTGGTATTCCCAAATCAGTACAGACTCGCCGGTGGGCTCGGTATAGGCCACCAAACTGGTCGCCAACAAATCTTCGCCAGATACAGACTCAATCACGTATCTGGATTTGATAATGCGAGGTTGCTTGGACTTCATCGAGAAAGCCAGCCTACTTTCGCTTTTTGCCAACACCTTGTTTGACTTTAAGATTGCGTCGAATATCGATTTGCTTTTCTTCAGAGCGCTTCAAAAACTTGGTTAGCTTTTCTTCAAAAGTCGCGTTTTTGGTCCTGTTATGGATGAAGAGTGCCGCCTTCTTTTCGGCTTTTTTTGTGCGCTTGATAGAGAGTTCGAGCTTGTTGTTTTTTCCAACACCCATGATGCGGACCTTAATTTTCTCGCCGACTTTCACATAACGGTTGATGTCGGTGACAAACTCGTTGGCCACTTCGGAAATGTGGATCAGACCTTCCATCTTGTCATCAATGCGCATAAACGCACCGAAGTTCGTGATGTTAGTGATGATCCCTTCGACCACGTTGCCCGTGGCATAGGGTTCATCTGGATTGTTGTCGGCCATTAAGTCCGGTTCGTTGTTAAGTTCGTTTTCTGTCATTGTGTCTTATTTACTTGATAGACGACTTCATTTGGTCGGACATATCCCAGTTCCTGTCGGATCTTTTCTTCCCAATACTGTGGTGCTTGCATACGCTGTTGTTGGAGGATGAGTGCATGATTTCGCGCTTGTTCTCGGCCGAGCTGAGACTTCAATCTCCGGCTCTCCAACTCGAAGACATTATATCTAAAAATGTTTTTGATTCCAATAGAAGATCCGTAAACCAACAGACCCACGGATAAAAGGCTCACAAAAAAGCGAGCCCATTGCATGTGCCTCATGCTGATTTACCGACACGAAAAGCAGCGTTACCAGGATACGTGGCTTGGTCACCCAACTCTTCTTCGATGCGCAACAGCTGGTTGTATTTGGCCGTTCGGTCAGACCGGCACAGCGAGCCGGTCTTGATCTGTCCGGCGTTTGTGCCGACAGCCAAGTCGGCGATAAAGGTGTCCTCGCTTTCGCCAGAGCGGTGAGAAATGACCGTCGTATATCCCGATGTGGTGGCTAGCCGGATGGCTTCCAACGTTTCGGTAACCGTACCGATCTGGTTCACTTTAATCAGAATCGAATTTCCCACACCCTTTTGAATCCCTTCCGCCAAAATCTTGGGATTGGTCACAAACAGATCGTCACCCACCAGTTGCACCTTGCCCCCCAGTGCGTCGGTAAGATCTTTCCACCCTTTCCAGTCGGACTCAGCCAGACCATCTTCGATGGAAATGATGGGGTAATCCGCGCTGAGCTTGGCCAAATATTGGATCATGTCTTGGGTGGACAAGGTTCGTTTTTCGCCACGCAGATGGTAATGGCCTTTTTCATAAATTTCAGTCGACGCTACATCCAAGGCCAGCTTCACCTGCGTGCCCAGTTTATACCCCGCTAGCTCGGTGGCCTTGGCGATGATATCCAGCGCTTCGGCATTGGATTTCAAGTTGGGGGCAAATCCGCCCTCATCGCCAACAGAAGTGCTGAGGCCTTTCTTTTTTAAGACAGTCTTTAAGTGATGGAAAATTTCGGCACCCATTTGAATGGCTTGGGCAATGGATTTGGCGCCAACGGGCATAATCATAAATTCCTGAATATCAACGTTATTGTCTGCGTGTGCGCCGCCGTTGAGAATATTCATCATCGGCACCGGCATGATGTGGGCAAATGGCCCACCCAAGTAGCGATATAGCGATAAACCCAACTCATCCGCTCCGGCTCGGGCAACAGCCATGGATACGCCCAAAATAGCGTTAGCACCCAGCTTTGACTTGTTGGCGGTGCCATCCAATTTAAGCATGGTTTGATCGACTTCGATTTGGTCCAAGACGGATAGTCCCACCAGCTCCGGCGCGATTGTATCGTGAATATGTAAAATGGCCTTTTGAACGCTTTTACCCCCGTAGACACTCTTTTTGCCATCTCGTAATTCAAGCGCCTCATGAGACCCGGTTGACGCGCCGGAAGGAACAATGGCTTGACCCACGGCACCCGTATCGGTCATTACATCCACTTCAACGGTGGGGTTGCCACGGGAATCCAGTACCTGGCGCGCGTGAATGTCGACGATAATGCTCATGACGCTATTCTCCTAGGCTTGAAATTCGTGTGCATAAGGGAGGCGTTGCTCGGTTTTGGCCGTCAGATCCGCATTGGCCTTTAGCATCCCCAAGGCGTCCCAGCTGCCCTCCAAAAAAACGTTTCGAAATGTTTCCGGCAAATGAATCTTAACCTGCCACCCACTTCCGGACAACTGTAGCAACCTAAGATCCACATGCAGGGTTTGCTGGGGATCGGCAACCACACGTTGTTCAATCAAGGCACGGTCTTCGGGCGAAACGGTTACCGCCGGCACACCCAAGGAGCGGCAATTGCCCCAAAAGATTTCGGCATACGACTCACCAACGATGGCGTTGATCCCAAACCGTTTAATGGCCTGGGGCGCGTGTTCGCGAGAGGACCCACAACCAAAATTCCGTCCGACAATCATGATCGATGCACCCAAAAACCGTGCGTCGTTAAGGGGGTGGGATTTGGGAGAACCATCGGAATTAAAACGGGCATCGGCAAAGAGATACTTGCCCATATTTTCAAAGGTAATTTCTTTTAAAAACCGCGCGGGGATAATGCGATCCGTATCGATGTCATCACCTGGGACAACCACACCCTTTCCAAATACATCAGAAATAACGTTCATGCCACGACCTCTCTCACATCAGTCACGGCTCCGTTGACCGCAGCCCACGCCACCATGGCGGGGCTCATTAACAAGGTCCGGCCTGTTGGGCTGCCTTGCCGACCCATAAAATTGCGGTTACTTGACGAGGCACAGACTTGGTCACCCACCAGGCGATCCGGATTCATGGCCAAACACATCGAACATCCGGCTTCGCGCCATTCGGCACCGGCACTTTTGAAAATCTCGTGCAGCCCTTCGGCCTCGGCCTGTTTTTTGACTTGCTGAGACCCTGGCACGACCAACGTGAGCACGTTGGCAGCAACTTTTCGGCCGTCCAAAATTTTGGCCGCTTCTCGCAAATCACTGATCCGAGAATTGGTGCAGGATCCGATAAAGGCCACGTTGATTTTAAAGCCGCGAATGGATTGGCCGGGTCGTAATTTCATATAGCCATAGGCTTCCTCAGCCCCCTTACGCTCACCGTCTGACATCGATCCTGGCATTGGCAAGGACTCGGTAACGCCCACCGACTGACCGGGATTCACACCCCAAGTCACCATGGGCGCAATATCAGCAGCGTTTAATCGGACAGTGTCATCGTATTCTGCATCAGCGTCGGATGCTACAGACTGCCAATACATCTTCGCATGCTCGAACGCCGCGCCCTTTGGGGAAAATTCCCGGCCCTTGAGGTAGTCGACCGTTATGGCGTCGGGATTGATATAGCCCATACGGGCACCGCCTTCGATGCTCATATTGCAGATCGTCATACGCTCTTCCATCGACATGCGGTGGATGGTATCGCCCGCATATTCGTAGGCAAATCCCATCCCGCCTTTAACACCGCAGCGGTTGATGATTTTCAAAATGACGTCTTTGGCGTACACACCATGGCCCAGCTGCCCATTCACCAAAATACGGCGAACTCTCATCGGATTGAGCGGCAGGGTTTGTGTTTCCAGCACGTAGCGCACTTCGCTGGTACCAATGCCAAAGGCCAATGATCCGAAGGCGCCATGCGTGCTGGTATGACTGTCACCGCAAGCAATGGTCATTCCCGGCTGGGTCAATCCCAATTCGGGCCCGATCACATGGACAATACCTTGGCGGTCAGAATCGGTGTTAAAAAAACGGATGCCGTAGCTGCGAATATTGTTTTCAAGCGCGCTAACCATGGCCTCTGCCTGGACGTCCAAAAACGGGCGGCCTTGGCGGTCAGTTGGGATGATATGATCCAGAGTCGCAACTGTGCGTTGGGGATAGGCCACCGTTCCGCCAGATTCGCGAATGGCCGCAAAAGCCTGGGGCGTGGTGACTTCGTGAATCAGGTGCAAACCCACAAAAATCTGGTCCTGGCCATTCGGCAAGGTTGCTACCTTATGCAAGTCCCAAACTTTGTTGTAGAGCGTTCGTCTGGCCATGGGCAAATTCTAGCACAAGCGAGGGGGTGTTTTAAGGGCATATCTCATTACCAAAAGAGAGGCCCACAAAATCAATTCCACACCGATTTTGAAACTGTGTATACTAACCGACTATGGA
>CAYINU010000037.1:0-3183 GCA_964364855.1 uncultured Candidatus Marinamargulisbacteria bacterium | reverse complement strand
CCACAAAATCAATTCCACACCGATTTTGAAACTGTGTATACTAACCGACTATGGATATTTTGGTGGATTACAAGGTCGGAAACTGTCGCAGCGTACTCAATTTGTTTGATCGGTTAGGTCGGCCGCTAACCTTGTCTGCTGATCCGAAACATATCGCCAAAGCGGATTTGCTGGTGTTGCCCGGTCAGGGTGCTTTTGACACGGGCATGCGCGAACTATTTGCAACCGGCCTAACAGACGCCATCAAGCGACATGTCTTGGCCGAAAAACCCTTTTTGGGTATTTGTCTGGGCTTTCAATTGTTGTTTGAGTCTTCGCCGGAAAACGGAGGCGCATGCGGAATGGGCATTTTTCCCGGCGTGTTTGCCAAATTTGATGATACCCACGTCAAAGTTCCCCACATGGGCTGGAATCAGCTCCACATCCGCCAGGACACAAACACACTTTATGCACAGCAGGATCCATCCGTATATTTTGTGCATTCCTATTATTTGCCAGACACCGCTGCACCGTGGGTATCCGCAGTCACGACCTACGACGTACCCTTCGTTTCCGCCATCCAGACCACCAGGCTCTTCGGCGCCCAATTCCACCCCGAAAAGAGCGGAGCTGTAGGCGTCGGGATGATCGAAAAATTCGTGAAAGGTCTGCGATGAATTCCGAACTGATTATCACCGGTGCTCGGGTACACAATTTAAAAAATGTGACTCTACGGATTCCGCGGAACAAACTTGTTGTTTTCACAGGGCTGTCAGGGTCGGGGAAATCCTCGCTCGCTTTTGATACCATCTACGCCGAAGGCCAGCGTCGCTATGTCGAGTCACTGTCCGCTTATGCCCGTCAATTTTTGGAAAAGCTCGACAAGCCGGACGTGGACCGCATCGAAGGCCTCTCCCCCGCCATTTCCATTGACCAGAAATCCGCCAGTTACAATCCCCGTTCCACCGTGGGAACCGTGACCGAGATTTACGATTATATGCGACTGCTGTTTGCCAGCATCGGCCAGGCGCACTGCCCCAATTGCGGACGGCCCATCCAGAAACAAAGCATCCAAGAAATTGCCAATACCATCATGGGCTGGCCAGAGGGTCAGATGCTGACCATTTTGTCCCCGGTCGTGAGTCGGCAAAAAGGCGAATTTCGCGGCACATTCGATGCCATTTTGCGCGGCGGTTTTCGACGCGTGCGCATAGACGGCACCGTGTATCGCACGGACGAGCTGCCCACCCTCGACAAGAACAAATGGCATTCCATCGAAATCGTTGTGGACCGGATTCCCCTGTCAACTGAGAACCGCACCCGTATTTTCGAATCCATCGAAACAGCCGTCCGCCATGCGGAAGGCAAGGCTCTGGTCGAAACCGATGCGACACCGCCAAAAAGCCAGTTGTTCTCCGAACACTATGCCTGCCCCGTATGCGAAATCAGCCTGGAGGAAATCAGTCCCCGACTCTTTTCGTTTAACTCCCCATACGGCGCCTGCAAGCGGTGCAATGGGCTGGGGGACACCCTGGAATTTGATCTTGATATCGTCATGTCCGATCCGGTGGCACCGCTCGATATCGCCACCCAAAAATGTGTCAACTTATCGGGCACCACCTACGGACGGCTTGCCGAAAAGACTGCCCGCGAATATGGATTTAGCCTTGAAAACAGCTTCGATAGCTTAACTGCCGACCAAAAAAATGTGTTTCTTTACGGCGATCCGGCAGGCCCACCGTCTGACTGGAAAGCGGCCATTGCCGCAGGGTACAGCAATCGGCATTGGGAAGGCCTGATGGTGAACCTGAAGCGGCGGTACTTGCATACCGATTCGGAAGGGATGCGCTTTTTTTTCCGCGGGTTCATGTCCGCGGTGCCCTGCGAGGCCTGTCATGGTGCCCGGCTAAATCCGGCTGCGTTGTCGGTTAAAATCGAGGGCCAATCCATTTCTGAGGTAACGTCTTTGAGCATCACCCGTACCCAGACCTTTTTGGAAACGCTCCAACTGAGCGACAAACAGCTCACGATTGTCCGTCAGGTCCTCAAAGAAATTCGCGAACGCCTCCAATTTATGATCGACGTGGGTTTGGATTATCTGACCTTGCACCGCAAAGCCAATTCCCTGTCTGGGGGCGAGTTTCAGCGCATTCGGCTGGCTACGCAAATCGGCTCGGGGTTAACCGGCGTTCTATATGTATTGGACGAGCCTTCTATCGGCTTGCACCAGCGTGACAACCAACGCCTTATTCAAACGCTAGTAAATTTGCGCAACTTGGGAAATACCTTGATCGTCGTCGAGCATGACGAAGACATGATCTGCTCAGCGGACCACGTGGTCGACATCGGACCGGGCGCAGGAAAACATGGTGGCGAAATTCTGTTTTCCGGCACAGTTGCACAACTTAAAAAAGACAAGAACTCTCTCACTGCCCAATACCTCAATGGGCATCGCTTTGTCGTCATACCCAAAAAACGACGGCCCTACGACCTTAAAAAGGCCCTGTGGGTTCGTGGCGCGACCGAAAACAATCTCAAATCAGTGGATGCGGGATTTCCCCTAGGCTGCATGGTGGTGGTCACCGGTGTTTCGGGATCCGGCAAATCCACGCTTATCCAAGACATCCTGCAAAACGCCTTGATGCGCCATTTTTTTCAGTCCAAAGTCTCGGTTGGCAAACACAAACACATCGAAGGCCTGGATCTGATCGACAAAGTCATCACCATCGACCAGTCCCCCATCGGCCGTACGCCCCGCTCCAATCCGGCAACCTATGTTCAGCTATTCACACCCATCCGCGAACTGTTTGCCCAAACTCGGGAAGCCAAGGTTCGGGGCTTTTCCGCGGGCCGATTTAGCTTCAACGTCCGCGGCGGCCGCTGCGAAGCGTGCGAGGGGGACGGCGTCAACAAAATCGAAATGCATTTTTTGTCCGATGTCTATGTCACCTGCGAAGTGTGCAAAGGCAAGCGCTATAACGATCAAACCTTGGCCGTTACCTACAAAGGCCATTCCATTTCCGATGTATTAAACATGACGGTAGCCGAGGCATTAGATGTGTTTGACCCTGTTCCGGCCATCCAAAGCAAATTGAAGACCTTGGTGGAGGTCGGTCTGGGTTACATCCATTTGGGTCAAAACGCCACAACGCTCAGCGGCGGTGAAGCCCAACGCGTGAAACTGGCCAAAGAATTGTCCAAACG
>CAYINU010000036.1:0-17622 GCA_964364855.1 uncultured Candidatus Marinamargulisbacteria bacterium | reverse complement strand
CTCAAAGGCCACAAATAGATTGAAAAAGTCGCCGGCCACAAAACACTGCTGTATGCCGGCCAACAAGAAGGTCAGAAGGGGTAAAAGCAGGACATGATGAGACCGGTTTTCAACCGCCAGATAACACACGATGACGGTGTAGATCAGGCCCGACAACACCAGCATGAGGGCGCTGAGGGTATCGACGACCAGGGTAATGCCAAAGGGGGCTTGCCATCCTCCTAAGGTGGTAGCCACCACCCCAATTTGGGAGGTGTAGACCAAAAAAATTATCGCAACAGACAAGGTGGCGGCACCCACACCCACCGCCAACCGCCGGTGCCAGATGGGGGCATGAAACGCGAGCATCGCCAATGCGCCTGCCAAGGGGATGGCGACCGGCAGTATGACGCTGTTATTCCACATCGTCGGCTTCTTTCGTGGGTTCGTGAGTCATCAACCGGTACACCATGATGATCATGAACGCACTGATTCCAAAGCCGATCACGACGGCCGTGAGGATCAGTGCTTGTAGGACGGGATCTACATAGCCAAAGGGCGACGCGTGAGCGACAAGGGGGGCAAGCTTTTTTAGCGGAGAACCGGATAGCGCCAATACAAAAATACTCCCCGCGTGGGTCAGCAGCGCAAACCCAAAGAGCATCTCAAGCCACTGCCGTTGCAGAATAAGGTAAATGGCGCCACCAAATAGTACGCCCACCCATATCGCGCTTAATACGGTCATGCTGGTGTGCCATTCTTGGAAAAAAAGACGTCGTTGGCCAGCATCAGCAGTTTAACGGTACTCCCGACGACCACACAGTAGATGCCGATATCAAAAACCAGGGTTGTTCCCATGCCCCATAACGCCATTTGGTCCCCGAACGTGCGCCCTAAAAATACGGGCAACAGGGCCGTCCCGTACACCAAAGTCAGTCCGATCAAAACCAGCTTAAAAGGGGAAATTCTCAGTAGTTGTAAAACCGTTCCGGATTTCCCCGAGGTTAAATAGGCCAGCAGCAAAGACAATGCCGATAACACGCCCGCAGAAAAGCCCCCACCTGGCGCATCGTGGCCGCGCAAAAGCATGTAAATCGCCAGCACGTTTATGAGTAATATCGCAATGCGGGAGACATAGGTCAACACGAAAGAACGCATGGGCGTGGTACTGGTGTTTTGGTTGGGGGTTAAGGTTCCCAGCAAGGCCATGGCACCCAACAGGGCAATGGCCAATACCGTTACTTCTCCCAAAGTGTCAAAGCCCCGGAAATCCACCACAACCGTGTTAACGGCATTTGCGCCGTGGGCCAACGTGAGGGTGTTCTCCAGGTAATAACTGCCCAGATTCGGTATGGTGCGTGACGTGCCGATCAAGGTGAGGGCCATGGCGGTGAGGCCCCCTAATACCGCCAGGCCAATTGCAGCAGTAGTCGGGCCGGATGATCTTGCCGGGACTTTTGGAAAGCGGGCCAGAAGCGCCAATATCAGGATCAAGGTGACGGCTTCGATCAGCAGTTGCGTGATGGCCAGGTCCGGTGCGCTATAAATCATAAAGTAAAATACGACTCCGATACCGACGGCCGATAAACCCACCACCCGCCGAACCCATGCCCCTTTTTTGATGACGCTACCCACGGCGGCCAGAATAACGGCAGTTGCGATCCACATGACGGCGGGGACTTGGCCCAGATGCCAGCCCGCATAGCGCCATGCCGGCATAGTGGCCAAGGCGATAACGACCGTCATAAAACCCACGATATAGCGCAGGTATTGTGAGGGCCGAAGAAACCCGATCCACCTATCGACATCCAGCATCGACCAGATCGGGTACACCCGGTGTCTGGTGGTTGTTCCGAACTCCCACTTGAACCATTGCCAGGGTCTTACCACATACAGTCCCACACCAAATAGTAGCGGCATCACTGAGACAAACAAAAAAGGTAGCCAGCCATGGGTGAGCAGGCTCCGTTCGTACCAGCCTAGTACAGGCGTCAGTAGCCACAGAAGACCGACCAGGGCGATGGGGATGCCTTGGAAGAGTCGGGTAAGGGCAGGCTTGGGGATAGGGGGGAGAGTCGTGGTAGGGAGAAGGAGAGGATATACCAGACGCAAGGACACGGCGACCATTAAGGCTGCACTTGCAATGACCATACCATACGCGATCGCAGCCCATAGCGGGCGAACGGCGCCAAAGGCGATCAGCTGGGTGGCCATTGATTCTTTTGCCCAAAATCCCCACGTACCGGGAAACGCGGCCATGGTTAGGGTGGCCAAAATGGCTGCTCCGCCCATCCAAGGCATCTGGCGGTACAGGCCTCGTAACTTCGAAATGTCGTCTGTGCCCGCCACAGACATGACATACCCCACTATCATAAACAATGCGGCCTTATAGAGGATATGGCAACCGAGCTGAATCGCAAAATCCGGGATCATGAGGCGTGGTGCCGTTCCCAGATATAACACGAGATACCCCAGGTAACTGACCGTTGCATAAGCCAGGATACCTTTCATGCGCGGTTGGGTCAGGGCCATTGTGGCGCCTAGCAACATCGAGATACCCCCAATGGTGATCAGAAGCGGTGACCATAGGCTCAGACCGGACAATACCGGTGATAGCCTGGCGAGAAGGAAAATCCCCAGATTAACCATGGCCGCGGAATGTAAATAGGCACTGACTGGCACGGGCGCGACCATGGCCCGAGGCAACCAGAATTGAAAAGGGAATTGCGCGGATTTTCCGAATGCGCCAATGGCGGTCATGACCAAAGCGATCGTCATGATTTTATCCGAACCCAATGGATGGGCCAGCAGCGTGGCAATAGAAAACGTGTGGTTTGCAAAGCCCAGAAGCACCACACCGGCCAGCATGACCAGCCCCGTTCCTGCTGTGGTGATGAGTGCCACAGAGGCACTGCGCCGTGCCGCGTCGGAGTCACGATCGTACCCAATCAATAAAAATGAGAGCAGGCCTGTAAGCTCCCAAAAAATAACGAGTCCGATCAGGTTTTCCGACAATACAGTGGCCATCATCGCGGTCATAAACAGCAGCGTATAGACGTAAAATCGGGCCGAATGCATGTCGTTGGGCGCAAAATAGGCACCCGCATAGGCCATCACGAGGCCGCCCATCAACACGGCGACCCAAGTGAAAAACAATGACAACGGGTCTGCAATAAACCCCAGCGGGATGTCCAAAGCCGGGACCCAGTGAACGGAAACCAAAAAGGGTTGATAGGCGGTGATCATAGCGCCGGCTAAAAAAAGTGCGGATATGGCAGGTCCGGCCAAGGCACACAGCCAGACCGGCCGACGGATCCGATGCGACAGGGGGGTGACGACCCCGGCCCAGACCAGCGGCGTGACAAGCGCGGTTAATAAAAAAATGCCGGCTAAAGTCATAGGCGTGCTATTTCAAAGTATGCTGAAATATGCTAAAAATGTCGAGTTGTGAACAAAGCGCTTGCCCTCTACACAAAGATTGTTGCATTCTCGGTTTTCGTTCTGATTTATATCGGTAGTTTGGTCACGACGACCGGATCCGGATTGTCCGTTCCGGATTGGCCGCTGTCCTATGGCATGGTTTTCCCCCCGATGGTCGGGGGAGTATTGTTTGAACATGGTCACCGGTTGGCGGCTTCATTCGTCGGGGTTTTGGTCGTCATTCAAGCGATTTGGATCCACATGGCCGATCCGCGTCGTTGGGCGCGCCGGCTCGGATATGCGGCTGTGTTGGTGGTCATCCTCCAGGGTGTGTTGGGTGGTGTGACGGTACTGCTACAGCTGCCCGTTCTGGTGTCTGCGGCCCACGCCGTGCTTGCTCAAACATTTTTTGTATTGTGTGTCGGTATCGCCTATTCCCAATCCCAAGAAATGACCACGTCATTGGGGTTGCTTTCCGCGGAGGACCGGCCGCGCTTTGGTCGCTTTTATGGTGCATTATGGGTGCTGGTGTCTCTTATTTATATCCAGCTGATTGCGGGGGCGGTGATGCGTCATATGGGTGCAGGGCTGGCTATCGTCGATTTTCCGGGTAACGCCGGCCAATGGTTGCCTGGGGTTACCCCCCTCTTTTTAGAAAAGGTAAATCTGTTTCGTGGGCTATACCAAATGGCACCGGTATCCATGGCCCAGCTTCACATCCATTTATTGCATCGTTACCTGGGGTATGGGGTTGTGCTGGTCATTGGGGTCGTCTGGGTTTTCTACCGTCCCGCTTATCTGGCTTTTTCCAAGCTCCGCATCACGATGGCGATGTTACTCGGGTTGGTTGTCTTGCAGATTGGCCTGGCCGCATTGACTGTCTGGAGTCAAAAAGACGTTGTCTTTACCGGTTTGCATGTGGTGAATGGTGCCGCCATTTTGGCTCTGAGCTGCCTGCAGCTGTTTCGCGCCTACCGACTACTGCGGAGCCGATAATGCGGTCTAGGCTTTCGGACTGGATGACCCTTAGCAAGCCGCGTATCACCTTGATGCAGGTCATTACTGTTTCCATGGGATATGTGGCCGCACAGTCTCCCACGGCCAGCTGGCTGGGATGGGCGTGGACGGTGTTTGGCACCTTGCTGGTAGCGGCTGGGGCCTCTGCCCTCAATCAAGTCTATGAAAAAGGGCCTGACTCTCAGATGAAACGCACGGCCATGCGGCCCATTGCCGCTAACCGGATTTCCGAGGAAAAAGGCCTGTTATTTGGCGTGGCCTTGGTCGTCATGGGTGTGGCAGTTCACTTGGTGTTTGTCAATGTTCTGACGGCTTTCTTTTCCATACTGACTGCCTTTTTATATGTCATGGTTTATACGCCTTCCAAACGCATGTCCTGGATCAATACTTGGATTGGGGCCGTTCCTGGGGCCTTGCCTCCCGTGGGGGGATGGGCGGCGGCTAGCGGTCATTTGGGATGGGGGGCATTGGCCCTATTTTTGCTACTGTTTTTTTGGCAGATGCCGCATTTTTACGCCATTGCCTGGATGTTTAAGGCCGAGTACGAAGGTGCGGGGTTTAAAATGCTACCGGCAGTGGATAAAACCGGATTTTGGACCCGCGTGCAGGTTGTTGTGTTTTTAGCATTGTTAGCCTTGATTCCGATGAGTATGTATCAGGGCAATTTGGTCGGACTTTCTTTTGCGGTAGGTGGTACTGCGGTGGGGGGGTATTTTGTCTGGGCCAGCTTGCCCATGTTGCGTGACATCCGGTACGAATCCGCCAAATCCGTTTTGCGGGCATCGGTGATTTATTTGCCCGTGATATTGATATTGTTTTTAGTGGATTTGGGGCTGCGCTAATGAATCGGATGTGGTGGGTGGTCGGGGGGCTTTTTTTCCTGCTGGTTATTGGTCTAGGTGCCATTGCGATCAAAGAAGGTGTGTTTGAACAACGGGGATTGCTCGACTACGGGCAGGTTTCGCCACTGGTATTATCCGATTCGAAGGGACAGCCGTTTTCGCTAGGTACTTTGCGAGGCCAAGTTTGGGTGGCCAGCTTTTTCTTTAGTCGCTGCACCACCATTTGTCCGGCTCAAAATCAGAAGTTATTGTCATTGTATCGGTCTTATGAATTGGATCCCATGGTTCGATTTGTGTCGGTCAGCGTCGATCCGGCCTATGACACGCCGCCGGTACTACAGGCCTACCAACGCATGTTGGGCGTTCAAAGCAAAAAGTGGACTTTTTTGACTGGCAACGAATCGGATGTGGTCCGGGCATCGGAGCAGGTATTTAAGCTGGCTGCCAAAGCCCCGGATTTTCACAGCACAAAAGTGGCACTGGTGGACGCTCACCAAACCATACGTGGGTATTATGATTTGCAAGTTCAGGCAGATGTCCGCCAGCTCTTTAAAGATATTGCGTTTCTGGCTGCACAGGCCCGTCAGGAGTCTTCCCGATGACCTGGGTGCGGTATTTGCCGACGTTAAATGCGGTGCTCAATGGTATTTCTGCTATTTTGTTGCTGACAGGCTGGTTTTTCATCCGGCGGGGTCGACCGGATATCCACCGCATTTTTATGGCCTGGGCCTTGACCGTTTCGGCTTTATTTTTAACCTCTTATGTGACCTACCACTATTTGGCCCAAGCGATGACGCTCTACCCCGGTACAGGCCTGTGGCGGCCAATTTATTATACGATTTTGTTTACCCATATTCCCTTGGCAGTGCTGATGACGCCATTTATTTTGGCTGCCGTCTATTATGCGGTGAAGGGTAAATTTGAACGTCACCGTGCCCTCACCCGCTGGGTTTTTCCAGTGTGGTTATATGTTAACATTACCGGAGTTGTGATTTACTTGATGCTATACATTTTTTAGGAAGTTATTGATGCCTTATTCATTGCTTAAAGAAGTTAAAAAAACCAAAATTATCGCCACCATCGGTCCACGATCTGAATCCAAGCGTGTGATCAGGCAGCTGATTGAGTGTGGGCTTAACGTCGTCCGATTAAACGCCTCTCACCAATCGGATCCCCAGACCATGAAAAAGATCGTGGGTCGTATTCGGCAGGTGAGTAAAGAATGTCGCAAGCCGGTGGGCATTTTGTTGGACCTTCAGGGTCCCAAAATTCGTGTGGGCCGTATCCGAAGCGGCAAAATCATGCTGCGCAATGGACAAGACATCGTCCTGACCCCGGAAAAGGTGATGGGTACGTCCCGGCGTCTGAGCATCAGCTATGCAGATATCGTTAATGACGTGAATGTGGGGGATCCGGTTTTTATCGACGATGGCAACATCCGGTTGGTGGTGACGGAAGTGCGTCTCAAAGACGTCGTATGCAAAGTCGAACAAGGCGGTATTTTGTCCAACTATAAGGGCATCAATGTGCCACGTTCCGAAGTGCATATGTCTGCCATCACCGAAAAAGACCGCCGAGATCTGAAAATCGCCGTGGAAAACAAGCTGGATTTTGTGGCCCTGTCCTTTGTAAAAGACGCTGCTGATATCCATGAGTTGCGGGGCCTGCTGAAGGAACTGGGTAATAGCCAAATCGCCATCATTGCGAAAATCGAAAGACCGTCAGCGGTGACCCATATCGAGTCTATTATCAAGGCCTCGGATGGTGTGATGGTGGCGCGGGGCGATTTGGGTGTTGAGATCGGTACTGAGCACGTTCCCGAAGTCCAAAAAATGATTATCCGCGAAGCCAATCGCTTGATCAAACCGGTTGTCGTGGCCACGCAAATGCTTGAGTCGATGATTACCAAGAAAGTACCCACCCGTGCCGAGGTTTCTGACGTTGCGAATGCCATTTATGATCGGTGTGATGCCGTGATGTTGTCCGGCGAATCGGCCGTGGGGATAGACCCTGCGAATTCTGTTTTGGCAATGCGCACGATCTGCGAGGCAACGGACGGGCACCTAGTACGGTTGCGTCAGATAGATGGTATTGTGCCGGTGATCGATCCCGAACTTCGGGATGAAACGGCGACCTACGCCATTGCGGCGGATCACATTGCCACCCAAAGCAAAGCCGCTGCGCTGATGGTCTTTACTGAGCGTGGGTTTGCCCCCCTTATCAGTTCAAAATTAAACCCCGGATTTCCGATTATTGCCGTTACGGATCGCCCTGCCGCTGTTACCCGCGTGGCCCTGTATAGGGGTGTTATTCCGCTATATATGAAAAATTTCGAGGGCGCCAAACGGTGGTCGGATATGATCAATTTGGCGATTTTGCGAGCCAAGGAATACCAGCTGGTCAAATCGGGCGATACGGTTGTGGTCGCTGCCCGCGTACAGTCCAGCAAATTGGGTGGACTCAATTCAATCCGCTCGGTCGTCGTCCCTTAACGTTTTTTCGGAGGAAAGCATGTCTAAAAATCGTGTCGTGAATTTCAACCCCGGCCCTGCGGTGTTGCCCGAATCCGTATTGCGAAAAGCCCAAGAAGAATTGCTGAATTTCAATGGCACGGGCATGTCTATTTTGGAAATCAGCCACCGGTCCAAGCCATTCGAGGCCGTCCTTGCACGGGCTGACGAGGGCCTGCGTGCCGTGATGGGGATTCCAAAAAATTATAAAGTGCTGTTTTTGCAGGGTGGTGCGTCATTGCAGTTTTCAGCAGTGCCCATGAATCTGTACCAACCTGGCAAACCGGTGGATTTTATTCAGACCGGCGTGTGGACAAAAAAAGCGTTAAAAGAGCTAAAAAAAATCGGGGAATACCGCATGGCAGCGAGTACAGAGGCAGACGGCTTTATGCGTGTGCCGCGGATGGATGAAATTCAACTATCCTCTGATGCGTCTTATGTGTATATGTGCTCCAACAACACCATTTATGGGACCCAGTTTAAAGCCTTCCCCGACACCGGGGCGGTTCCACTGGTGGTGGATATGTCGTCAGACATCGCATCCCGCCAAGTGAATATGTCCCAATTCGGCGTGATTTTTGCCGGTGCTCAGAAAAACATTGGGCCTTCCGGTGTTACCGTCGTAATCGTTCGTGAAGACCTGGCCGATCGCGTGGCTGACACGGTTCCGACGGTGTTGCAATACCGCGAGCAGATCAAAGAAAATTCGCTGTACAATACGATCCCGACATTTGGAGTGTACCTGATTGCACTGGTGATGGAGTGGATTCAAGCACAGGGCGGTATCCGGCCATTGGCCGAAATGAATCGCGAGAAGGCCCGGCGCCTGTATGCCGCGATTGACGACAGTGGTGTTTACAGTTGCCCCGTTCAGCCAGACTCTCGTTCCGAAATGAACGTGGTGTTTCGCGTGGCTGGCGGGGACGAAGACCTGGAAAAGCAGTTTGTTAAGGAAGCCGAAGCTGCGGGCTTGGCAGGGTTGAAAGGTCATCGGCTGGTAGGCGGTCTTCGCGCATCGATTTACAATGCGCAGACCCTGGAGGGTGTGGATAAATTGGTTGCCTTTATGAAGTCGTTTGCCCAAACCCACAAGCCAGCGTTGAGTCGCATGGCGTAATGAATGCGGTTCTGCTGCTCAATGTAGGTTCGCCGGATAGCCCCGACGTTTCCGATGTTCGGCGTTATTTGGCACAATTTCTCATG
This sequence comes from uncultured Candidatus Marinamargulisbacteria bacterium, assembly GCA_964364855.1. Taxonomy (GTDB): domain Bacteria; phylum Margulisbacteria; class Marinamargulisbacteria; order CAYINU01; family CAYINU01; genus CAYINU01. Next base: position 8,651 of record CAYINU010000036.1, on the reverse strand, counting down.
GATCCTTATGTGCTGGATATGCCTTACCTGCTGCGGGCAGCTGTGGTCTATGGCACGATTTTGCCCAAGCGGCCTGCGGCCTCAGCACGGGCGTATCGCCAGATATGGATGCCCGAGGGGTCGCCACTTTTGGTGTACACCAGTCGCTTTGCTCGCGCGTTGGAAGTGGACTTGGACATGCCCGTGGGGTATGGGATGCGTTATGGCAATCCTTCCATTCCCGATGCCATCGCGGAATTGAAAAAACGCGTTCCGAATTTAAACCGTCTCTTGGTCATCCCGATGTATCCACAATATGCCGAGTCCAGTTACAAAACCGCAGTGGAAGAGGTCAAAAAAGCAGTGGCCGGATCTTCGATTGCGTGGGATGTGCTACCCCCGTTTTTTAACCGGACCGATTACATTTCGATCTTGGCCGCCCATATTGGGCAGGAACTGCTGTCCCCTTTTGATCATTACGTTTTTACATTTCACGGTTTGCCCGTGAGCCACATCAAAAAAGCCGATCCCACGGGCCAACATTGCCAGCTGAGTGACCTGTGTTGCTCGGCCTCAGGCGCTGCGATCGCAACATGTTACCGTGCCCAATCCATTCAGACGGCGCGACTGCTCCAAGCCGCTATGGGGCTTCCAGACGAAAAGGTCTCCATTGCCTTTCAGTCTCGCTTGGGACGTGAGCCATGGCTTGAGCCGTTTACGGAGGGTTGCCTCATCGAACTTGCACGCCAAGGTGTTAAGCGGGTGGCCGTCATCAGCCCATCATTTGTGGCCGATTGTCTGGAAACTTTGGAGGAAATCGGCATGAGAGCCAAGTCAGCCTTCGTCCACCATGGCGGAGAAGACCTTTTTCTGGTGTCGGCGCTAAATGCGGACCCGCAATGGGTGCATGGGGTCGGGAAATGGGTAAATGCCTTTGTTCGGAAAGGTAGGGTTAGCGGGATATGAATCATTGGCTCATGAAATGCGAACCCGAAGCTTATTCCATTGATGACCTGAAACGGGACAAAAAAATCCAGTGGGAAGGCGTGCGTAACTACCAAGCCCGCAACTACATGAAAAACGACATGCGCATCGGAGATAAGGTTCTCTTTTACCATTCCGACGCAGATCCTTCTGGTGTGGCCGGGGTGGCCAAAGTGTGCCGTGAAGCCTATCCTGACCCTTTTTCCTGGAATCCGAAAAGCAAGTATTTTGACCCCAAGTCCACCGAAGCCAACCCCCGCTGGTGGATGGTGGATATTTGTTTTGTCGAAAAATTGCCGCGCATCGTCTCAATCGGCGAAATGCGCAACTACGCAGAATTGGCCGATCTGATGATTTTACAAAAAGGAAGCCGCTTGTCGATTACGCCCGTGACGCGACCGCAATTCGACTTTATTTTAAAACTGGCCAAAGCCCGATAAACTGGTTGGATGTTTAACGCCTTTCCACTCAAAGACGAACGGATCATCGACGCCATCAAAGCGCGTATTTTGGTGTTGGATGGCGCGATGGGAACGGCATTGCAGGACCGCGACCTTACTGCCGAGGATTTTGGCGGCGAAGTGTATCTGGGTTGTAATGAAATGTTGGTGCTCACCCGGCCCGACGTCATCGAAGACGTCCACAAAGCGTATTTGGCAGTGGGGGCTGACATAGTCGAAACCAACACTTTTGGCGGAACGCCGTTGGTCCTAGGTGAATATGATCTGTCCGACAAGGCAAATGAGATCAATCGCGCCGCCGTCGAAATCGCCAGACGCGCCTGTGCGGCCTATGACACTCCCGAAAAGCCCCGTTTTGTGGCTGGTTCTATCGGGCCGACAACGAAATCGCTGTCCGTAACAGGTGGGATCACCTTTGACGAATTGGTCGCGCAATTCGAACAGCAAGCCTATGTGCTGACCGATGCCGGATCAGACTATTTGCTACTGGAAACCGCACTCGATACGCTGAACTTAAAGGCGGGACTGGTCGGGATTTACAATGCCTTTTCCAGGCTCGATTATCGTATTCCCGTTGCCGTTTCCGGCACGATCGAAACAATGGGAACCATGCTGGCTGGCCAAGGCGTAGAGGCCTTGTACACCTCGGTTGCCCATGCGGATTTACTCTATATTGGGCTGAACTGCGCGACCGGTCCGTCGCTGATGAAAGACCACATCCGCTCGTTGGCTGCGATTTCGAGGGTACCCGTGGCCTGCGTGCCCAATGCGGGTATTCCGGATGCGGACGGTGTTTACCCCGAGTCTCCCGAAATGGTGGCCAATGCTTTGGGCGAATTTGTCGACGAAGGATGGCTCAACTTGGTGGGAGGGTGTTGCGGCACCACACCCCCTCACATTGCGAAACTGGTCGAGCGCGTCGCCGGAAAGCCTTCTCCTCTGCGTCAGCCCGCGCCGGTCAGCCGTATTTCCGGTCTCGATCCGTTGTTGGTCGAAGACGAGGGCCGACCTTATATCATCGGCGAGCGCACCAACGTCATCGGGTCACGCCTGTTCAAAGAGATGATTGTGGCGGAAAAATTCGAGGAAGCCGCCGAAATCGCTCGCAAACAGGTCAAAGCGGGTGCCCATATCATCGATGTGTGTTTGTCCAACCCGGACCGCGACGAAGTCACGGACATCAAGACGTTTATGGGCTTTGCCACCAAGCTGGTCAAAGCCCCGTTTATGATCGATTCCCAAGTCCCCGAAGTCGTCGAAGAGGCATTTAAACTTACCCAAGGCAAATGCATTCTCAACTCGGTGAATATGGAGGACGGTGAAGAGTCATTTGAAAAATTGCTGCCCATCGTGAAGCGATATGGGGCGGCTATCGTGGTAGGGTGCATCCAGTCCGAAATGGCTGTCAGCCGCGACGCAAAGTTGCGCGTGGCCACCGAGTCCTACAACCTACTCACCCAAAAATATGGCATCGATCCGACCGATATCTACTTCGACCCTCTCGTCTTCCCTTGCGGGACAGGGGATGCCAATTATTTCGGATCTGGCCGCGAAACCATCGAAGGCGTCCGCCTAATCAAGCAGACGTTTCCCTTGGCGCGGACGACACTGGGGATATCTAACGTCTCGTTTGGATTGCCACCGGCTGGTCGCGAGGTACTGAACTCCGTTTTCCTTTATGAATGTGTTAAAGCGGGCCTCGACACGGCCATCGTCAACGCGGAAAAGCTGGTGCGCTATGCCACCATCACTGAAGAAGAAAAAGTGTTGTGTATGCGCTTGCTCGACTACGACACCACGGATGGCTATGATCCTGTCGCCGAATTCGCGGCCTATTTTCGCAATAAAACCGTTCAGGAAAAACCAAAAGTCGACCGCAGCAAATTGAGCGTGGAAGAAAAGCTGCGGATCAACATCGTCGAAGGCACCAAGGAATACCTCATCGAAAACCTCGACGAAGCCCTGCAAAAATATGATCCGCTGGGCGTGATCAATAAGCCCCTGATGGCCGGCATGGATATCGTCGGCAAGATGTTTAACGAAAACCAACTGATCGTCGCGGAAGTGTTGCAGTCAGCCGAGGCGATGAAAGCAGCCGTGTCGTACCTGGAACAATTTATGGAAAAAGGCGACACCAATGTGCGCGGCACAATGCTGTTGGCCACCGTCAAAGGCGACGTCCACGACATCGGAAAAAACCTTGTTCAAATCATCTTGGGTAACAACGGCTATAAAGTCGTTGATTTGGGCATCAAATGCCCGCCAGATACGCTGATTGCCGCCTACCGCGAACACAATCCGGACTTCATTGGTCTGTCAGGCCTGCTGGTCAAATCCGCCCAGCAAATGGTCATTACGGCCGAAGACTTAAAATCCGCTGGGATTTCGGTGCCGATTCTGGTTGGTGGCGCAGCGCTGACGGATACCTTTACAGCTGGGAAGATTGCCCCAGCGTACGATGGCCCGGTGGTCTATTGCAAAGATGCGATGACCGGCTTGGCTGTGGCCAATAAATTGACCGATAAATCTCGGATAGGACCTTTTATTGCAGACAACCGCGCCCACCAAGAACAGGTGCGCTCAGTGAAGGTTGAAGCCGGTACCGCTGCGGCTCGCGAGTATGCCAAGCCACTCACTTTGGAATATGGCTACGACGTGCCCCAACCTCCCACATTTGAGCCGGTGGTTGTTGAGGCGGATTTGGACAAGGTATGGGCTTATCTGAATCCGCAAATGCTCTATGGCAATCATTTGGGCCTAAAAGGCAATGTCAAAAAGATGTTGGCCGAAGGCGATGAAAAAGCCCTCAAGCTCCAGGACAAATTGGAACAGCTTAAAGCCAAAATCCGAACAGAAAAATTGTTACGTGCTCGCGGGCTGTATCAGTTCTTTAAGGTGCGTCGTGACGGGGACAGCATTGTCATTTTAGACCCCAAAACAGAAGCCGAGATTCAGCGCTATGACTTTCCGCGCCAGTCATCGGGCCTCAAGCTCTGCTTGTCGGATTTTATTGCACCTGATCGCATCGATGTCATGTGCTTTTTTGTGGTGACCTGCGGCGAAGGTGTCACCGAAGTTGCCAAGCAGTGGCTGGATGCCGGCCATTATTTTGACGCCCATGCCATTGCCTCATTGGCTCTGGAGTCGGCGGAGGCGTTTGGTGAATATTTGCATCACGAAATCCGCGCGATGTGGGGGTTCCCCGATGCGCCTGATTTGCCACTCGAAGACGTATTTAAACTCAAGTACCGTGGGGTGCGGGTGTCATTTGGCTATCCGGCCTGTCCACGACTGGAGGACCAGGGCAAGATGTGGGAGCTGATGCGTCCCGACCTCCATTTGGGCGTCGCGCTGTCCGAAGAATATATGATGCACCCCGAAGCGTCCGTCTCGGCACTGGTGTTTCATCATCCGCAAGCGAGGTACTTCTCTGTGTCTGCCGAAGACGTTGCCACCTTCGAAGGTGGACTGCCCGCCTAAAAGAAAAGACCTGTGTGAGCATTTCTCTTAGAACCCCTCTCATAAATCCCAAAGGCCGTCTCAGAATGGCGTCAGGGAGTTCTCTGAGAGGGCACCATGGCGGTATTATGAGATGGCCTCTAGTACGTCATCTTCACGGAGCCGCCGTTGATATGGAGCTGACAGCCCAGCCGTCGCTTACCTTCCATGCCCAGGTCGGTTTCCTCTTGGTTACGCGGTGATAGGTTTTCCATGCCCTCTAGCACCTCGACTTCGCAAGTGCCGCAAACGCCGTTCGAGCAGCCGATGGGGACGCCCATTTCTTCGATGATATTGACGATGCGGGATCCGTCTTCGATTTCCACTTCGTCGTCATTGAGTAATAGCTTGGCCATGTGCTGCTCCTTTTGAGTCTTGTTATAACTTAAGATACTAAAATATTCAAACCTACACGGTGTTGGAATAGCGTGCCGGTTTCTTTTCCAGGTACGCATCAAAGACCATACACACATTGCGTACAAAGAAATGCCCCAACGGTGTGAGCTGAATCGCTTCCGGTGAATGGATCAAAAATTCTTCGGTCTCAAATGCATCCAATTTCGGTTTTACCAAGGAAAAATAGGAGTCAAAATCGACCCCGAACCGAGCCATAAATTCCGGTTTTTTTACGGTCATCTGACACATCAATTGCTGGATGACCCATTGTCGGATGCAGTCGTCTTCTGACAACACCATCCCCTTTTCAGTGGGCAATTGCCCCGCTTGCACGCGCTGGTAATACTGGGCCAAGTCGTGGATATTTTGGCTAAACATCCCGTCCAAAAACCCGATGGCCGTCACGCCAAGTCCGATAAATTCATCCGCGGGTTTGGTCGTATAGCCCATAAAGTTGCGATGCAACGTGCCACCTGTGAACGCTGCGGCAAGATCATCGGTGGGGGCGGCAAAATGGTCCATTGCAATGGCGATATAGCCTGACTCCAAAAAGAGATCGCGGGACTGGATGAACAATTGAAGTTTGGTGTCTTGATTGGGCATGGCATCGATATGAAGCAGTTTCTGGTGGGATTTTAGCCAGGGTACGTGGGCGTAGCTATATAGGGCGATGCGGTCCGGAGAAAGTGACAGTACCTTTTCAATGGTCGTCCGGAAATTGTCCGGGGTTTGGTAAGGTAGTCCATAGATCAGATCGATGTTTATCGACAAAAAGCCCAGTTTTCGGGCGTGTTCAAAAGCGCTGCGGACCACCTCGTAGGGTTGTATACGGCCAATATGGGCCTGGACTTCGGGGGTGAAATCTTGCAGACCCATCGATAGTCGGTTAAATCCCAATTCCCGCAATGCCGATAGCGTATCCGTTTCCAGGGTGCGGGGATCGACTTCCACGCTGATGTCCCCGGTAAAATCAATATCAAAATAGTGGTTTGCGGCACTCATCAACCGCTGCAATTGACTGCGACTTAGGTAGTTTGGCGTACCGCCACCCAAATGCAGTTGACGCACGGATTGACGGTGACCGATTTGTGCGGCTAGTAAAGCCATTTCGGCAATGAGCGCATCGACGTAGGTATCACCGACTTCGGGCCGTTGCTTGCGGATCACCACGTTACAGCCACAGTATCGGCACATCGATTGGCAAAAAGGGATATGAAAATACAGGGACAGCGCACGGTCCGTTCGGCCAAGCGCGGCCAACCGCGAGGGATACGCTAGTGGATCCACGTCAGCCGACCATTGTGGCGCAGTGGGGTAGCTTGTATACCTCGGAACTGAAATATTATGTTTTGCGATCAGCTTTGCCGGAATATGCATAAATGTTTTCCACCAGGCGGTAAACCAAGTCGATTTTGGCACGGGGAGTAATGCCGTGGCCCAGGTTAAATATCGTGCCTTGAAAGGGAGCCATATCATCCAACAAGGCCGTAACGGCGGCATCCAGAGCGGGAATGTCGGTCTCCAGATAGGCAGGATCAAGGTTGCCTTGCAGTACCATTTTAGGTCCCAGCTGGGCGCGAATCTGCGAGAATCCGCAAGTCCAGTCCAGGCTGATGGCGGTGGCGCCGGTCGTTACCAATTCTTGGGCCAGCTGCCCTGATCCCCGGGAAAACACCGTCACCGGAACTTGCGAAACAACGGACTGGACGACTTCGGTGAGGTAGGGCAGGGCAAAGCGCTGGCGATCCGAGGGGGAAAGGACGTTTAGCCAGGAATCAAAAATTTGAATAGCCTGCACGCCGGCTGCGACCTGGGCCTGCACATAGGTTACGGTGGCTTGGGTAACCGCGGCGAGCAATTTTTGAGCAGCCTCTGGTTCGGCAAAGAAAAAGTGTTTGGTACGGTGAAAATCATCACCACTACCGCCTTCGACCATGTACGACGCAACAGTAAATGGCGCGCCGGCAAAGCCGATTAACGGGACAGACAGATGAGGCAATAGGTGCTTGATGGTCAGCAATGAGGTGGACAAGACTTCCAGATCGACTGCCGGTAGATGGTGTACGTCGTCCGCAGAGCGGACTGGGTTATCAATAACAGGCCCGTGTCCTTCTTCGAAATGGAGTTTGGAACCCAGGGCATCAGCCACAATCAAAATATCCGAAAACAAAATGGCCGCGTCAAAGCCGAAACGGCGAATGGGCTGCAATGTGACTTCAGCTGCCAATTCGGGTGTATGCATCATCTCCATAAAAGAATATTTGGCACGCAGGGCTTGGTATTCGGGCAAGTAGCGGCCGGCCTGGCGCATCAGCCACACGGGTGGCCGCGACGTCCGACGGCCTTTTAATGCAGACAGATACAGTGGCTCTTGTGCGTGCGTCATAACCCGACTACGATACCACATCGCAATGTCGGCAACCACTTACACTCAAAATAGCCCCCGCATCGGCCTTGTTGTGACAGCCGCGGGATCGGGTAGTCGGTTTGGCAGTCCCGAAGGCAAACAATGGGTCCCTATTCGGGGGGTTCCGATGGTGTGGGCCGCGTGCCAGCGGTTTGCGGCCTTTTCGCAAATTGTCCGTATCGTGGTTACGCTCCCGACGGAGCAGTTATCCCTTTTCCAATCTCACCTGCCGGTCTATGCCAATGGCTTGCCCATCGAGGCCGTGGTCGGCGGTGAAACGCGTGCGCAGTCTGTGTACAACGCGGTTTCGGTGTTAACGGACTGTGATTGGGTTCTCATCCATGATGCGGCTCGGCCCAATGTCCCCGCCGCGGTGGTGGAGCGCGTTTTGGAGGCCGCGACCCGGCATATGGCCGTGATTCCGGGAATTCCGGTGACGGATACGTTAAAGCGGGTAGCCCAAGGTCAGGTGGTGGCTACCCTAAACCGGGATGATTTGGTGGCCGTTCAGACCCCACAGCTGTTTCATCGTTTGGTCCTTATTCAAGCCTACGAGAAAGTCTCCCTGGACAACAGCATTACCGACGAAGCAACACTGATCGAAAAAGCAGGCTACCCCGTATTTGTCGTGTCGGGTGACCCGGCCAACCTCAAAATTACGACCCAAGCGGATTTGAATTATCTGGCTTTTTTACACCGCGGGGACAAGGGAACTTAGAGGCCATCTCATAATACCGCCATGGAGCCCTCTGCTCCGCTCAAAATGCTCACATAGCGCCGCTATGCTCCGCGTTTTGTGCTCACAGAGAACACCCTGACGCCATTCTGAGACGACCTTGGGGATTTATGAGACCGATTCTAGCGGAAAGTGCGGCTTTACCCGTATTGTGAGAGGAGAAGGGCCGACGGTATTGAGCTGATAATAG
>CAYINU010000035.1:0-17733 GCA_964364855.1 uncultured Candidatus Marinamargulisbacteria bacterium | reverse complement strand
GCCAATGCATCGCGAATGGCAATGCTGGTGTGGGTGTAGGCACCGCCGTTGATGACCAGCGCGTCATACTGGTTTTCTGCGCCATGGATGGCATCCATAATGTCGGCCTCACCGTTGGATTGAAAGCAAGTCACCTCACAACCCTGGGCTTTGCCAAAGGCCACAATCTGATTGTTCAGATTGTCCAAAGTTAAACTGCCGTAGACCGCGATTTCGCGCTTGCCCAGACGGTTCAGATTGGGACCATGGATAACCAAAACCTTCATCAAAACTCCTTCGACCACCCTTGAATGGCCTCTAAGACCCTATGCATAGGCACTGGTCTAACTATAACATCACCTAGCTGGGTCGGTAACACCATCCGCAATTCGGAATACCTCACTTTTTTGTCCATCATCAGCACGCTTTCCCACTCCGCATCCGTGTGGTGAGGCAGAGTAAATGTAAATCCAAGCGCCATTAGCAATTTTTCCAGTCGCGTTGCAATGGAATTGTCCCCAAGAACGCCCATTGTCACAGCGATGCGGGCCGCCATGCACATCCCGATGGCCACCGCCTCGCCTTGGGCATAGGTTCCGTATCCGGACAGGGCTTCGATAGCGTGACCTACCGTATGGCCGAAATTCAAAATTTCGCGTAATCCCGATTCTTTTTCATCCGCGGACACCACGGTGGCCTTGATACGGCAGGACCGCAAAATAAGCTCGGTCCATAGCGTGTCACCCAGGGCATATTCGCCACGCGTATTGCAAATCTCAGAGGCCTTCTCTTCCACTGTTGAAAAAAGCTTCGGATCTCGGATCAAGCCATATTTGACGATCTCAGCCAAGCCGGACCGGATTTCTTTTCCAGGGAGGGTTGGCAAAAAATGCGGATTGATCCAAACCAGTTCCGGTTGATAAAACGATCCGATGAGATTTTTTCCACTGGCATGGTTCACACCGGTTTTTCCGCCAACCGAAGAGTCAACTTGAGAAAGTAGCGTAGTGGGAATTTGAATCAACCGAATGCCGCGCAAGTAGATGCTCGCCACAAAGCCAGCCAGATCGCCAATCACACCTCCACCAAAGGCCACGATGCCGGCTTTACGGTCTAAGCGCAACGCCAAAAGCTGATCCAGTAGGCTATTGCACTGAACCATCGACTTGCTGGCTTCTCCAGGCGGAACCTCGATCCAATATGCGTTTCCACCAACCGCAGGCGAAATGGCGGATTCATACAAGGCACGAATTTCGGGGTGGGTAACAACGACGATTTGACTCAAGTTCATCGCGCTTATCCGACTTTGGATAACTTGGGCATCGAACTCAGCCACAATGTCGTAGGTATGGTCACGCGTTGTGCGCACCTGCGCCGTACGAGTGGCTTTCCATGCCGTGGGGATGAGATCCAGAATCGTGCAACAAATGGACTCGACATTCTGATCTGCCGAAACCACATGGTGGGACACGCTTTTATACAGCGCCTCTCGTGCATCGAGTTGTTGTTTGAGCGTGGTAGCTTTGTCCACAGATGTCGATAGCAAGGGTCGGGTCGCATCTTGATGCAGCCGCCTGGCAATGGTTTCCGGAGACAAATCCAAGTAAAAAACGGTGCCCAGATTTTGCAGGCATTCGCGATTCTCCGCCCGCAATATCATACCTCCCCCCGTTGCGATTACCGTATGCGTTTTGCCCTGCAAAGTTTTGCAGACCTGGGTTTCTAGGTCGCGAAAATAGGCCTCACCATGTTGACCGAAAATATCGGCAATGGCTTGGCCGGTTTGATGGGTAATGAAGTGATCGGTATCCAAAAAGGTCCAGCCTAGCTTTTGGGCTAGGGCCTGTCCCACCGTGGTTTTACCACAGCCTGCCAATCCCACCAGAACAATATTCGCACATTGCTTTTGGGTCATCGGCTCATTATACCCCCTAGACAACAAATTTGACCTGCTCAAATTCGTTCTTAGCGGCATCCAAAAGCTGTTTGTCACTGGTCACAAATACATCAACCAATGCCAATTTTCCGGCAGCCAGCTGAATGCCATCCAAAGTCTTTAGGGGATATTTTCGAATGAGTCGTTTGGCCGTACTCTCCAAGTCCTTGTTCCATTTGACAATTGAGACATATTCCATATCGGCGCACACTTCTCCTTCAATGAAGGAGACCTGCGTTAAAGAAAGACTTTTGTCTCTGCAACGGCGCGCCAATACGGATTGGATTTCCAAATACATCGTTGGCGCGACTACGGCTTCAGTGAGCAAAGAAAAAACAGACGAAATCTCCTCTGAGCCTGGCTCAATCACGTAGCGCTTGATAAAAGACGAGGTATCAATCAACCCCCTCAACGGCTAGCCCGACGATCCTCGATCAACGACTCCGAGAGCGGTTTCCCCTTGATCTTCACGCGACGAATCGGGGTTTTCCATCTTGGAATAGCCAAATTGGGATTGTGGGGCAAAATATCAGCTATCGGTACACTTCGCTCTAGTAAGACTAGGCGCTCTCCCGCCTTTACCAACTTCAAATGTGCCGATATATGATGAGAAAACTCTCGGATACTGACTTCTTTCATCTAAGCACCCCTAAAGAACAACCTGTTTATATGTCTATATGTCTACCATTTTTACAACAAAATGTCTAACTTAAGTAGGTCATTAAGGGCGCGAGCTACTCCACGGTTACGCTCTTGGCCAAATTGCGCGGTTGATCCACGTCACAATCCAAGCGTAGGGCGATATAGTAAGCCAACAGTTGCAAAGGAATGGCTACCAACAGCGGCGTCAGGTCCTCGTGAACATTGGGAATATAGATAATCTCGTCGGCCATTTTTTGGATTTCGGTATCGCCTTCGGTCGCAATCACAATGGTTTTTCCTCTGCGGGCTTTGACTTCTTGAATGTTGCTTACCATTTTTTCATAAGTCCCGCATTGTGGCGCGATACAGACGACGGGCAGCTTGGAGTCAATCAGGGCAATAGGGCCATGCTTGAGTTCCCCAGCGGCATACCCCGTGGCGTGAATGTAGGAAATTTCTTTGAGTTTTAGCGCACCCTCCAGAGCAGAGGGGTAATTGATACTACGGCCCAAAAATAAAAAGTCCCGGCTCAGATAATATTTCTCGGCAATTTCCTTGATGGCGCCCGACTGGCCCAATAACATTTCAATATAGTCTGGGATCCGACGTAAACCATCCAACATTTCTCGTACCAACTGAGCAGGAATGGTCCGTTTAATTAGTCCCACGTACAGCGCAAAGAGGTAGAGGGTCATCAATTGGGAGGTGAAATTCTTCGTGGAAGCGACGCCGACTTCTTGGCCGGAGTGGGAATAAATCACGCCGTCCGACTCACGATCAATGGAACTGCCTTTCACATTCACAAACGATAGGACGCGGAAAAATTTACTTTTCGCCTCACGAAGACACGCAAGGGTGTCAGCTGTTTCGCCGGACTGGGAAATGGCCACCACGATTTCTTTACCGTCTGTGATTTTGTTGCGGTACCGAAACTCGGAGGAAATATCGACCTCTGTCAGCACCGAGGTATATTTTTCGATGAGATATTTGCCGATAAGCCCGGCATGCCAACTGGTGCCGCAGGCCTGGATAATAAATCGGCTGATGTTGGAGAATTCGCTGTCCGGCATACGCAGATCTTTGAAGGCGATCCTGTTGTCTACGTCCACGTATTTGCTCAAAATCTTTCTCACGGTCATGGGTTGTTCGTGGATTTCTTTGAGCATGTAGTGGTCGTAACCGTCTTTGTCCGTGGTCGCGGCATCCCAAGAGATATGATGAACTTTCTTTTCCAGCTCGGCACCACCGATTTTTCTGACCGTGACGCCTTCCTGGGTCACGATGGCCATTTCCCCATCTTCGAGATACATCACATCTTTGGTATGGGTCAGAATGGCGTTAAGATCTGAAGCCACAAAGTTCTCGTTTTTCCCCAGACCGATAATGAGCGGGCTACCTTTACGTGCCACAACGATCTTGGTCGGATCTTGTTCGCAAATTACCGCAAACGCATAGGTTCCTTGCAGGTCGGAAAAGGCCATTTCCACCGCATCTTCGAGGGTGTTTTGGAAATAACGCTCAACGAGATGAACAATAACTTCGGAGTCGGTTTCAGAGCGGAAAATATGGCCCTCGGCCATCAGTTTCTTTTTCAGGGGCAAGTAGTTTTCGATAATGCCGTTATGGACGAGGGCAATTTTGTTTTCCTGGCTCAAATGGGGGTGGGCGTTGACCTCACTGGCCTTGCCATGGGTGGCCCAACGCGTATGGCCGATGCCGATATTGCCGCGGATGGTGAGATTTTTGAGCATGTCTTGCAGCTCATACACCTTGCCGGCCTTTTTCCAGGTACTCAGTTCACCTTTTGATATCGTTGCGATACCGGACGAATCATAACCCCGGTAACTGAGCCGTTCGAGTCCGACCAATAAAACAGAAGCGATATCCCTATCGCCTACATAGCCCACGATGCCGCACATAGATATCTCCTCGGAAGCAACTTTGGATTGAGTATATCAATCGTCACTCCCGACGACCAGGCATTAATGCGTCATTCAGTACGGTCAGCACGTCGTTACCGCCCACCATGCGTTGGAGTTCGCCGCGGATATCCGTGTCGGATAAGCGATGCAGCGTAACGCGGGTCGAAGCGGCATCCTGAATTTTTTGCACCGAATAGTGCGCAGTGGCAAACCGGGCAATCTGGGGCAGGTGGGTCACACAAAAGACCTGAGAATAGGCCGACACATTTTGCAAGCGTTTGCCAATATCCGTGGCCAACATCCCACCCACACCGGTGTCAATTTCATCAAAAATCAGGACCGGTACAGCCCGTTTTGCCCCCAGCACCGTCCGAATGGCCAAGAAAATGCGCGATATTTCACCACCGGAGGCCACGTTTTGCAAAGGCTGCATGCCCATCCCAGGATTGGGACAGATCAAAAAGGTGACACGAGACAACCCGCCCGCAGTCGGCCTGTCCGTGCGATGGACCTCAATGTCGAACTGCACATGGAAAAATCCCAGGTTTTTGAGTTCGTTTGTGAGTGTCTTTGAGAGTGTTTTAGCGATGCTTTGGCGGTGCTTGTGCAAGGTATTTCCAGCCGTTTCCATTGCCTTTAAATGGAGATTAACGGCTGATTCGGCTTGGACGATACGGGCGGCGACATGCACAATCTCATCTAGCGCGGTCTGCCATTCGGCTTGCAGGTCCAGCAATGCGGAAAGAGTGGGCGCTTTGTATTTTTGCTTCAGACGAAAAATGAGTTCCAGGCGGCTTTCCAAGGCGTCGATGTCCATCGCATCCAGCCTGTCGATCTGCTCACGTTCGTTTCCGACTTCGTCAGCCGCATCGGCGATCTGCAACGCCCAGTCATGGGCCCGCGCTGCTAGGGCCGACAAACGGGGATTATCTCCCAATTTGCCTAGCACTTTCTCCAGTCCATCCGCTTGCGCGATTAGGGCATCCAGGCGGGATTGCGCCTCGAGAACAGCGGCCTGAATCTGATCCCGACTTTTAATTTGAGATTTTAAGGCAGTCAACTCATCTTCTTCGCCTGCCTTGAGCTCATGCTGCCTAACATCTTGGATTTGGTAGGCCAGCATCTCGCGACGCATGTCCGATTCGGCTTGATCCCGCCGGATATGTTGAAGGGTCGATTCGGCAGCCTGCCATTGGGCATATGCCGTTGCATATTCGGCCTGGGCGCCCCGTCCCGATTCATCCAGCCATTCATCCACCAAATGCAGCTGATAGTCCGGATCAAACAACTGCAATTGGTCATGCTGGCCTGAAATCATTATCAACGGCCCCAGCAGTTCTTTTAGTTTGCGCAAGGTGACGCTCTGATCGTTGACCAGAATCCCAGTATTTTTACCAAAATGCCGGCGGACAATTAGCGCGGTACCGTCTTCTAAAAACCCACTGAGCTCAGCGTTTCGCAGTTCATCCGGCACTTCGAAAACCGCCTCCACCCAGGCTGTTTGTTGACCGGGGTAAATCGTCACATCCCGAGCCTGGCGCCCCGCAATCAGGGTCATGGCATCGACCACAATGGATTTGCCGGCACCGGACTCCCCGGTCAGGACATTCAACCCGGTCTCAAACGAAACGGATAAGTGTTCGATAATGCCGAAATACCGAAGGGTTATGGATTTAAGCATGCGAAATAATAGCCGATTGTGACGCGCTTTGATCGGACTGTAAATGCATGGCAATGTCATCAAGGGCAGCGATCACATCGGCATAGCGCTCCACATGGGTCATCTGAGAGCGGAATGCCTTAGCTCCCGGAAATTCCCGGACATAGGACAACAGATGTTTGCGGATCTCTCGTGTTCCGACATACTCGCCTTTCAGTTCGATCAGGTACTTGGCATGCAATAAAATAAAGGGCTTTTTCTGGGCAAACGTCACGGGGCGTTTTCCCGACGGATCAAATACCCACGGATTACCGATAGCCGCCTGACCGATGAGAAAGCCATCCAGATTCCCCAACTTCGCCATGCCATCTGCAATAGACACAACCCCCCCATTGCCCAGCACCGGTATCGTCAGGTGTCGCTTGAGTTCATATACGGGTTCAAATTGCGCAGGAACGTTATAGGGGTTGGTATAAGTCCGCGCATGAATGCAAATCATATCGGCCCCGGCATTCTCCGCCCCTTTGCCAAACGCAATGAGGTCTTCGGCATCTGACCATCCGAGTCTCGTTTTAACCGATACCGGCAAGGTCGTCGCGTTGGCCACTGCTTCAATGAGTCGGAAAGCCAAGTCCGGCTTTTTACGCAAGGCCACCCCGTGTTCGGATTTGACCACTTTTTTGGCGGGGCATCCCATATTCAAATCAATACCGGTAAACCCCTGATCTTCACACCATTTTGCGGCCGTGATAAAGGCCTCCAGGTTTTTGCCAAACACTTGGGCCAAAATGGGGCGTTCATCCGGAAAAAAGCGCAATTTTTCCAGCAGCTTTTTGGCCCCATAGTGAACCCCGTCAGCAGAGGTAAATTCCGTGTAGGTCAATAAGTCGGGTTTGATGGCCTTGCAGACGCGGCGCAGGGCACTGTCGGAGTATCCCTCCATCGGCGCAAGGCCGATGATGGGTCTGGGAACGTCTTTCCAAAACGATTTGTTCATCGCAGTGTAGTGTACGGTTGCCTTTTACGAGCGTCTACCTTATGCCACAATAACGCCATGAATTGGAGTGAAGTCGGCATATTGTTATTAAGCGGCATTACTGCCGGTGTCATGAATGGCATTGTGGGGGGAGGGACTTTTCTGGTTTTTCCGGTGCTGATTTTTTTGGGACTTCCCCCGATCGCAGCCAATGCCTCGGCAACGGTAGGCACTTTTCCCGGCACCTTGGCCACCATTGCCGCCTATCGTCAGGAGTTGCGCGTACAGCGAGGTCAATTGATGTACTTTTTCTGGGTGAGCTTGATCGGCGGGGCTGCAGGGGCATTGGCCCTTCTGGTCATTTCCAATGCGACATTTTCCAAACTGATTCCTTTTCTGCTGCTGTTTTCGACGCTGATTTTTACCTTCCGGTCGTCACTGGTGACTTGGCTGCACCGCACACGCCATACGGCCAGAGAAAATCGATTCTTTGCCTTGCTGATGCAAGGGGCCTTGTGGATGATCTCGATCTATGGTGGATTTTTTGGCGCAGGGATGGGGATTATGATGATGGCCTTGCTGGGCCTGATGGGTGTGGAAAATATAAATGAAGCCAGTGCGTTACGTGCTTGGGTGGGCCTTTTTGCCAACGCGATTGCCGTTTTGATTTTTATTGTTGCCGGCTTGATCTATTGGCCTCAAGTCCTGGTGCTGATGGGCGGATTAATATTGGGCAGCTACAGTGCGGTGAGGTATTTCCGGCAATTGCCTCCCGCCATGGGACATCGCGTGGTGATGGTCATTGCCTGGTCGATGACGGTGTATTTCTTTTTAAAAATGATACTCATATAAATGATTACTATTGTCCTAATCGAACCCCAAATTCCGCCCAATACCGGCAATGTCGCGCGGCTATGCGCCGCTCTCGAAATCGAGCTGCATATCGTCGGCAAGTTGGGATTTGAGCTGTCGGATAAGACACTTAAACGTGCGGGGTTGGATTATTGGCCGTATGTGAAGTGGCAGCGCTTCGAAGATACGGCGGCCTATATGGCCCACTTACCACGGGGAAAGGCCCATCTGTTCACCAAAACAGCCGAAACCACGGTATATGAGCATACCTTCCGGGAGAAAGATGTGTTGCTTTTTGGCAGTGAAGTAACCGGTATTCCCCAACTCTATTTGGACCAATTTACCGATCGTTGTTGTTCATTACCCATCAAAAGCACGCATGTTCGTAGTCTCAATCTCTCGACAGCCGTGGGCATTGGCGTATACGAAGCCATTCGCCAATTAGGCCCGGCCCGATTTGACCGTCACATTACCGGATAGACAAAAATTCGTCCCGGCTAACCGCCAGGTAGGGATTGCTTTTTTTCTGGTTGCCCAAGGTATCCCATTTTTTTTCACCATAATGATGACCGGGATAAATCCGGGTCTTGTCCGGCAGTTTTTTCAGACATTGCAAAGACTCATAAAGTAGGGCCGCATTTCCACCGGGCAAATCTACACGTCCACAAGCATCAATAAACAACGTGTCGCCGGTAATCAGGTGGTTGTCGATGTGATAACACAGCCCGCCCGGCGTGTGGCCAGGGGTGGCAATCACTGAAATTTCCAGGTTGCCCACGGAAACAGTGGCTCCCTCATCCAAATCACTGAGGTGAACGTTTTGCGGTCGGTAGTAGGTGGCTTCGTTTTTTGATATATACACGGGGACGTCGGCATGGGCCAACAACCCCAGCACACCGTTAGTATGGTCCGGGTGGCCGTGGGTCAATAGTATGGCACCGATGCGATATTCCAAGGCATGGGCCTGTCCCCAAATCGCGTTGACATCCCAAGCAGGATCAACGACGACCATCGATTTGGAGGCCGGATCGCCGATCAGATAAACAAAATTGGCCATGGGCCCCAGCTCCAACTGAAACAGGGCAAAATTGTCGGCCAATGAATGCATGAAATCGTCCTTTACCGGGGTGTCCTACGATGGCATTATAACCTGGTCTTACGTCATTTGGAATTTTATGGCCAGAATCCTATTTTGTCTTCTCTTATTTATCTCACTGTACCATCCGGCTCATGCCATGCCGGACTACACCCGCACGCTTCGCGACGTCGATCAGCTTTATGCCCAGCGTGACGTCAGTGGCAACCTGGCCGCATCGATTACCAAGCTGGAAACGGTACTGGCCAAGGAACCGGAAAATTACGACGCATTGTGGCGATTGGCCCGCAGTTATTCCGAGGTCGCGGCATTCGGACACCTGAGCAAAAAAGAAATCGCGTCGGCTTTTAGCAAAGGCGAAGCTGCCGGTGCCCAGGCCATTACGGTCAGATCGGACGCCATCGAAGGGTATTTGTGGCATGCAGCTGTTATGGGAAAGCGTGCGGAATTGGGTAATAATCTGGCGGCGTTGGGTGCTGTGCAAACGATCCTCTTGGATATGGAGGAAGTCATGGCCCTGGAACCGGCCTGTCCGACAGCCTACTACGTGCTGGCCACAGTTCACCGGCAAGCGCCACCGATTATCTCCATCGGAAACCTAGACAATGCACAACGTTATATCGATCGCGCGGTCAGTCTCAATCCCCACTCGGTCCGTTTTTATCATGAATCCGGCCTGATTGCCCTGGCCAGAAAAGACAAGGCGGGCGCCATTAAGGCGTTTGAAGCCGCCATCGCACTGCCCCCCGAAATCGATGATGACAGCGCCGATGCCCGATACCTGCGCCAACTACAAGCAGATGCTAGGGCGCAGATTCAAAAACTGAGAAAAAAAAGGTGACAGCTCCTCCCATCAGATATACAGATGTACGTGATATTTGAAGGAAAATGTTGTTGTATATAGAATAAGCTAGATGAAGAAAATTAAGATTTATTTGGACACATCTGTTATTGGTGGCTGCTTTGATACCGAATTTAAAAGGTATTCAAATCATTTGATTAAGGCAATCCTTAAGGGGAGGGCTCAAGCCGTTTTATCAACCGTTGTCTTGGCAGAAGTACAAAAAGCACCGTCCGATGTCAAGGGGGTGTTGGATCAGATTTTAGATATTTCTGAGGTCTTAGACATTGACAGCGAGATGATTGCATTGGCTGAAATGTATCTCAAGAGTGCGATTGTAAGTCGAAAATACCAAGATGATGCACTCCACATCGCAGCTGCTAGCGTATCAAAAACGGATGTCTTGGTTAGCTGGAACTTTAAACACATTGTCAATTTTAAAAGAATTCACCAGTTCAATGCCGTGAATCTTAGGGAAGGATATAGCATGCTCGAGATCCGGAGTCCTATGGAGGTTATCTTTGATGAAAACAGTTAAAAAAAATCAATTCAACTGCGTGGAAATGAAACACAAAATCCAAGAGGAATTATTTAACCTGTATGGTAACAAGTCATTGACTGATTACGTAGTAGCTATCCGGTCGAATTTAGGAAAACCTTCTAAGTTAAAAATCAGGCCGCATTGAAAATCGCACTCGCTCAACTCAATTACAGAGTAGGGGATTTGGCAGGTAATGGCACCAAAATCAAGTCCGCCATTCAAAAAGCGGCTGCAGCCCAGGCCGATATGGTTGTCTTTTCGGAGCTGGCGATTTGTGGCTACCCACCGAGAGACTTGCTAGACCGTCCCGATTTTAGGATCGTATGTCAACACATGCTAGACGATATCGTTGCTTACACGGCGCGCTTTAAAGGGATGGCGGTGGTGTTGGGCACGCCATTACCCTCTCCGGAAGGATTAAAAAATGCGGCCGTCGTGCTGCTGGATGGGGAAAGGGTATTTGTTCACCACAAAATTCACCTTCCGCATGCCGACGTGTTCGAAGAACGGCGCCATTTCAAATCCGGCGAACAGTTGGAGGTCTGGGAATTCAAGGGCATCCGTATCGGCATCACGGTGTGCGAAGATCTGTGGCAGCCCGGACCGGCGGAATCATTGGCGGGGAAGGGGATCTCCGTCTTGCTGAACTTGTCTGCGTCTCCGTTTTATATGGGCAAGGACAAACTCCGCTATGATGTCTTTTCGCAAGTTGCGGCCCTTACCCGCTGCCCCGTCGTGTTTGTCAATCAGATCGGCGGACAGGATCAGTTGATCTTTGACGGCCATAGCATGGTGGTCCATCCCAGCGGCCGTTTCATCGCCGAACTTCCCAGCTTCAAGGAGCGGGTGCAATTGGTGGATTTGGCGTCGCCCCGTTTTCACGATTTCGTCAGTCAGCATCCCGATGCCGGTGTGTACGAAGGATTGGTGTTGGGCATTCGGGATTATGTCAACAAAAGCGGGTTTTCGCAGGTAGCCCTAGGCCTTTCCGGCGGCATTGATTCTGCCGTGGTCGCGGTCCTGGCTTGCGCGGCGCTGGGGAGCAGTAACGTATTGGGAGTTTTAATGCCATCCCCCTATACCTCCGATCAAAGCAATGCCGATGCGCAGGAACTGGCCCAAAATCTGGGAATACAGACGATGACCATTCCGATCGCAGAAGCCTTTGCCGCAGGACTTGCCACCTTACAAAAAGTCCTCCCCGATGTCCCCGGCATTGTGGAAGAGAACCTCCAGGCCCGTATCCGGGGCCATTTTTTAATGGCCTTATCCAATGCCCAAAACCGGCTCATCCTGACCACCGGCAACAAAAGTGAATTGGCCATGGGATACTGCACCTTGTATGGGGACATGGCGGGGGCATTGGCCGTCATCGGTGATTTGTTCAAAACACGCGTCTATCAGCTTGCGCAATTTATTAACCAGACCCGTACCCTCATTCCCAAATCCATCATCAGCCGTCCGCCGACGGCCGAGCTGCGCCCCGGACAAAAGGACGAAGATAGCCTGCCCCCATACCGCGTATTGGATGGCATATTAAAGGCCTACATTGAGGATATCCTGTCCCTCGATGAGATTACGGAGCTCGGGTACCCCCGTGAAACCGTAGAGTGGGTGATTCGCAAGCTCTACCAAAACGAATACAAGCGCCTCCAATCCCCACCGATTCTCAAAGTCACTCCAAAGGCGTTTGGGATGGGGCGGCGGTTTTTGGCTACGACGGCGTGGCAGTGCTTTGCCTAAACTGCTGAATGGCGGCTTCTACCATGCCCTCTATGCTTCCGCTGTCGGTGTATGCTTGGCGCAGGTAGGCAGCATCGTTGCCCAGGTAAGTGGATTGATAAAGCAAATCCAATGCGTCTTGGCATTTTCTCCCGCCGGCGTATGGCTCCAAATGACGAAGCGTCGTCAGGATGTCCTCACGGAGCGAGAGAATGTCATGGGTTTGGGGATGGACAATTAACCCATCAAGGCCGAACCGACAGGCCTGGAATCGGTTGTAGTTATACACCAGGTTATCATCTTCGTTTGGGGGAGGTGCGTTTTTTTCAAGCAGGTATTGGCAGAGTAGTTGAAGATAAGCCGCAATGGCAGCTGCTTTTTCCACGGTAAGTGGCGTATCACATACTCTGAGCTCTATCGTTCCGAACTCCGGTTTTGGACGAATGTCCCAGTAGAAGTCTTTCATGGTTTTAACCACGCCGGTGTGTTCCATTTTTTTAAAAAAATCCGTTTCGAACGTGTGCCACTGTAAGATAAAGGGAGCTCTGCCGCTCAGCGGAAACGAGAATACCGAGTTCAGGCGTGCCGAGCTGTACAGGGTATCGATGCCTTGAACGTAGGGAGAGGAAGCGGACAGGGCAATAAAGTGGGGGACGTAGCGACTCAGAGAATGCAACAGAAAAAGTGCCATATCTCCTGACTCGCAACCGATGTGGACGTGTTGACCGAAAACGGTAAATTGTTTGGCCAGGTATCCGTATAGGGCCGAGACTTCTTTAAATCTGGGAGCGGCATACAACTTGCGGTCAGACCAACTTTGAAACGGGTGGGTTCCTCCACCGGATACTCCCACATTTAATGTGTCTCCGGCACGCACCAACGCATCCCGCATATCAGTGAGCTGTTCCAACAGGCTGGGGTAGCGCGTGTGAATCCCCGTGGTGATTTCGATCATGCTTTCGGTGAGTTCGGGCGCAATGCCGCCGGGAAAGGACCGTTGGTCAGCCAGATGCAAGATGTCGGTACTAGATACGACCAGATCAAAATCGCTTAAGCTGACCAATTGGAGCTCCAGCTCGACGCCCATCGTCAGCGGTTCCGAAGGTTGAAAGGGAGGCAATGGCATGGGCTACACCTCTTCTCTGTGCCGGGCTTCGTTTGCTAACACCAAGGCTTTTTGAGTCAGAATGGGACCTGCAATTTCCAAGATGAGCGTCATCGCGGTCAATGGCATCAGGTCATCGATCAGATTGATTCCCAAGCTTCGGGTATGACCAAGTAGAAGAATGGCAAATACCGACATTGGTGTGAGGGCCATCCCGGTATAAACGCCTTTCTTCCAGTTCATTCCACTAACGCCCGACAGCAACGTGATGATGCCGGTTTTGACCACAAACCTTGCTGTGATCAGGGTGATGGCCAATCCGACGCCCCAGATGGCGTTTCGCCATTCCAATGACGAGGCGACATACACAAACAGAAAAAGCGTCAAAAAATCGCCCAGGGTTCCGAAATTTTTTTGCGTCCGGTTAAAAACGATTCGACGATGACGCGCCGTAATGCCGAAGACGAGGGCAGCGATAATGGCAGATAGCTTGAAAGACTGGGTGAGGATGACCAACAGCGCGACTGCAATCCCAAAAGCTACCGTCGAATCTTGCCCGATTCGCCCTTGCAAACGGAGCAGGCCGGGAACCCCAAGTCCGAACAGGATGCCCAGTCCGGAAGACACCGCCAACAATACCAGGCTGTTCCAAAACGCGAATCCCAGACTGCCAAATGTCTGAAATATCCAA
The DNA here is from genome assembly GCA_964364855.1 of uncultured Candidatus Marinamargulisbacteria bacterium. Classification (GTDB taxonomy): domain Bacteria; phylum Margulisbacteria; class Marinamargulisbacteria; order CAYINU01; family CAYINU01; genus CAYINU01. Next base: position 3,770 of record CAYINU010000035.1, on the reverse strand, counting down.
AATCCCATCACGATTTTAAACATCAAAACGCCCAGGATGCAGTTAAACGCAGACAGATGCAGGGCCCGTTCCGTCACTTGACCGGCACTATGTTCCTCGTTCACCACGCGCATGAGTGCGGCAGGGGATGTGGACATGCACAACGCCGCCAGCAGCAGTGACAGCATAAACGGCATGCCAAATAGTCGTGCGATACCAAGGGTCACCGCAAAAGTGCCCATGGCTTCCAATACCGATGTGACACCGATCCAGCGGTTAACCAGCAACCACCGTAAATTGATCCGGTATCCGAATTCAAACAGGATAAGCCCAAAGGCCAAGGTGGCCAATAATGTCATGGTGGGCGCGTCGCTTTTTGGCAACAGCCCGAATTGGCTAAATCCGGTCAAAAACCCGATGACCGCATAGGTACAAATACGGGGTAGCCGGGTAGCCCGATGTACGAACTCTCCCGCGACCCAGGCAAAAAATAAGACAGCAGGCCAGGCAATATCTGCCGGCAATGCAGAATCAAACACGGTTTCAAGCATGTTCAAGTGTTCTCCCGGCGAGTTGCCATTTATACCATTTTTTTTTAGAAAAGTCTCCCGACCAAACAAAAATTAAGGGGCGTGGTTAAGATGCAATTTTCAGGTGTGATGAGATCCTATTTGACTGCAAGTTCTAAATCCACCCTTCGTGGTATAAACGATGGGGACAAGCTCATTTGATAAAAGACAAAGCCTTCTTAAAGAATTCCTGAGCATAAGAAGGGATCCTATCTACCTCTTTTTTAACTCCTTGGTCCAAAGCATTATCGGTAAATACGTCTACTTCTCCAGCGTCTGACCTTTCTTTTAAAGTTGCGGTTTTGTTATGCCCTTCAATTTCGTACCAGGCAAATCCAGATCGTCCTTTTCCGACAGACTTATCTCTAAGCGTAAAATGGAATTTATGCATATGCTGTCCTGTAGGATTCAGGCAGGCTGATAAATGAAAGTCCCATCGGCCAGTGCTGCAAATTTCCCACACTCTTATAGACCTATCTTTATTTGTTAACTTCCAACCGTGCGTTGATATATCACCCACAGCATCCCTAAACTTATCATATGGGATACTAGATGCAGCGTTATTCCTCGCATGCCAATCCTCACATAGCGCTGCTATGCTCCGGTTGCCCTGCTCAGAATGCCTTGCCTGAGTCATTTCTGAGACCGCTTCCCTATTTATGAGACCAGCTCTATGGTAACCAGAATTATAGGAAAAAGCGCGTTCTCCAGATGGGGTTTTATTAACCATTGGAATTATTTCGAAGTGAGGAACAGCTTCTTGAAAAGATATTAGCTTTTTCACAATATTAAGTTTAATTTAGTTTGCCTAATCGATCTTCGTCAATCTTAGATTCTGTTCAAAATAATTGGAATCCTATTAAAAGCCTCCAGAACTGACCTAACACTCATCCTCACCTCCTTGATTTGATTGCACTTCGTGGTCGCTGCCGTGCAGCTCCAAGGAAAAGATAGAAAAAGCGGCGTAAGACGGGCTAAAAAAACAAATCCCCCTGGAGGGTGAGCGGAAAAGCGGATAAAGATATCCCAATCGGCACCTTGACCTGGGAACTTGGACGTGGGGGAGGGGCAAATGGTAGAGTAATGGGGATATGAAAGCACTACCCATCGGGACACAAACGTTTGAGGGGATCGTCACAGGCAACTACGTCTACGTGGACAAGACGCAACACATATATGACATGGCGATGGTGGGGTCCGAAAGTCCGACAGCATCAGGCCCCAAATTTTTCTTGTCCCGCCCTCGCCGGTTTGGGAAGAGCCTGACGATCTCGACCTTGGATGCGCTTTTTTCGGGGCGACGGGATTTGTTCAAGGGGTTGTGGATCGACGATGCGGACTATGATTGGCAACCGTTTCCGGTGTTGCGATTTGATTTGTCTAACATCGGCAAAGAAGATGGGCCGCAACTGGCTAAGAGTATCGGGTTTCGGGTAAAGGATCTGGCCAAGCAGTATGGGGTGGAGGTGGACCCTGAGCGCACGGTGGGACAGCAATTTGCGCAACTTATCCAAAACGTTGCTGCCAAAACTCAAAACCGGGTGGTTGTGTTGGTGGACGAATATGACGCGCCCATCATCCGGCACATTACGGATGTGAAGAAAGCGGAGGATAATCGGGATGTGTTACGGGAGTTTTACACGACACTGAAGGCAGAAGATGCGCATATGCGGTTTGTATTTCTGACGGGGGTGAGCAAGTTTTCGAAGGTGTCGGTGTTTTCGGGACTGAACAATTTACAGGATTTAACGATGGACGCGCGATATGCGGGGATGTTGGGGTATACGCAAGAGGAATTGGAGTTTAATTTCAAAGAACATATCGAAGCGTTGGCCCAAGAAGAACAGGCAACAGTTCCCAAGACTTTGGAAAAGATCAAACACTGGTACAACGGATATCGGTTCTCGAAGACGAACGAGAAAGTGTACAACCCGTTTTCGACATTGCTGCTGTTTCAGCAGAAGGACTTCAAGGCACATTGGTTCGAGACAGGAACCCCCAAATTTTTGGTGGACTTGATCTTGGCACAACAATATGACGTTCAGGGCTTGGCCAACGTCACCGTTACTGAAACCACTTTTTCGACGTATGAGCTCGACATGCTGTCGGTCCTAGCCCTGCTGTTCCAAACGGGGTACCTCACAATACTGGACTACAACAAAGCGGATAATCTGTTCACGTTAGGCTACCCGAACGAGGAAGTGAAGCGTGCATTTACGGAAGCGCTGGTATCGCGATATGCGGTGGTGGAGCAAGGATTGTCGGAAGCCTACGTGGTTCGGATGATCAAAGCCCTCAAAAAAGAGGACCTGGAAATGTTTTTCGATACCCTCCGCATCTTTTTTGCAAATATTCCGTACACGATCCAGCTAAAGAACGAAAAATACTACCAGACGATTTTCTATTTGATATTCACGCTCATGGGGATGCGGATCCAGGCGGAGGTTACGACGAGCAAGGGGCGGATAGACGCAGTGCTAGAGACAGAGAAAGAAATCTATATTTTCGAGTTCAAGTTACAAGGAACAGCAGAAGGGGCTCTGGCGCAGATCCAGAGCAAAGGCTACGCACAGAAATATGGCCACCTGATCCACGCAGACCCTTCAGTGGCCAAGAAAGTTACCCTCATTGGGGTGGAATTTGACTCGGAAGAGCGCAATATTGGACGGTGGGTTGAAGCCACAGCCTAGGCCACGACAAAAAGAGCGCGTTTTGTCTTGACGAAGGCACCTTTCAAGATTGAGAAAACGGGGGGCATTCGATATAGTAGGGCCATGAGTACCCCCACCCTAAATGGTCTAGACGCGCTACGAAAAATGACCACCGTTGTCGCCGATACCGGTGATTTTGAATCCATTAAAGCCTACCAACCCACCGACGCCACCACCAATCCCAGCTTGATTTTGGCAGCTGCGCAAATGCCGGCTTACCACCACTTGGTGAAGGCAGCCATTGCTTATGGAAAACAATCAAAAGGAGCCGCGGCCGACCCGTTAAGTGCCGCATTGGACAAACTCAGCGTGCTGTTTGGATATGAGATCTTAAAGTATGTGCCGCGTTACGTGTCGACAGAGGTCGATGCCCGTCTCTCGTTTGATACACACGCTACGATTGAAAAAGCAAAGCACATCATTGACTTATACCAGGAAGCCGGTGTACCGGCCGAGCGCATTCTGATTAAAATTGCGGCGACCTGGGAGGGTATCCGGGCGGCAGAAGTTT
>CAYINU010000034.1:0-17980 GCA_964364855.1 uncultured Candidatus Marinamargulisbacteria bacterium | reverse complement strand
TTTTTAAAATGGGCGCTGGATGATTACTGCCTTAAACTCGAAGCCCGAAGTAAAGATGAAAAACGAACGGATCGCTTTCAGTTCGCCCAGTGGCTGACTGACATTAAGCCGATTGTGGCTGATATTGAAAGGTGGATTGCGTGAACAGACCTACTTCTTTTTGGCGGATCTTGGTGAGGGTGGAAAACGAAACCTGGGCTTCCTTACTGAGTTTGTCTACCTTTAAGATTTATGTAAGTCCTCAAAAAACACCTCCAAAGTGACTTCCAATGCCTCACAGATCTTAAATAGAGACCACGCTGTTATGTTGAGTGAGCCCATACTAAACGCATATATCTGAGCCCGAGGAAAATCGAAAGCATCCGCAAATTTATTGGTTGAACCATATCCCTTTTCTTTTAAAAGGCGATTAAATTTTTCACTCATCCAACCCAGTAATTCTTCTTTTGTTAGGCTCAATTCTTCGTCGATGTACATGGTGATCGTCAAATATTACCGGACAAAGTATTTGGAATAGCTCATTATTATGAGCTATTATGGGTGTGGATCTCTGTAACTCCATGAAGGTGCTTTTATGAAACTCATCGACGTCCACGACCATCGCCGGTTTGTACTGGAGGTCACTACTCAGGAACTCCTGTTTTTAAAATGGGCACTGGATGATTACTGCCTCAAATTAGAAGCACGTAGCCAAGATGAAAAGCGTACTGATCGCTATCAATTTGCGGAGTGGCTTGCGGCCATTAAGCCTATCTTGGAAGATATTCAGAGGTGGTTGAAGTAAAATCTTGACATCACTCCGAAAATATCCGATAATATCGGAGTATGTTTCCGAGGATTATTCGCCCCATCAAAACACGCAGTTTTTTTCTCTTCGGACCGCGAGGTACGGGAAAGTCGACTTTTTTAAAGGCTTTTTTAGGTGCGGATAAGGTGCTTTGTTTCAATTTATTAGACCCAGAGCTGGAAGACTTGTTTTCCCGGAATCCCAATCAGTTTCGTGACCAAATTCAAGTAAAAGCAGACCAAATCGAATGGGTTGTGGTGGATGAAATTCAAAAAGTCCCGAAGCTTTTAAATATCGTTCATTACCTTATTGAATCTACCTCTCTCAAATTTGCCTTAACGGGATCCAGCGCAAAAAAGTTAAAAAAAGAAGGGGCAAACCTGCTTGCGGGCCGGGCCTTCGTCAATTATCTTTTTCCCCTCACATCCGTTGAAATGGGGGATGCGTTTGTGCTGGATGAGGCGCTCCGCTGGGGCACATTGCCTACGATAAGCCATCTTTTATCTGACCTAGAAAAAGAAGCCTACCTGAAGTCTTATGCACTAACCTATCTAAAAGAAGAAATCTGGGCAGAGCACATTATCAAAAATCTCGATCCTTTCAGACGTTTTTTAGCCGTCAGTGCCCAGCTCAATACCGAGATTGTGAACCACTCCAATATCGCCAAAGATGTCGGTGTTTCTGACAAAACCATTTCGTCCTATTTCGAAATTTTAGAGGACACCTTGGTCGGTTTTTCTTTGCCGGCCTTCCACCGCTCTGTTCGAAAGCAACAACGACAAGCTCCCAAATTTTATTTTTTTGATAGTGGTGTTGCCAATGCCTTAGGCCATACGATTCAACAACGTGTCACGCCAAACACATATGGCTACGGAAAAGCCTTTGAACAGTTCATCGTTACTGAAATCCATCGCTTGAATTATTATCGAAATTCCAACTACAAACTCTATTATCTTCGCACCAAAGATCAAGCCGAAATCGACCTTATTATCGAGAAACCCGATCACACTTTGGTCCTGATCGAAATCAAGTCAGGAACCGAAGTAGACGAACGCGATTGCCACTCACTTCATGCATTCTTAAAAGATATGCCGGATGCAACGGCTATGGTGCTTTCAAACGATCCCGCTTCAAAAAAAATAGGGTCGGTCGTGTGTCATCATTGGAAACTCGGATTGCGTGAACTGGGCCTCTAGCCCATTGCGGGATTTTGAGGGGTGGGTGAAGTAAATAAACGGATTAACGTATTGGCTCCGTTCCCTTGCTGAGAATATCAAAATAGTCCTTATAGACGTAGGTCTTGCGCCGCTGACGGCCCGTGATTTCCTTAACGATGCACAAGTCTTCCAAGACAGCCAAGGAGCGGATGATCGTAGGTAATGACTTTTTGCATTCTTTTTTGAGTTGGGTCGTCGTTACAATCGGATGACGTTGCAGGTAGTTTTGGATGCCAATAACGGCGCTTGTGGATCTACCTGCCGTGACTATTCGCTCGTGATCCCGCTGAAAAAGAAGTGTAATTTGTTGGGCAGCATCCGCAGCCTGATTGGCCGTTTCAATAACCCCTTTTAAAAAAAAGCGAATCCAACTTTCCCAATCTCCCGTTAACCGAACGGATTGGAGATGATCATAATACGCGTTACGATGGGTTTTAAGATATAAACTCAGATACAACAGCGGTTCTTTCAGCACCCCATATGCACACAGCATGAACGTGATCAGCAAGCGGCCCAGGCGCCCATTCCCGTCTAAAAAAGGATGGATGGTTTCAAATTGGGCATGCACGAGTGCGGCCTTCACCAAGACAGGCAACTGAACAGTGTCGTCATGAAGGAAACTTTCCAGATCGCCCAGTACCGTCATTAACATGTCGGGTGACGTCGGTACAAAAAGGGCATTTCCTGGCCGAGATCCCCCAATCCAATTTTGAGAACGGCGAAATTCTCCCGGTGTTTTGTGGCCGCCTCTTGCGTTGTCCATCAGTTTGCCATGGATTTCCCGGATAAGCCGCAGTGACAAAGGCAAGGTTTTCAATCGTTCCAATCCGTAGGTGATGGCCGCCACATAACACGATACTTCGGTCACATCATCAATCGGCACACCCGGCGCTTCCGCCGATTCAAAAAGCAGGAGATCTGATAGTGAAGATTGTGTCCCCTCGATTTGCGAAGACAAAACTGCTTCTTTACGCACATACATATAAAGGAGAATGGGCGCATCAGCTAGGATAAATCGCACGCCGTCCAATCGACCCAAGGCCGCGTTGGCTTGATCCAGCAAGGGATATAGCGGTTTGAGTTCCAGTTCTGGAAGTGGTGGAAGCTTAGGTGGCACAAATGCCCTGTACGACTCACCTGCTGCAGTGCAAGTCATATAGTAGCCGAGTCGATCTTGTACACCCATTTTTCACCATTAAGTAACGGAATTTTGAAATAATGTTACTTAAGAAAGTATAACTAACATGAATGTGACTTACAAGAGCTTAAGTAACCCTTCCTGCTGCAAATACCGATCAAGTGCTTTTATGAAACGCATCGACATCCACGGCCATCTCGCTGAGTGGCTGACCGCCATCAAACCCATCCTTATCCATAGTGATATCTTGTGCAAGATATATCACTATGTAAAGTGATTTAATTTACTAGATAGTGTCGTCACGAGATGACACTTGCCCCTCCTTTGTCATTCCCGCGAAGGCGGGAAGCCAGGGTTTTTCCAACATCTGATTCCTGGATCCCCGCCTTCGCGGGAATGACAGGCATGCTTTTGCACTCCAATCTCGTGACGACGCCACCTAATCTTTCCGGGAGTGTAATCTGATATTTCGAATGCAAAAAACCTGATTTTTCCAGAGATCTTTTTCCTTTCCCCAATGTTATCTTGGAGAGATCTAGTTCTTGTAGCCATCCATGTCGAAAATACTCTGCTAGAACCAAGGCTAGCCTTTTTACCTTGATAGAGGTGCAGCCTTGTAACAAATGTTGCATTGCCTGGGGTTGAAGTGTTGCCAACCCTTCCATTAGTAATTTTGCTTCTTCAAATGATTGGCTGTTGGGAACGAAATAGAGCACCTCTAAAATAGCACGTTCCGGAGACGATATTCGGAGGCTATATCCACCCTGATCTTGAGCGGTTATACCCTCCTCTCCAAGGAAATCGGTCATCACATATTTTATTTCTTGTCCCCATCGTTTTTTAAACCATTGGGGAAGTTTTTGACCAAGAGGACCGAACAACCAAATGGGTCTTTGATGGCCTAACGGCAGAAAATGACCGAATCCCTGTAGTTCCAAGGCCGTTTTTCCTGCTATATATATAAGACCTTTTGGCTCCTGTTGAAGTGGATAAAGACCTCCTTTCCAATCTACGGCACTATCTGCTCGTGCAAACGCTCCCCGTCCAATTCGTTCTAACCAATGACTGGCAACATAATTTTGAGCCAGTTGGCGACTGATGCCTTGCTTCTCAAGCCAATGGTAAGTTGCGACCGTGTGAGGGGGCCAATTTAAGAGGAGAAGGTTTAATTTATTTCTCTTTTGACTACTCATATTAGTCAAAATAGCATAAAAATAAACTATTACCTATTAGCATTTAATGGGAGGTGCGAGGTGAAAATATACAGACCCCACTTAAGAAACAGCATAAAGTAAGAGAGTCCATCCTAACCTCAAGTTAATCCCTTTTTTCTGTCCAAATTAACAGGGGCTAGACTGGTTTTCAAATTCTAACTCAGGGTCTGACTTGAAATAAGATATTCTCTACTTGGGAGCCATGCGCAGCATTGCATTGCGTAACTTTTAAAAATTTCCTACACTGGCCCCGACTTTCACACTTACATTAAAGGCAGGCCAAAAATGAACCCATCCGCCATCACCGTACACTGCACCGTCAACGCTCCGATTGAGAAGGTATGGGACTATTGGACGCAACCCAAGCACATTGTGAACTGGTCCTTTGCCTCGGACGATTGGGAAGCGCCATCTGCCGAAAATGATCTGCGGGTCGGCGGAAAATTTAAAACCGTACTGGCCGCAAAAGACAAGAGTACGCAATTTGACTTTGAAGGTGTCTACACCGCCGTGCAACCTCACGCGCTTATCGAATACACGATGGCGGATGACCGCCATGTGAAGGTGATGTTTTCCCAAACTCCGGAGGGGGTCCACCTCATCGAAACCTTCGACCCTGAACAAACAAACCCGGCGGAGCTGCAACGCGCCGGCTGGCAGGCCTTTCTGGATAATTTCAAAAAATATACGGAAAAAAGCTAAGGCGCTAAACGGATACCGCTATCCGGTATGTGAGTCTGCCGAGGGGCATATCCGGTCACATAGCCGCTGTAATTGATTGCTAACGGCTTCTATCGTCCACTGTGGCCCATCCCCTATACCTAAGCACCCAATCACAATATCTGCGATGTCTCCGCACAGCAGCCGCGGTTCTTGCGTAAGGATTGGCACTTTTTGTCTTACTGAATTCAAAAAATACTCTAATACCGCTTTTTTGCGAGCAATCACGTCCGGAGAAAGGATGTTGTCCGGCGCAAGATTCGGGTAGTTTACCCATCCCCAAACTTCTTGAAAAGCCCAAACGAGCATGACACCAAAAGCAAAGACATCCAAGGCGTAGGGATCGACCTCCGTTCGACCTCCAGACTCCCAATATCGCACACTTGGGGGGTTGTAATAGGTACCCCCGGCTAGGATTAGATCTCGCAACAAGGTCGCCTTATCTTCGTCCGGGTCCGGCCTTCGGGACAATGCCCAGTCAATAACTGAAACACACCCTGCGTCGTCTACCAACACATTCGTGCTTTTCAGATCGCCATGTGCTGAACCGCTTGTCTTCTTGGCGGCCGCCAGTATCTGGGCTATCTGCCAAAAATAAAGCAGTTTTTGTTTGGTGTTCAGCTCATTCTGCAAGTCATAAAGTGTCTGCCCGCCAATGGGCATCACGATGGCCACACTTCTGCGGGGTGTTTTTCTGTCAGATCCGTTATACAAAAAGACGTCAACAACGGGCAAAATGCCGGGCATGCCGGCCAGCTTTTGCATGGTCTTCCATTCATGCCAGATCCCAAAATATCCCCTCCAGTCCAGTGGCCCCATTTTCTTGACGGCATAATATTGCTCATCCGTTTCACAGTAGAGCACTCTCACTCGGCAAGAGTCGGTATGGCCCAGCTCTTTTCGACCTTGGAAAGCCTTAATAAACTGATACACACGGTCTCCCACTTGGATCTGCCGATTTCCATCTGGAGACCGGATCAGATCCTCTGCTTTGGGAAAAAAGACCGACAAGTGCTGTTCCCAAAGCCGCCACATCCTAGACAGATCCATATCCGTTAGCGCCATATTTTTGACCTCGATCGCATTGAACAAGGCGGCAAGCGCAGTCTGTTTTAGGGGATTCGGGTAGTTTCTTATCCGGTCCAGATACGTATTGAGGCGACGTATTTCAATCTCATCAACCCTACCGTAGTGAACCAGTAGTGGAAGACAACATGTTACAAGGGCAACATTCTGTTTAAAGGATTCTCCCTGGGTATAAGAAAGCTTTAGTTTAAGCAGTGCAGGGTCGGGACGGGTTTTTGCACGTGCCCCTGCCAATCGTTTAAATTGCACCATACTCTTTCTCGCGGTTTTGAAGCACTCTATTTCAGCGATTGCATGTTTTTCCGTGCCCGAATCCAAGACGAAAAACGGTGCCGGCGCCTCTGATAATTTATAAATATCCGAAGTGGTGGTCCTGATTTTCAGGTGGTAAACTACTCTTAATGAAGCCAAAAAAACGCTGCCTCAAGATCGATATCAGCGAAAACAACGCTTTTTTCCTATGGGGCCCAGAAAGGTAGGCAAAACAACCCATTTAAGGCACTGTTTCCCGAAAGCAACATACTGTTTGATCGATTGTTTCAGGAACACCAACCCAACAAAACGATTATTGTTTCTTTGGGAAAATCCAAACGCCAACTCTCTAACGGCGTGGTGGTGATGCCGTGGCAGACCTTTTTGGCTGAATTATGGAAGAGGAGATTATTCTAATTTCTGAGACGGCTTCCCTATTAATGAGTGGCGCTACCGCCCAGCAGCAGCTCCCGCACCTGCTGCGACAGAGGGTGAGGTCATTTCTTGCAGGTAGTCAACAACCATGGCCATCGTCCAGCGACCGGGAATGTCGGCTAAACAGCCCTCCAGAAGAAGCCCCAGTTGTTTAACAAAAGGATCGCTATTCTTCTTGCACCGGCCAATTTGCTTGTGAGCATCGTCTAAAAACTGCGAAAGGGGCGCCTCTCTGACCATTAAGGAGTCGTCATAGGGCGGATAATTTACGTTTCGACCATCAAAAATATCCGAAAAAATCGCAAAAACCATCACAGCCCAGGCAAATACATCCAGAGCCAGTACATTTACGGGTTCACTGGGGTTTTTCCAAAACCGAACACATTGCAAATCGTAGTATGTCCCTCCAACCTGCAGCAAAGGATCTAACGATAAGGCCTCGAGAGGCTCCCCGTTCCCTCTAGAAAATGCCCAGTCAATCACGACCGCCTTTTCTTCATTGTGATCGATCAAGACATTTGCCAGCTTTACATCCCCATGACCTCGACCCATTCCGTGGACCGCAGATAGGGTCTGGGCAACTTGTTTCATGTAGTTCAATTTGGCTGGCCTACTTAATGCTCGCCAAAAGTAGGCCGCACAGCCACCAAATGGCATAATGAGCGCAGCCTTATGGCGTTTGCCAGGATATGAAAACCACGCCTCGATCGGCATGATGCCCGGCACACAAGCTGCCATTAAGGCCCTAACTACCTCGATCTCATGTAAAACGATTGCACAGTCTGACCAAGTATAGCCGTCGGGTAATACCTTTTTCACAACCGCATAGAGGGGTGTCTGCCCCTCCACAACCACGGGCCTGACGCGACCCGACGCGCCCCGCCCCCACTCATTAACCCCTTCTGGAGTGGAATTCACGAACGCGTAGGTAAGTCCCCCTACCGAAAACCGCCGGGGTCCTTTATCCATTTTGGATGATTCCATCGGCGTCTGAAAAAAAATTCCAAGATGGGCTCTCCACGCCTCCCATCTCCCACAGGTCACATGGTCAATCGCATTAAACAGGGCGTATACTCGGGACGTCATGTAGTGGGATCCCTTCAGATCCACAGACTGCTCAAGGCAGCTCACATAGTTGCGTATTAGCTCGGTTTCGCAGAGCGGCGCTGTACAAACCCGGGGTTCCGTTAGAAGCCTGGGAAAGCACTTTCTCACGATATTCAGGTTTCGCATGAATGTTTCAGCATCCACAGCTGGCACGATGCCCAACAGCATTTGCAGTAGTGAAGGCGGCAGTGAAGTGGTTTTAAAGCGTCCCATATCGTTTTTGTCGCTACGAGCAGCACCCCAATTTCATCTTGGGCTTGCATGTTTTGCGCCTTGATGTACGATATCTACTTGCTCTCACATTCTGTGCAGGGCGGCTCTTTGGGGGTGTGTGGTTTCGACGGAAGCCATCCAATAATACTGGTGCGCGTCGAGGTGCTGTCAGGCCTCGTTAAACAGGCAGCAAAAAAACAACTGTCAACAAAGACAACGTTGTTGTTGGTAGCTTCGGCCGCCAACTCGCACTTGCAGCCTAACTTAGTTTAAGCTGCCATCGTCCTGACTGTGTTGGTAGGTCAAAGACGGTGTTATTTTTCCAACTCGCGTCACGACGCCGACTGACTATCGTGATGTTAAATCGTTCGGTCTGGCCCCTACGCCACGTGTTCTTGCGTAACGCGGGGGTGAGATTCAAACAAGAACTACACGCGTAGTGCTGGTATTAGAGGGGTTTTCGGACACCGGTTCGACTCCGGTCACCTCCACCAATTTATAAAAATTGGGCGATCTCGGCGATTTTCGCTGCGGGTCTGTAGCTTCCGCTACTATCCCCTCTGCGAGAAATCGCCGATCTCATCCCAATTTTTTATAAATTGAAAACGGATAGGGAGTGGCTCGCTGCGCTGGCCACATCTGTCATATTCCCGTCGCTTGGTGTGCTCATTAATACTGTTTTTGACCAATCCACCGGAACACCCCCTACTGATTCAAAACATAATGAGCGCCGCGATAAGACCCTACTTTTTTGAGGAAGCCAAATTCGACTAGTTCATTGATGTCAGCGTGGGCAGTGGCACTGGAAACATGATTGAAAGTGGCGTAGGTTTTTGCTTTGAGAATAGGGTTGGAAATCAAATACGTCAGTCCTTTTTGTTGTCGCGTGTTTAAATTTTCCTTATTCAAAATCACATTTCGGGTTTTTCCTGTTTTTAAGAGTGTGATTTGAAAAAGGCGTTGCCCCAGCATAAACTTTGGATCTGGCAGGCCTGCTTGGCGCATTTCATTTTTGATGCGTGGAATACCTGTTCCCAATCCTTCTATATACCGAAGATCCCTTAAAATGCGATATATGATCGGATTTCGGCGAATCGATGCCGTACCAAATCGTTCTTCGGGCAATCCTTCAGGCAATCCCCCTGGACTCAGAATCTCCAATCGATCACTAAACAAAGAGATTTGAATAGCATCCGAACTAAAATAGTCCCGGTGAGCTACCGCATTGACAATCGCCTCTCGGATAACAGCCGGCGGGTACTCATAGTCTTCCTGCCTACGGGGACTATCACCTTTTACCGTAACTTTTTTTGAAATATGAGACAAAACAAAAGCATGTGCTTGATCAATCGCATTGGGCAAATCCGCCTTGATAAGCTGATAGGCCACGATTTGAACCGCTTCTGTATCCGCAAATTGAACCAATTTAATTTCTGCTTGGGGGAAATAGTCACAGGGATTTTTGCCCATCAACACTATGGTGGCATTTTTTATCCAGATTTTGTCAGTCTTTACCACCAATTTTTGGCTCAGTAAAAACTGTTCCAAACGATGCACTTTAAGATAGTCAGATTGGTTGCGCGCGTCCAATATGCGCTGAATTTGCGTCTCTTCCAAATCGGAAAGCTCAGCATTTGAATCCAGCCCTTCATCAAAACTCAGAATATGGTGGTTTCTCAGGTAATCCAACTGAGACATGCCATCCAAACGTCTGTTGGTGGTTCCATGACGCTGGTAAATTGCCCCTTCGAAAGTATGAAAGATCGGATGAGAGGATTTTTCAATCTTGATGGCAAGGATGGTCTTTTTGTCGATAGTCTTAATTTGTATAGACGATTGCGGAATAGGAGAAACACATTGAATGGCTTCCGATACTTCTTTTTGGGCTTCATCTAAGCTGCCTGATATGCCCACAATATCGCCCTCGTTAGTAACGCCCAGTAATATCCACCCACCATTTGTATTCGCCATCGCAGTAGCAGTTCGGCTAATCTGCGATCCTTTTGGAACAGATCTCTTGAACTCTAATTCCTGCGTTTCCCCTAAAGACAACTGGGTTATCAACTCATCAAGGCCTAGATCATTTTTACTCATTACTATCAATTTACTTTAACTTTTTTTAATGGTCAATTTGATAATAGTAATGGAATCTGAACTCATTTTACTATCTATTTTCTAATAATTACTTCTAATTTACTTATAATTTACTCCTAATTACTATCAATCAGAAGAAAGAAAAAGTAACCCGGCTAATGGCACTAGCTTAATGGGAAAAGATGACAAATAATGAGTTCCTCTACCTTGGCTGTGTTTGATTTATTTTCTTTTGCAGCCAATTCGGAAAACATGTCCCATAAATTCGAATTAACCTTCATATTGCTACGCTCCCCAACGCCTTTTTTGTCATTCGATCAAAATCACTCACAAACTCCCGATCCTGAACTACCTTAAACTTCTCATATTCAGCATGTGCCTTTTTCTCAGCCCTAGCATGCGAAATCCTGCCGCTGCCATCCAAAATCTCATATTTATTAAAGGCCAAAAATTCACCCACACTCTTGGCTAAATCTTCCATCTTAAGAAGGGTTTCATTTTCAATAAGACGTTCCAGGTAATCAAAAAAACCGGTCACCAGCCGCTCCAATTTCTTAATATCGGGCTCATCCAAATAATTCTTGGCAACAGTAGTATCGGACTTGTTCACCGGGCCATCGGGAGATCGTTTCCATGTTTTAAGCCCCATATGGGGTTTTGTGGAATCTGCTGAAGAATGGATGATCTCGGCGGCGGTGTGTCCGGTAATCGCATAATGAAACTTGTTTTGCACCATCGCATAAAAATTTTGGGTGATGTCGGAGTGTTTATCATAATCGATACTGCACTGCGCAAAGATGTCCGTGATTTGTTGATAAATCCGTCGCTCGCTCGTACGAATTGCACGAATACGTTCCAGAAGTTCTCGGAAATAGTCTTTCCCAAAGTGGACACCGTTTTTAAGGCGATCATCATCTAAGACAAACCCTTTGATGATAAATTCCTTAAGGGTTTGAGTAGCCCAAATTCGGAACTGAGTAGCTTCGTAAGAATTAACCCGATAGCCAACTGCAATGATAGCGTCCAGATTATAAAAATGGGTGAGGTATTGTTTGCCGTCTGCGGCAGTTATTCGAATTTTTCGAATAACTGAATTTTCATCGAGTTCATGTGTTTTAAAAATTTCTTTAAGATGGTAGTTGATTGTATTTACTTCAACATTGAACAACTCACCCATCTTTTTTTGAGAAAGCCAGATATTTTCATCCTGAAAAACAACTTCAATCTTCACCGCTCCCTTTGGGGAGGTATACATCAAAAACTGCGATTCAATCGGCTGTAAATCTTTACTCAAAAAAAGGTCCTTTTCATATTCATTTAATCCCCTTGATGCTACCAGATTTCTTCGATGGTAGGAATCAAACTGTTCCCACGAAAGGTGAGCGATTCTCAACAAAGAAGTTATAATTTGACCCAGCCATCCCCACCAAATTTGATTTCGTGATCTTTGCGATTTCTGGCTGCGAGCTACCCATAGGGGCATAAATGAAGGAAAAAAAACAGGAAATTTTTGAGATCTTAAATGGTCTAGTTCTCGACCTAGTTTCAGCGACTAGGGCATATGATTTTTTACTTGATTCTCCCCTCGAAAAGAGATTTATTCCTGAAGTAAAAACGGGCATTTTCAGGATGACCTTCTCTCACATCGCCTTAACGTTGTTTAAGTTCATCGAATTTTATGATAAATATAGTCAAAATATTCCCTCAAGCAAGAAGGATATTTGTAAAGAGCTGAAAAAATCAATTGAAGAAAAGGGCATAAGGCAATTTAGGAATCAATGTGTGGGCCATATCTGGGACAGAGACAATCAGAGGCCATTGACTTTGGAAGAACAGCAAAAAAGAACTAATGCTATCATTGGAAATGACTGGGAAACATTTTCAGTTTGGATAAATAACCCAAAGGGCAATTCTCCAAATACAGTAGTCGGCATTCTCGAAGATCTAAGAACGGATTTTGAATTCAAAATCAATCCAGGGGACACAGGACATTGCTCCACTTAACAAAAGAGAACATTGAAGTTGCCAAGTTTTCCTTTTTGCGATTGGCTCGGTTGCGAATAATTTCGGCAGCGGTTTGCCCTGTAATCGCAAAATGCAATTTGTTCTGTACCGTTGCAAAAAAATCCTGAGTCATCGGGTGGTTGGCATCATAGTCTGAACTGCATTTGGCATAGATATCCGTGATTTTTTGATAAAACCGCCGCTCACTGGAACGAATATCCCGAATACGAGCCAATTGCTCATCAAAGTAGTCTTTACCAAAGGGTTGGTTCGGGTTTTTGAGTCGTTCATCATCCATCGTAAACCCTTTGATAATGTATTCCTTCAGCCGTTCCGTTGCCCAAATCCGAAATAAGGTGGCGTTTCGGGAATTCACCCGATATCCAACCGAGATAATGGCATCCAGGTTGTAGTATCGGATTTGATAGACTTTGCCATCACTGGCAGTTGTTTCCAAAATGGAAAGTACTGATTCTTCTACCAGTTCGCCTTCTGAAAAAATATTGGACAAGTGCTTGCTAATAGCAGGAACTTGAACCCCAAAAAGGGTTGCAATTTGAGCTTGGGTTAGCCAAAGATTTTCGTTGTAAAGAAGAATTTCGACCCGGACCTGGCCATTGGGCGTAATGTAGAGCAAAAAGTTAGACAGTGATTGGGAATTTGCCAAATCAGCCATCTAACACCCCTCATAAGCCAAGGGTGCGGATTTGAAAGTTTGATATTCAGCTAAGATCTTTTTCAGATCATTCTGAGAATCTTCCAGTCCCGTTACGTCGTATCCGATGCGATGAATTTTCTCAATCGTGTTGAATCTCTCAAGTGCGCCGGCACTAATGACGTTGGTGTGTCCATCGTCGTGGATAATCATATTCATCTTGGAAACGCGGGCAATTTGGTCGTTGATCTCAATACCGAATAAATTGTCTTTGGCAAAATCATGCCAATAACTGTAGGCCCTTCCGGGATTCGAGATATGGTCAAAAGCGTTCTGTTCGGTCAAATGGAGGTACCCTTTTCATATCCATTTTGATAAAGCCCCATTCTACCAAACTTCTTGGATGTGCGGAATCAAGAAATCACCGCTAAAGGGAGTCTATTCTCCATAAAAAAGGCTCTAATTTCCCCCAGCCACCTCCACCAATTTTTTATAAATTGGATTCCGTTTTTTTGAGGGCATATCTTGAACTGTCAAAATTTCCTTGACAGTTGCTCCACGCGGAAGCTCATTTTCTAGAGCTGGTCTCATCAATAGAGAAGCCGTCTCAGAAATGACTCAGGCCATGCCTTCTGAGCAGGGCAACCGGAGCAAGCGCTATGTGAGGATTGGCATGCGAGCAATAACGCCGGGGCATTGATGAGAGGGCTTCTAAACAACCCCATCGATAAATGCCTCCAGTATCGTTAATACCTTTTGCTGTCCATCATTTGATAAGCGTCGGAATTTCAGCAAAAATTCTTCAACCCTTGGATTGGAATTCTTTTCTTTGGAGTTGTATTCAATCAGGGCCTTTCGAGTCACATATTCAAAAAAACCCTTATCGGCGGCTTTAAAGCGTTCGCGCATTGCGGACTCAACAAGCAGGTCACTATCCTTCTGGCTTAAATTGAGAACCTTCGAAATAATCATGCATCGATCATAGTCGGGGGCCACCTTCCTCCCACTCTCTAATTCAAGTACATATGTTAGGGAGATCCCCAATACCTTAGCAACCTTGGTTTTGGTAACCCCACTTCTCTCTCTTAACCGTTTAAATAGTTCTGAGAACACGAACATAAAACTAGCCGCCTTTGACTTACATGTAAACGAACTTTTCAAAAAATATATTGACTATACCCCATTGGTTAGGCTATTCTGCTTTTGTATGATTAAATTTAATTATCGAAAACTAAAGCAGTTGCGGGATGGGATGGATATTTCAGTCGAGGAGTTTCTTAGGCGCCTGTATGTAGGTGGCATTAAGGTGTCTCGCCAGACCTGGCATCTTTGGGAAACTGGGCAAAGACCGGTTCCTATTACAAAGTTTTTTCAGCTTTGTAACTTCTTTAAAAAAGATCCAAATTTTTTTATCTTGAAAATATCCCATGGGTTAGACTAATTATGAATCACTGCCCTCCCATTTTTTATCAGACAGTCTCTTTATCGATTTTTGCAAAGTTCAATTTCAGGAAAGGCCTTCGCAACGTGTCGTGGAGGGTAGCCACCGAGCCTATTCACGGCACGTTGGGCGGGCCGCTCCAAATCACGGGCCGCTCCAAATCAAATGAAGGAGGTGATCAAAAATGTTAATAGGAAAATGCGGATGGTGTGGGATTCCAATGGCAAATAAGGCGTCAAACCAGACTGGTGTAACCACCGGGATGTGCGCTAGCTGCAAGGAAATACAGCTCCAAAAAGCAAAAACATACTTCTCAAAAAAAGACCCTCTTATTTTAGCGCGATTTAACTGGGGACATTACAGTATCCTGGACCCCTTTTGGGACCCTTTGCTATTCTAAAAAGAATGGCGCTTCCCCACTCGTGGAAGGAGCTGTCACGGTAGGTTGCGACTCTATATTCGGAGGGTGGAAATGAAAAAATGGATGGGAACGCTTCTTTTTTTAATGCTTGGAATGAGTACCGCCTACGCGACGCCGCGTTGGGGAATCGAATCGGGAATGTCCGCTTCGGCTGGCCCGTACTTAGGATTGGTCTATTTGGCGGATTCGATGGTCGCGAGTTTGTCCGGCAGCTATATCAACACAACCCTAAATGACGACCGAACACTGACTTCGGTGACGGCCTACGGAGCGGTGCGGTCCTCCCTAGGCAATGAGGTGTCACTTGCGCTGGGGGGTGTCGTGGGGACAACCTTTGGAAAATATTTGGGGCAAGATGTGGCTGGGTCTTGGCACCTGGGACCCTCCGTCACCTTGGAAAAGACATTATCGCCGAATTTGATTTTATACTTTGACCTGGTTCCGATCGCTTTCAGCCATTTGGCAGGCCCGATGACGCAAGACGCAACCGCCATCGGTGAGTTCTCGGTAGGTATTTATTGGTTGATGTAGGTGCATCTCCTATGGCTTTTTGCGCAGCTGGCCGTCGCCGGAGGCCTCTCCAAATTTGTTGATGGGGTAATTGATAATCGTATCGCATCGCCGTTTTGGGCATGGATCTCCGGTGCCCTTTTGGCTGTCTTGGGTGTTTACTTGTTGGTGACCTATCCGTTTTTATCCGCAATTTGCGTGGCGATAGGCTTGTCCTATGCGATAAATGGAAACTTGGACCACACGCTGTTCATTGGTCTGGCGTTATTTGCAGTGTGTATTGTGGTTATTTTTCGTCTGTTTCAACCAGCGATGCTGGTTCCGGCAACCGTTTTTTTTGCTGCTGCCACAGCTGACGAACAAATGAGCAATTTGGCTGAACATCGAAAGCTCCCAAGGAGTCTGAACCGGTTATTCAGCCTCCAACCTATCTTGGGAATATCGGCTGTGATCCTGACATTTTTGGGGCACCCGGCGGGGTATGCTATTGCGATTATCGGGTTTGACTTGGGGTATGGCATCGTAAAATACACAATCGGTAAGGCTGCCGTTTAATTTAAGCCTGTTGCTTCCTGTATACAACGACCTTCTGAAACGACACATCCACTTTAAAAAACCAGCATAGTTTTTCTATCATCAAAATCAGCCGTTTGATTGCTCTCTTTTTTTCGGATGTATACAGGAAATCAGAAACCCCCAGATGAACGCCGATTTTTTGAACATGGTCCGGTTGTGGAATTTGGCACCAGTGTGCCGGAAATCGTTGGTTCGTTAAAAATTGATACACCGAATAGCGGTTGGGATGACCGATGATCAAAACGCCATTGGGCTTAAGAAAAGACACCATTTTGGCCAAGGTGGCCTTCGGATTGGCCGAATATTGGAGAACACTGATACACATAACCAGATCAAATTTTTCCGTGATTGCTTGTGTATCAGAATAGATTGAGGACATCCCGATCAGATTTCGAGCAGTGGCCACAGCCTCAGGACTCGGATCATATCCGGACACCTGATAGCCCGCCGCTTTTGCCACCATCAGCATCTCTCCAGACCCGCACCCGTAATCCAAAAGACATGCGTGGGGGGATACATATTGCCGAATGATCGGTAGCAGGTGTTTTTCGTATTTGTAAATATTGCTGCGGATCACATCCGGATGGTGCGCAATGGCCAAGGTGGCAGAATTGATATCCGAATTCGAAAATTCACCTTCAAATCCTCTCAAGTTCATACCCTTTTATCAAGCCAATCCATTTCTTGTTAAAAACAATAGCATAACCGTGTACGCATGCCAGCCAATAAGATGGCCCCTTGTTGCCATTTTGGTGTATAATTCGGCAAGATGGTACATAAAAATATCAAGCGGCGTATTCAGATTCCCACTAGACCATCACAACACCCCTTGTTACTGGGTCGGCCTGATAGAAAATGAGTACGCTATTGGCGGTTTTTCGATTGTTGGATGGCGACAGTATCTCGCGATACTGGAACGGTTACTATGACCCCAACTGAAATTACTGCCTTCGCGGGAATACCGATCACCATCTCTACTTTTGGTGACGCACTTCAACGGTCTTATTGCGCGAGGTAGCACCAGATACCAAAATCAATTGACGGGGTTTGACACCCAAATGGTCGGCAACGGTCTTTAACACCGCGGCATTGGCTTTGCCATCCTCGGGAGGGGCTGACACTTTGACTTTCAAATAGCGCTGGCCCAACAAATCGACACCCTCTTCCACTACGGCATTTTGGCGAGCGTTGGGAATGGCTTTAATGGAAATGCGTTCGGCCATCCATCAAGGCCGTTTCAAATGATTGGGGGTTTGTTTACAGATGGTCATGGCCTTGATCTGATCGGTGGGAATGCGTCCGTGTTCTTCGGTGATGACCGCCCCGCTTTTTTTGTCTTTGAACCGGCCGACGAGTTTGGTACCGTCTTTTAAGACGATCAGAATTTTTTTGCCTTTGTAGGTCGACGTATGGAGTGTCATCAGTCCCTTAGCCTAAGGCACCACTGCCAAAACGCCAAGCCGCTGCCGGATTACGCTATAATCATAGGCATGCCTCTCCCTAATATCGCCATTATTTCCAGTAGTATTCGCACGGGTCGAAAAAGCCACGGCGTGGCCCTCTATTTTCAAAATCTCATTCGCAAAAAAAAGCTCGCGGATGTCACGATGCTGGATTTAAAGGCCATGAATTTTCCACTGTTTGAGGAGCGCCTTAAACATCTTCCCACACCACCGGAAAGCGTCGTGACATTTGCTCGGCATATTGTGACCGCGGACGGCATACTAGTCGTCACGCCGGAATACAATGCCGGCTATCCGGCAGCGCTAAAGAATGCCTTGGATATGCTCTACGATGAGTGGCACCGCAAACCGGTAGCCATCGCCACGGTCTCGGAAGGTGCTTTTGGCGGCGCTCAGGTTAGGATTGCACTGGAATCTGTGTTTTCAAAAATGAAAGCCCTGTTGGTACCTGCCCCTTTTGCTGTACCTCACGTAGAAAAGGCATTTACACCGGAAGGTGTTCCAACCGATCCCGAGCACACCGACAAGCGTGCTCTGGTGTTTATCAATGAGCTGTTATATACGATCGCCATGCGCAAAAATACCCCCAACATTCCTGCCTAAAAACTGTTTGTCACGCCCTTCTCGGTATGAGATGATCGGAGAAT
>CAYINU010000033.1:0-18312 GCA_964364855.1 uncultured Candidatus Marinamargulisbacteria bacterium | reverse complement strand
TTGATCATATTCCCCCCGCGTAATCCTAGGCGCCCCACGCCGGGCCAACAAACCCACCAGAAACTCCCCATACGGCGCCTGGGTCCTGGGATCTGTCACATTCAACCCCGTCACCACCCCCCGCGCAAACTCCACGCCCCCCACCCGGTTCGCACTCCGAGCCGAATCCCCGCTCCGCCCCGCGATCTCTTGCGTGAGCACATAGGACGGATGCGCTTCCGCGACACGTTGAAGGTCCGCATCCGGAATCTGTATCGTCGGCTCCGGAACCACTACAGATACATCTGCTAATGACACAGATGCCGCGGCGGAGGCTGCTGCGGCAGAGGTAGCGGCACCGTCTCCGGCGAGTGGCTGCGCCGCGCTTGAGAAATCTACTGCTGCATTCAGCTCTATATCACCAGACCGAAGTTGTTGGCGAAGATCGGTTATAACTCGGGTGACTTCTTCTTGGCATCGTGCATCGGACCATTCTTCTCGTCGAGATATCTGCCACTGTTCAGACAGTTTTCTTGCAACATCCCTCGAGTATTCTCCATGATACCCCCGATGAACGGTCCGACTTTCGTGGCCTACTGTATCCGCTTTTCCACTTGGCAAGAAAATCATATTCCTCGTCGAATCTAATTCAAAGTTCGTTCTAGCCAGCAACACACGTGCATTCTCCAAATCTTGCCGAAATGCGCCGTCTTGAATACTGCTTAAATCTCGATTCAAAATCTCTTTCGGTACGATATGGTGCTGCTGAAACCCACTTTGCCTTACTCTTGCAACCCTTTCCTCGTCATCTTTTCCGGCAGCTCTTAATACTGGCCAGATATGAACGCATTGGGTGGAAGACACATAGATCGGAACCCATCGATTGGAATCCAGTTCACTCATTTTGGATACGGCAATTCCGTCAATGGGGTGACCAGTTACTCCGTTTCGGATTTGGGTATCGGTCAGTTTAAGAAGTTGGCCATTTGGAGTTCGGATTTCCGCAATGATAGTCCCCGTTCGGTTATCAAAAAAAACTTGGCTGTTATTCCCGACTTGGTCCCGAAACTGGGAGGTAAGGGGTATCCGATCGGGAACTTGGTTCCTACCTGATTGGGGAAAGGCTATGTATTTACGCATCTTCGTAACCCACTAATTTTCCATTGGGTAGTCGGTTCGATTTGTATAATTTATTGATGTCGTCTTCTAAGGGAATGTACGTAAACCCGGTTACTTTTTCTCTCTGAAAGGCTTCGATAACCGGTTTGGCGATCATTTCTCGGGATAGCTGGTCATACATTCTACCCAGTTGTTTTTCTTTCATACATCCTTTGATTAAAAGTAGCCGTTTAAATCCGCCCCCTGCTATTGCATCTTCTTTGCCAATTACCCTATCCGACAAAGTTGTATAAATGCACTTTTCTCGATCAATCGCCGGATTAATGATATGGGTGATGTTAATTAAAAAATACTTCGTGCTAATGCCCGTTTGGGTTTCTACAATCAGCGGATATGCCTCAAATTCACCCGGACAAAGCTTTTGAAAAATCCCCACTACTTTTTCACTGCACGTCATAGAGCCAGGGTTCATGAGTTGCGGCGTATCCCAGGTTTCTAGCTTTTCTTTATCTACGTAGCAAATACACTTGATGGGATAGGGATTCTGAGCCCATTTTAGGGTTCGAGGGACTTCTAAATTAAAGTCTGCTTGAGAGTGAAGTCCTTTTTCGGCTTTTTGTACCCCAATAAAAGTTTGCCATTTTGCTATAGCCTCTTTCAGCGGGCGGCCAAGGCTCAACAGATCTTCAGAAATATGTTCCCCCTTCACCATCCCCCCCAATTGCATACCCTTTGGCGTATGTTTCCCGTACCACGCATACACACTTTTATCACTCATTTTTTTACTCCTTTTTAAGCCGCTAAACTCTCGCAAACTCCACTCCACCCGTTCGGCCACCACCCACGGCCCCACCCACAACCGCACTCCGGGCCGAATCCGCAACCCGCCCCGCCGGTGGGCAAGATGACGGGCAATGCTACTTTACTGAGACAAAGTATCAAAATAATGAATGCAGATGACGATGTCAACTTTTAAAGAGTAACTCTTTTTATTCCCGGCAGAGGTAAAGTTGAGGCGGAATAAAGGTTTTCTTCTTACCCCTGCGGGCTCACTGTGTTCCTAGAGCTGGCCTCATAAACCCCCAAGGCCGTCTCAGAATGGCGTCAGGGAGTTCTGGTGTGAGCACAAAACGCGGAGCATAGCGGCGCTATGTGTGAGGAGCATAGCGACGGAACCGTAGACTCGAGGTGCCCAATGGCACGTCGGGTCAAGGCTGCCCGGCTGGGCGGAGCCCATGAAGGGCATTTTGAGCGGAGCAGAGGGCTCCATGGCGGTATTATATTATGAGATGGCCTCTAGGAAATCCGTGATCGAATCCATCCTTCGGCCGCATGTTGCAGCTGGGAGGTCTCTTCGCCGGTAGGGGCTTCGACATACAACCGCGCCACCGGCTCGGTACCCGAAAGCCGCCACAACATCCACGCATTATCCCCAACCCAGGCTTTCAACCCGTCCCGGGAATCCAGAGCCGTGACAGACAAACCCAACTGGTCGGAAAGCTGCGCGGGAGAAACTGACTTGAAAAGGTCAACCAAAGACCTTTTTTTATCGGGATCAAAGTGAATAGCCACTTCACGGAAGGTCCATGTTCCCACCTCGCGGTGAAGCTCTTCTCGTAGCGCGGACACCGGCAAATTTCGGGCCGCAGCGATTTCTAACACCCAAAGACAGGGCAAAAACCCGCATTTTTCCAGGGTATGAAAGGAGGCGGAAAAGCCACCCGAGGACTCCACGGCTAACCCGATACGATGGGCCAAACGGGCTGCTTTAAGGGCTGGAGCAAAGTATTTAAAACCCACCGGCGTTTCTTCAAAATGTACCTGCCATTGGGTCGCGGCGGCATGCACGAGCAGCGATGACGCAAGGGTCGTTGCAATCCCCCACACGGGCTGGTGTTGCCGAACCAAATGATACAAAATAAGAACCGCTGTTTCTTCAGGGGACAATACGGTCCCCGACTCATCCACAATCACGTGACGGTCCGCGTCTGGGTCGTGGGCAAACCCGGCATCCGCCCCCAGGATCCGCATCTGATGTCGCAAGTCATCCAGCGCTCCAGGCGCAGTCGGGTTGGTTTCCAAGTTGCCAAAATCGCTGCGTGGCTCGGCATGTAAAATCGTGTAGTCCCGAAGACGGCACTTCTGGCAGATCACCTCCCAAACGGGTGCGGCCGTCCCATGTTTGACATCGACCACAATTTTTTTATCCAATAGGGGTGCCAGTTGACCCCCTTGGGCCTTCTGGACAGACTCGATCAAGGCGTTTGCAAAATCAGAAGTGAAGTCAACCAAGCGGACACTGCCGACCTGGCTGCCGCGACGTGCAGGCGGACTGTCGTAGTAGCGGTTGGCCAGGACTCCGATTTCCCGTGTCACCTCCACCGGGGCAGGTGCTCCCCATTCATCATTAAATTTCAGCCCGTTATAAGCAGACGGATTGTGGGAAGCCGTGAGCATGACCCCTCCTTGCAATCCAAAATGGCCAATGGCCCAGGAAATGAGCGGCGTAGGCGCAAAGACAGTGTGAGACCATACATTAACACTCCAAGACACGAGAATCTGGGCCAAAAGCGCGGAAAAGCTTCCCGCTTTTAGTGTGGGGGAATTACCCTGACGGGGGTCCATTCCCAATAGGATCGTAGGGGTAGCGAATCTCTCACTCAGATAATGACCGATGGCATGCCCTATGGCCTGGACATGGCGCTCCGAAAAGCCCTCGCCCACGATACCCCGATGTCCAGATGTTCCGAAATTGATGGTAGTCATAGGAAAAAATCTACCGAGGACAGGACTCGAACCTGCAAGGGATTGCTCCCGCCAGCACCTCAAGCTGGTGTGTCTACCAGTTCCACCACCTCGGCATAGTCCGCGCCAGTATAAATCAGCGGGGGGCTTGGGAGCAATGTTATAATGGCCAAACGTATGACGCGCCAGTGGACCTTCAAAAAACCGATCTTGATGGGTATTGTGAATCTCACCCCAGACTCGTTTTCCGACGGTGGGATGCTGCGTGATATCGATACCGCATTGCGTCGTATTGATACCCTCATTTCAGAAGGTGCCGATTGGATCGATGTGGGCGCCGAATCCAGCCGGCCGGGCGCCCTCCCCATTTCCGCTGAAGCTGAGATTCAACGACTTTCGGGGTTGTTAAAGGCCTACCGCAAACGGTTTGATACGCCGTTATCCGTAGATACTACCAAAGCTATCGTTGCTGCTTTTGCCTTGGATCATGGCGCCGAAATCATTAACGATATTTCTGCCTTGGAAGATCCCGATATGGCAGCCACCGTTGCCGCCCAAAACGCCGCGCTTATCGTGATGCATCGCCAAGGCACTCCACAAGTCATGCAGCAAAATCCCCAATACGAAGACGTTGTGGCAGAGGTTATTGGGTTTTTGGCAGAGCGGGCATTACGTGCAAAAAACGCGGGCATCTCCCAAGTCCTGATTGATCCCGGCATAGGCTTTGGCAAATCCGTGCACCACAATGTCCGGCTATTGACCGAGACCGGAAAATTGGCCCAATTGGGCTATCCTGTTGTCATCGGCACGTCGCGTAAGTCAATGATTCAGGCCCTCACAGGTGCCGACGTGAGTCAACGGCTGCCGGGAAGTGTGGCCTCTGCCGTCATGGCCTATGCCCAGGGCGCATCTGTTTTTCGCGTGCACGACGTCGCCGCCCATCGCCAGGCTCTGGATGTCGCCCAGGCCATCCGAGAAGGTCGGCCCTGATGCATGATGTCTATCTGGGATTGGGGGCCAATCTGGGGGATCGCGAAAAGCAACTATCCAACGCCCTCGAGCAGCTGGCGGCCCACGACTGTATCGAGGTGGTCGGTATCTCGCCATTTATTGAAACTCAGGCAGAAAGCCCTTATCCCCAGCCCAATTACATTAACGGCGTCGTGCATATCCACACCATCCTGACACCTGAGGAACTCCTGACCGAGACCCAGGCCATCGAGCAGCGGGCCGGCAAGCGCAAAAAAGGAAGCGGAGATCCCCGCTATCTGGACATCGACCTTCTGCTTTATGATGACCAGGTTTTCTCATCGGACGAGCTGATTATCCCCCATCCCCTGATGCATGAACGCCTTTTTGTGCTCGAGCCGTTACGCCAACTTGCCCCGGACTTTCGACACCCGGTATTGGGAGAATCCATATCCGCATTGTACGATCGAATGATAGGCTATTAACCATGTCCACGGTCTCCGAAGACGCCCTCCGCGCCGCTGCCGTCCAGCTGGCCAAACAACTTAAACCTGGTCAGTGTGTTCTTTTTTTTGGCCCTATGGGTGTTGGCAAAACCACCATGATCTCGGAGATGGTTACCTCCTTGGGAGGACAAGAAACCGTCAGCTCGCCCACTTTCGCACTGGCCCATCACTACCCCAGCGTTCCCCCAACCATGCATTTGGATTTATATCGACTCGAAAACCCAGGCGATTTACTCAGCATCGATATCGATCGCTATCTGTATGACATGGACCACATTGTGCTGGTGGAATGGGCTGAACGGCTGGGTGAATATACCCCCAGTAGTTACATTCGCGTCGACTTACACTTTTTTGGCCCGGCCACCCGAATGCTGACGATCACACCCGTCTCTCCACAACAAGCGGCATGCTAAATACGCCACGGCTACCAGAGCTGATTTTTTTGCATCGTGGTCGGAACGCCAAATCGATGGCCATCGGCGCCGCATTAACCCCTATCGATTACGAGTTTGACTACCGTGGCCGGTCTTTGTTTTGGTTATTACTCAAAGCGTGGATCACCGCTCGGGAGGTCCCCGAGGCCCGGTATTACCTCATTGAAGGCGCCTTAGTGTACTGGGTGGGCTATTTTCTAAAGCGCCGTTTTCCCAAAAGCAAACTGATTTTGATGGTACCAGAACCCGCATTTTATATGGAAAAGGACCGCGAATGGTGGCGCAGGTTATTGCGTCATTGGCGCTTGCAAACCTACCGACATATCACCGCCTTTATTGCGATTTCTGATATGGTCGCAGCGGATATCCGTCGTTTGGGACTGCTGGCCCCGGTATATGTCGGTCCACATTTTGTCGGGCATCCGGAGCGTTTCCTCAACGTTTCCGCCACGGGCAATGCCATCTTGTTCGTCTGCGAAAGGCCTGCCGAAACCGGAAACGTTAAAGGACTGGATTGCGTTCTGGGGTTGGCCCGGCTGCTCTTGATCCACTATCCCGACAAACACATCCTCTTGGCCGGAAAAGGCACCGAGTCCTTGCAAGTGGATTTGCCTAACGTCACCGGTTTGGGCCACGTCGCCATGCCAGAAGTCTTGGCTCGCTGTAATGTCATTATCGCTCCCGCCCGCTACGACGCCTTTTGTCTGGCCGTAGCAGAGGCTTGTTTGGCTGGCGTCATTCCGGTGGTGTCATCTGGTGTGGGCGCCAAATCTATCGTTACCCAGGCCGATCCGAATCTGGTCGTGTCGGACAACAGGCCAACCGATTATCTTCAAGCACTGGAAGCCATTTGGCGATGGAACCCCGAGCACCGGCATAAGGTAGTGGCCACCTTACGCGAAGCAGCCCGTCACTACACCTTGGAAAATAGCCTCGGAACTTACCGCGACATCTGGAACAAAATCACACTGACTTAGAGGCCATCTCATAATGCCGCCATGGTGCCCTCTGCTCCGCTCAAAATGCCCTTCATGGGCTCCGCCCAGCCGGGCAGCCTTGACCCGACGTGCCATTGGGCACCTCGAGTCTACGGTTCCGTCGCTATGCTCCTCACACATAGCGCCGCTATGCTCCGCGTTTTGTGCTCACACAGAACACCCTGACGCCATTCTGAGACGGCCTTTGGGATTTAGGAGATGGGTTCTACCTTTTTTTGTACAAAAAAAAGGTCCGGCCTAGCAGGCCGGACCTTTGCATGCGCTAGAAAAGCAAACTACTTTAGTTTGTCCCAGTCCGCCTTGCTGCAGAACTTGGTCAAACTGGTGCCGTCATTGTCTTTTGCTTTGAAAGCGTAGCGAACTTGGACGCTACCATCTTTCAATTTGCGCTCATATTTCACTTTCTTGATGCTACCTTCGTCCAATTTCACTTTCTTGCGCTTCTTAACGTTATAAAATTCGATTGCCATGCCAGCCTCCTTGAATTAACTTTTCTGGGTTAATGCGAGCCTTCCGCTGCCGCTTTCAAGGTAAATACTCACAGAAATACCATCTGTAAGATTCGAACTCAAAATAAGCGGGGATGAACTCACTGCTTACATCATTATCGATGAATCAATTTAAAGTCAAGAGGTCAAAAAACGAATTTTTCCATTTTAAAAATGCCGCTGACAGGCTTCCTTTCCTTTCGTATAGTAAAAGCATGGGTACGCCAACCACCCCCATGACTTGGGCCGGCCTGACTTTGTTTGAGGTCGCCATTCCCCTCAAAAAACCCTTTTCCACCGCGACCGGAAGCGTGGCGCATCGGCGGCTCCTAATGGCCCATCACGAATTTAAAAATGGAATAACGGTATGGTCAGAATGCGCTGCATTCGAACGTCCCACCTATACCGCGGAGACCATCGACACCGCGTGGTTGGCGCTGACGCAGTGGCTAGGCCCCACTGTAATGGGAAAACCGTGGGACCACCCCACCCAAGTGGACGGCTGGCTATCATGGGTCCATGGTCACCCGATGGCTAAGGCAACTCTGGAAATGGCGGCATGGGCAGCACATGCCGTCCGGATGGGCCAGCCTTTAGCACAGTTGTTGGGTGGAACACGGGACCACATTTCCATCGGGACCGCCATTGGCATACAGCCGGATCTGGGGACTTTGGTTGAGACCGTCCAGTCCGCCATGGACGCAGGCTATGTCCGGGTGAAGGTAAAAATAAAGCCAGGTGACGACCGGATACCGTTGCAGACATTGCGCGCGACGTTCGGCCCAAGCCTGCCTCTGATGGCCGATGCCAATTGTGCCTATACGCTCGCAGATGCCGGTGTCTTTTGTGACTTGGACAAATTGAATCTGATGATGATCGAGCAGCCGCTGGGTTGGAATGACCAATACCAACACCGGCTCTTACAAGACCACCTCCAAACACCCCTGTGTTTGGACGAATCGATAACCTCCGTTACCGATGTCGTGCTCATGCACACCCTGGGCAGCGGGCGTGTGGTCAATCTCAAGCCCGGCCGCGTGGGTGGATTTACCCAAAGTTTACGCATTCATGATTACTGCTTGGCGCATCGTATTCCGATGTGGTGCGGCGGTATGTTAGATTCAGGTATAGGGCGTGCCTATGCCCAGTCTTTGGCTGCCCTGCCTGGGTTTACCTTGCCGGGAGATCTTTCACCTGCAGATACCTACCTGCAAGCCGATCTGGTTACAGAACCCGCAAGAATGGACAAAGACGGTAGGATAGCAGTCAATAGCACGGATGCCGGGCTGGGTGTCACGATTCGCGAAACCGACATACGGGCATTGGCCCACCGCCACGAAAGGGTAACCTGATGAGCCGAGAAGAAAGCGTTCTTAAACTCAAAAGCCATTTTCCAAGCGACTGGCAGGCCGACCTCATCACCTTGCGGGAAACCTTGCATGCCCACCCCGAGCTGTCCGGCCAAGAACACCAGACCGCCCGCACACTCACCGACGCGCTTAAAAAGCTAAAGCCCAAATCCGTGGAACGCATTGCCGATACCGGCGTAGTCGCCCGGATTGTGGGATCCGGCAAGGGACCCACCGTGGCCATTCGCGGCGACATGGACGCATTGCCTATCCAAGAAAATACAGGAGCCTCGTTTCAATCCACAGTGCCCGGTGTGATGCACGCTTGCGGCCATGACATCCATGCCACTTGGGCTGTCGGGGCAGCCGTATTGCTGGCCGAAGATCCCGCTATCGGTGACGTGTTGGTGGTGCTGCAGCCTGCCGAAGAAAGCGCAGAGGGTGCCAAGGCTATTCTCAAGTCCGGTGTGCTCTCCGAGGCCAAAGCCATATTTGGTGCGCATGTCGATATGGGTTTTGAAGTCGGCACTATCCTCTTGCACCGGGGGCCGGTAGCAGCATCATCAGACACGTTTGAGATTACCGTTCGCGGAAAAGGGGCCCACGGTGCCCGTCCTCATGAAGGACAAGACCCCATTTTGGCCGCCGCGGCTTTGGTACAAGCCCTGCACACCATCGTGTCCCGCCGCATTCATCCCGCCGATGCCGCCGTCATTTCGATTGGCCATGTCCAGGCAGGTACGACCCACAATGTCATTCCGGAAACCTGTTTGTTGCTGGGGACTATCCGAGCATTGGACCCGCAAGTGCGAGAAACCTTACACCAGGAAATCGAGTCCATTTGCCAACATCTGGGCAGTGCCTATCACTGCAATATCACCTGTCATATCCAGAAAAATATGCCCCCCATCGTCAATGTGGCGCCCACCATTGACTGGGCCTACGAAGCTGCCGCGGCGTTTTGGGACAAAGCCGCCATTTTGTCTCTGCCCAAACCCAATTTGGCCAGCGAAGATTTTGCCTATTATCTGGAAAGCATACCGGGAACTTTTGCCCGCATCGGGGCCCGCACGCCGGGGAAACCTGTGGTGCCGGCACACTCCTCCGGCTTTTTACCCGATACAAATGCCATCTGGGTGGGCGCTTATTGGCTAGCCGAATCAGCACGTCGGGCCGCCATGCATTTGGCTGGTTAGGTCCCTATTCAAGAGCAATGCTAAGGCGGCATAGTAGAGCTGGCCATCAATAGGGAAGCCGTCTCAGAAATGACTCAGGCAAGGCATTCTGAGCAGGTCAACCGGAGCATAGCAGCGCTATGTGAGGATTGGCATGCGAGGAATAACGCCGCATGGGGCATTTATGAGAGGGCTTCTAGGCGAAATATTTTCCAGAACGGAAAAAACCGATATGATGCGGGTATGAAGCCCGTTGTCAGTGTCATCATCGGTACCTACAACCAGCGCGATGTGTTGCAACGTGTGCTCACCGCGTATAACAGCCAATCAGCTGCCATTCCATTTGAAGTCATTATCGTGGACTCTTCGTCCACTGACGGCACCGATGGGATGATCCGAGGCTTTCATGCCAAATTTATCCTGCGTCACATGGTCCAAGCCAATGCCGGCAAGGCCGCTGCTCGCAATCGGGGCGTGCACGATGCCAAAGCCGATATCATTGTGGTGACGGACGCCGACATGGTCCCCCACGAACGGTTTGTGCAAACTCATTTTGAGGCCCACCGCGGCACCCAGCAGCCAAAATGTTTTGAAGGCCTTACCTACAATCTAACGCGCTTGCATTGGCCGCCGGAGCCGGACCTGCTGCATCCCTATATGCGTCACCAGCCCCGGCCCGGCGCGGAGTTAGGATGGTTTTATTTTTTGACTGGCAATATTTCTTTCCCCAAGTCGGTTTTTCTAGAAGCTGGCGGGTTCTCCCCTGACTTTACAGGCTACGGCTGGGAAGATCTGGAGCTGGGCTATCGGCTGTACAAGGACGGCGTTCCGCTAGTCTATCTCCCGACGGCCATCAATTACCATTACCATGTGGTGACGGACGCCGATGAAATCCAACGCAACGTCGCCAAGGGGCAATCGGCCAAAGTTTTTTTGAAAAAACATCCCGAGCTGCGCTGGTTTTTGGGACTCAATCCGCTGTCGGTGTTTGTCTATCGCACTACCTCTCCACGCGGCATCCTGTACCGGCTCATGGAAAAAGCCACCCACCTGCCGCCACGCAATATCTTCCATCGCTTGGGTGTTTGGTTTTTAAAGGAATACCATTATTTATCCGGCGCGTTGTCCTAGGAAACGTCCATAAGTCTTGTCGGCCTAGGCCTTTTTGCGTATGCTAAACACGCTTATTGGGGGTGTAGCTCAGTTGGGAGAGCGTCTGCCTTGCACGCAGAAGGTCATCGGTTCGATCCCGTTCACCTCCACCATTTTCAAAAATTTGGCGATCTTGGCCATTTTTCGCTGCGGGTCTGTAGCTTCCGCTACTATCCCCTCCGCGAGAAATGGCCAATCTCATCCAAATTTTTTGAAAATGAGGAATTGTTCCGCTGAAAGCAACCGCTTTCTTTTGCCTAAACCCTCTGACCTATCATCCAAAAATACGAATTGGGAAAACTTATGAAGAAACTTATCGATTCCATCCGAAAAAGTATTCAGACAGAAAACTATATTTCGGCCCTTTTTGTAGCATTAACAATTCCTGACATCTGTTCGTCTCTTGAATTCGGAAAAACACCTCACCTAATGCCCCTCACCTTTAGGCGTCGATGGCTTTTGTTTCTTCAAAACAGGTTTCTTTTGAGCAGGAAGCCTCTTGATGGCCTTCTCAAACTCTCCATCGCTAGCATCTTTAATTTGAATCTGTTCCCTATGAAATTTTTCGTATTCACCTTCCGCATAGGTCTTGGCTAGCTCGTGACTAATTTTTCCTGCATGGGTCAAAATCTCCCGATCATTGAGGGAAAGAAATCCATCCAACTTGGCCACCCAATCCTTCATATACATCGGAACCCGACGCATCGCTTGGCCTTCCGCAAAAATCAAATATTGCTCTACCAAATTGTTCAATGCAGCCAATTCATCAAGGTCGAGGTAGTTTTTGGCAATGCTGACTTCAGTCTTGCGAATGACTTCACCGCGATGACTGGTCAGTCCCATATTCGGTTTGCTGGCAAGATCACATCTAAATTGTAGTGTTCTATTTCCCGAGATACAGATCGAGGCCCCTCTTGGCGAACTATTAGGAATTTCCGAATAGTTGCGTCTCGATTACATTCCTCTTCTTCAAAAATATTCTTTAGATGTTCATTGACTGTTGGAATAGTAACTTGAAAAAGCTCTGCTAAAAGTGCCTGTGTCAGCCAAACGGTTTCTTCTTCAAACCGAACATCAATCTTGGTTTGGCCTGAATCGGTTTGATAAATTAAAAACTGGGACGAAGGTACCTGTTTTGGCATTTTGCTAACACCCCTCGTAACCATGGGGTTTGGCTTGAAACTTGCGGTATTCCTCAAGAATGGTTTTAAAATCGTTGTGAGAATCTTCTCGTCCCGTGGCATCGTAACCAATACGATCCGCTATAGCCATGAAAATAAGCTCAACAAAGAATGCGGCCCTTACTTTTTCTTCTGGGTCTTTGAAGCTGTAGGATTTATCTGAGGCTGCATGGTAAGTGACGCGTTTTCGCTCATCGTCTTTAAACGAAAGAAGATTGGCTTCTAACCCTCTGACAATTTGGTGGTCAAAAGTGTTCTGTTCGGTCAAATGGAGGTACCCTTTTCATGTTCATTTTGATTAGGGCCTAATTCTACCAAACTTCTTCGATGGACGGAATTAAGAAATCCGGGCCAAAGACGGGCTGTTTTCCATGAAAAAACTTCTAATGCTGTCCAAATATCCCCACCATTTTCAAAAATTGAAACGGTATATTTTTTTGGGTTGTGGCTCTGCTTCGGCTCCTCGATATGCTCCCGTTGCGATAAATACCAAATCTGGGTAAATGGTTGCCTCTTCCAAAAAGTTGATTGGGAGAGATCAGTCAAAGAAGGAACCTTTTTCAAGGTATTTCATTCCATCCTCTATACTAACAATCGAACTCAAATCCCCAGCAAAAAAACCATTGATTCGATTTATAAAGACGTCCTTATCTTGAGCGCTTTTTTGAGGGCCAATGCATATGCCCCTAATTTTTTTGCCAAACTGCTTAAAAAAGTACACTGCGTTGATATCCGTCTGGGGAAACGAATACCCAATAAAATAAATATCGTCCGCCTGAGCGAGCGCCTCATGTGCGCGTCCCCAAACAACTTTAGTTAACGGATGATCCATCACAACACTTTTTAAGTGCGTCATCGGGACAATAACGGGCTCCGGTTCAAATGCTGATAATCTAGCCTTTCGATCGTTCGAGGATAGGGAGGTTCGATACTGGTCCCAGCTAGAGTAATATTGACAAACATCCGTTCCAAAAAAAACCTTGCCGACCTCTGGCCTCTGGCAGCCCCTTAACAGATGCCAATTTGACGATCCATGCAACAAAAAAACGTGAATCCTTCCTGGAACATGTTTCTCTGTTGCAGGAACAGCGCCGCCTTGATAGCTGAAATCTAATATCGAATCCATCGGAAACCCATACCCAGTTGTGGGGTCAAATATCTTCGCTTTGAGTTG
Source organism: uncultured Candidatus Marinamargulisbacteria bacterium (assembly GCA_964364855.1). Classification (GTDB taxonomy): domain Bacteria; phylum Margulisbacteria; class Marinamargulisbacteria; order CAYINU01; family CAYINU01; genus CAYINU01. Next base: position 5,043 of record CAYINU010000033.1, on the reverse strand, counting down.
CCTGTCGTTAGTCTTATTGGAAGGGACCAGCGCTAAGTTATTAAAATATGGGTTAAAGTGGTCATGGAAAACAGACCCAAAATTTGTATTTTCTTGAGTACAGTGGGTCATATAATTGCTTATCCATTCTCGATAAGGCACTTGAGTACAGTGGGTCATATAATTGCTTATCCATTCTCGATAAGGCAAAAAATTTTGACCCTCCCATTCTTTTGACAAACCCAAGTTTTCTTCCAGATAGGGGTCATAATTGAAGGACACAAAATCTACGCTGGACTCTGAGTTACCCGCCTTCTTTAGGAAGGTCGCAAATGCATTTCTGTTATTTTGGATTACTTCCCTATGCTGAGTTGCCAGATGGCAACAAGCTGAAATCATATCCGACAGATAGGCCACGAATTCACGTATCCTCGCCATTCTGCGGTGCTCGTCCGCCTCATCTTCGTCAAACTGATACGAATAGAGGAACGACCCCAACGCTTCGCAATCGACAGAAAACCCAACCCACTTATTGAGGGTCTCCTTGTCCCCAAAAAGACTGAAATTCTTGTTTAGAAAGTCAAACAAAATCGGATAGCGCGTGCTCAACAGAAATTCCTGTAGAGAGTCATGGTCGGACATGTTTTTTATAAGGTTCTCAACGTCTTGGTTCCACTGAAGGAAAGGACCTGACAGCCAAGGCGGCTGCTGATCCTGCACCGAAATCGTATTCTCAATCACCTCCAGGATTTTTTTTACGTATTTCGTTTGATCTTGATCGGGATTATTTTGACACCATTTTTCAGACGCTTGTTTTAAGTATTTAAACCTATTCCGATCAGCCAATACCCAAGAGAATAGTTTTTTTTGAAACTCCACCTTAAAAAGGTCGTTGATGAGCGGCATTTCGGGGTTGAAAGATCTGGAAAACCCTGCACCGATTACAAACACTATTTTTTTGGCAGGACTCACTTGTTTTTTCTCAAGTTTGTGCTCACTTTTCAAATAATCCCCTTTTCCTCGAGATGACAAATAATGAGTTCCTCTACCTTGGCTGTGTTTGATTTATTTTCTTTTGCAGCCAATTCGGAAAACATGTCCCATAAATTCGAATTAACCTTCATATTGACTTGACGGTCTTTGTTGCTTAAAAGATCAATTATTTTCTTGGCCTTGTCTGACATATAGATATTTTTACATACTGATTAAATCTTGATATTAAATGAAAAAGTATATATATTTATATTTACTTAATATGCCAAGGAGGTCAGGTGCTCCACATCACCGCCAGCGAAGATCGGAAAACACGGTTGATCATTGAGCCGGGGCAGTTTCCCATCCTGGAATGCGATATGGATGCCCCGACTAATAGCAACACCTCCGGCTCGCTTTTTCAGCAGCTTCTTGAAGAGCTGGCCTTTCAAATAGTTAGCTTGGGAGACTTACAAAAGCGATTTGAAAAACCCCAGATGGCATCCAGTGCACCCCCCTATCAAATCGCAGATGACGCCCTCTTTTTGAACCTGTGGACCATGCGCAAAAAATACGCCACTGTCGACCTTTTGGCTTACTTACAGCCTACACTTGATGACATTCAACTGTATTGGGTCAAAAATGGGTTTGGAGAAAACCCTAGCCATAGCAGCGCTATGTGAGGATTGGCATTTTACTCACCTTTGCATTTTTGCTTTGGTTATTGCTACCCCGAAGGCGGGGCGCTAAGCGTTGCCTCCAGGGGCAGGATAGCGTATCCTAAAATGGGATGGGTACTCCAAAAAAGGCAGCAGATATTGAATCTGTTATTCGATTTTTCAGCCCTCCCACGAAAAGTTTTTTTCTTTTTGGACCCAGAGGAACCGGCAAATCTACCTTGACTCAGGCGCTTTTTCCCGATGCACTTTGGGAAAGATTACCCACAAGCCGTTCGTATGCTGCTCTATCGCGGAAAAGAGCGTTTAAAAATAGATGAGATAGACGCCCTGCCCAGTGGTATACTGGGCGCAACATCATGAGCACTAAAAACGCATTGTCGCCCAACCAACGTGAGGAGCTCCTCCGCACACTCAAGGCACGTTTTCAGAAACACATGAGCCGCCACAAAGGCCTGGATTGGGACAAAATCCAAGCCAATCTAGAAGCTGCGCCCAACGCGCTATGGTCGCTTTCCGAAATGGAACGTACCGGTGGCGAACCGGATGTCGTGGGGCAGGACAAAAAGACCGGGGCCTATCGGTTTTGTGATTGCTCGGCGGAAAGTCCTGCTGGCCGCCGCAGTGTGTGTTATGACCGTGCCTCGCTAGAGGCGAGAAAAGAACACAAACCGGTCAACAGTGCGATGGCTATGGCTACCGCCATGGGAATTTCGCTTTTAACCGAAGATCAGTATCGAGACCTGCAAGAACTAGGGAAATTCGACACCAAAACATCAAGCTGGGTAGAAACACCGACCGAGATCCGAAAGCTCGGGGGTGCCCTCTTTTGTGATCGGCGCTACGACACCGTCTTCACCTATCACAACGGCGCCGAATCCTACTACGCCGCCCGCGGATTTCGCGGGATGGTCACGGTGTAACGCAAAAATGGCAGGTTGCTTCCGGCACGACCTCGGAACCCGATGGCCCCTCCTCAGATGACCTGCCCGTAGCCTGACTTGATTTTTTGCTTCACGCCCGGTAGGATTTGAGTCTGTCTTTTGATGGGCGATTAGCTCAGATGGTTAGAGCGCACCCCTGATAAGGGTGAGGTCCCCGGTTCGATTCCAGGATCGCCCACCACTTTTTCAATCTTCGCATTTTCGGCTTCAGTCACCTATCTCCGATAGGCTCCTTGCGCGAGAAATGCGAACATTGGAAAAGTGGTTCTCCATGCATGGGGGGGCTCGCTTCGCTGGCGCTGGCTCGCGTCTTGTGTGGGGGCTTTGCTTCGCTGGCTTGCGTCTTGTTCGCTCTCTTCGCGAGACAACCCGTCATCCGATCGAAATTATCGTGATCGACAACGCATCAAATGACGGAAACCGCAGCAAGATACTTCACCAACACCGCATCCGGTACGTCCAGACATTTCTCACCCCCGCCAAAGCCCGCCGGGCCACCCGGTTCATCCGCTGGGGCCGGGCACTGCAGATTCGGTAGATGCATAAAATTGAAAGATATGGCATACTAAAAGTTCATCTTTTTTACGGGAATATCAATGTTTTTTGCAACTGGTAGTAGAATTCCTTTAGCGCCCCTTTGCTTAGTAAGCTGGAGGACGGCGCACAGTCTTCTCCGAAGGGCCTCCTCCACCGCAGCATCCTCGGATTCTTTTCCGATCGTACAACCTAATTTTGCGGATTGGACTTTACCCAATGGCCGTCTTCTTTGTCAGATTCGGTGTCCCAAATTGAGCGAGTTGCAAGTCAACAAATTTATAATACCCGATGGGGATCAAACACGGCAGGACTATGACCGAATGGTCGCCTTGGCAGATCGTGTACCTTGGGAAAGCCGCCATAACTTGGATGCAGATTGGAAGATGGATTCCCATAGGGAAAAAACAACCCATTCCGACAAAATGTTCATGGGGTTTGAAACCGTTGAAGGCACCGTAAGGCGTTATGTCATCAAAGAATTTGGCTCCGATCTAAGGCCTTTATTGGCAAGAGAGGTGGGTGGAGTCTATTTCGGTGTAGGGATGGGATTGGCAGGGCAGTTTTTAAAAACCTGTTTTGATGGTAACACCATGATACGTCGCTTCGCCAAAGGGTTTGATTTTGTGAGGGTCATGAAAGATCCAGACCAATATCCTGCCCACATCATCACGGACCAGATGGTATTAAACGGAATTCTTGTCCAAGCAGCGGCATGTGATACGGATAGATACAATCCCGGAAATGTGGTCGCAACTCAAAGTATTGAGGATCGCGATCCTTCCCGGGCGGCCAACTCTCCGCTGGTATTTATTGATCTGGAAAGATGGTTTCCAAACCAACCAATGATGAACTGGGTCAATTCCTTAAGCGGAACCCTTGATCCGATAGTAAGATCATTTAGCCATACGGCGTTTTGGACGCCTGGCTCTCCTTATCCAGGCAGTATTCAATGGTTGGCAAAGCGGCGAGAAAAAGAAGGTCAGGAGCCTCTTTTTGAATCAGAGGCCACGTCAATGAATCCCTATTTAGCCCTACTCCATCATCGATACCCAAGCCTTTCCCAACTGTCAGAGCTGCCTATGCCGATGAATGTCGTACGGAGAACGATTGAAAATGCGGCTAAACTCCGAGGCTTATTACGATTTTTTGAAATCTATACCTCCGAAGAGCTTCGTAATCCTGATCTGCCTTTTAATCAAATTGTTTGTCATTGGACACAGGTCTTGCAATCTGGAAAGAATCTTACACTGCGCGAAGTGGTAACAGCGGACTATTCGCGCTTTTCTCTGGCGTAGCCCCCTAACCAAAACATCTACCGCAAGCTGGGCGCTTGCCGAAAATAAATTTCGGAATATCACAGAGTCGATAACTTGATAGTTGCATTTACATCTATCCCTAGGGCGTGTCTCATAAATAGGGAAGCCATCTCAATGGGGCATTATGAGATGGCTTATAGAACAAAAACTAAATAACAAGCCGTTCATTCAGTGCGAACCGACCTTGGCGTTATGACAGTCACAATTAAATGTGATGTCTTGATGTCGATCAAGTCGACACCATTGCCATAAAAGAGTCTCCTTAGAAAGGAGGTGATCCAGCCACACCTTCCGGTACGGCTACCTTGTTACGACTTCACCCCAATCGCTGACTCCACCTTCGACAACTGCCTCCTTGCGGTTGGCACATTGGCTTCGGGTGTATCCAACTCTCATGGTGTGACGGGCGGTGTGTACAAGGCCCGGGAACGTATTCAACGCAGCATAGCTGATCTGCGTTTACTAGCAATTCCAACTTCATGTAGTCGAGTTGCAGACTACAATCTGAACTGAGATCGGCTTTTTGGGATTTGCTTCACCTTGCGGTTTCGCTGCCTTCTGTGCCGACCATTGTAGCACGTGTGTAGCCCTGGACATAAAGGCCATGCGGACTTGACG
>CAYINU010000032.1:0-18490 GCA_964364855.1 uncultured Candidatus Marinamargulisbacteria bacterium | reverse complement strand
TGGACAAATATGCAAAGCCTCTGACACCTTTATTGGCAGATGGCTTTTTGCAGGTAGATAACGGACGGATTTGGGCGACCGATAAAGGCCTGGATCTACTCGACTCTGTGCTCACGCGGCTGATATAACTGGCAGATGGCCGTTTTTGAAATCATCAAAACGTCTCGGTTTTCCAAAGCTCGCGCCGGCCGGCTGCATACCCGGCATGGGGCAATCGACACACCGGTCTTTATGCCGGTCGGTACGCAGGCCACGGTGAAGTCGCTGACACCCCAGCAAATTGCCGATTGTGGTACACAGATTTTGCTGGGGAACACTTACCATTTAGCCTTGAGGCCTGGCGCGGAAACCGTGGTGGCATTGGGCGGACTGCACGCATTTATGGGATGGAAGGGTCCTATTTTGACAGATTCGGGCGGATATCAAGTATTTTCTCTGGCTTCTCGGCGGAAATTAACCGAGGCGGGAGTGACATTTCGATCGCATATCGACGGCCTCCTGCACCAGTTTACGCCGGAATCCGTGGTGGACATTCAGTTGGCGCTCAATTCGGACATTCAGATGCCCCTCGATATTTGTACCCCCTATCCTGCAGATCACCGTCAGGCTGAATCGGACATGCAAGCCACCACCCGTTGGCTACATCGCGCTGCGGCCCGTTGGAAAGCAAGGCACGATGGCCAGCACCTATTTGGTATTGTGCAGGGTGGCATGTATGCGGACCTACGCGCGCGTCATGTGGCCGAATTGGCAGAAATGAATTTACCGGGCTATGCGGTAGGGGGGGTTAGTGTGGGCGAGCCCAAATCGCTCATGCATGAGCTGATTTGTCAGACGGGCCCCATGTTGCCAGGCGAAAAACCACGCTACTTAATGGGTATTGGCCTGCCCGAAGATTTTGACATGTCCGTGCGTCACGGCTTTGACATGTTTGATTGCGTGGCGCCGACCCGATTGGCCCGGCACGGAGATGTGTTTACCTCGCAAGGCCGTATTAAGATCAAAAACGCGCAATATACCATGGATCCTTCTCCTCTGGACCCCCAGTGTGACTGCTATACCTGCCTGCACTTTTCCAAAGGCTATTTGCGCCACCTGTTTATGGCCAAAGAAATGCTGGTGATGACTTTGCTGACCCTCCACAATGTTACCTATCTGGTGCGCTACGTGGATGCGATGCGCGAGGCGATATTGGATGACAGACTCTAATACAGGCCTTGGTTCCGTTGATCAGTTGCATCAGACTGGGCTTGAATTTGGGTTTTGCCTTGCTGCTCCTGACGGGCCAGAAAGGCCTTTAGGACAGGGCAAGCGTAAGCATCGCGATAACAATATTTTCGGAGTTGCTCAAGGGTGGGTGGCAGCGTGCCCGTCGCGCTGGCTTTGCAAATTTTGTAGCGGCCCATTTCATCCAGGTAGGGACATTGCATGCGTATCGTCATCGTAACCTGCTTTTAAAAGGTTGCCAAATTGGCTAAAATGCGGTGGTAAAATGGCTGTTTGGTCTTGAGAAAAAGGAGATTGCAATGCCGAAATTCATAGTCGGTGTTCTGGTAAGTGTATTGGCCTTCTCGACCGTGTCTTGGTCACAACCGACAGACAATATCGTGTCTGATCGAGAAACCCTTCGGAAAGCCAGTGATGCCTTTCACACCGCGGCAGAAATGGGAATGCCGGCGGTGGTGAATATTGGGGCGGTAAGAGTCGTACAGGAACGCGCCTTGCCACAAGATCCCTTTTTTGACCTGTTTGGTGATGAGTTTATGCGCCGGTTTTATGGCCGCGAGCGTGATGTAAAGCAACAAAGTTTAGGATCGGGCGTCATTGTGTCAAAGGACGGCTATATTCTGACGAACAACCACGTCGTTGAAAAAACAGAAGACATTACCGTAACCTTGTCCGACAAGCGGGAATTCAAGGCCAAAGTCGTGGGTACTGATCCCAAAACCGATGTGGCTGTCCTCAAAATCGAAGCGCAAAATTTGCCGACCCTTGCCTTGGGCAATTCCGATGCGATACGTGTTGGAGATTGGGCCATCGCCATAGGCAGTCCGTTTGGATTGGCCCGCACCTTAACCGTGGGCGTCATATCGGCGACAGGCCGCTCTAAAATTGGCTTGGTGGACTATGAGAATTTTATCCAAACCGATGCCGCGATTAACCCCGGCAACTCTGGCGGTCCGTTGCTGGACGTCGACGGCAAGCTCATCGGCATTAATACAGCGATTTTTTCTCGTTCCGGAGGGTACCTGGGTATCGGCTTTGCCATCCCGATTAACCTGGCCAGTAAAATCATGGATGACTTGATCAAAAATGGCAAAGTCGTTCGCGGCTTTTTGGGCGTGAATATTCAAGACGTCTCCGAAGCGCTGCGCAAATCATTCGGATTGGATGCGCAAACGGGGGCTCTGGTGAGTGATGTGGTTGTGGGCAGTCCCGCCGAAAAAGCCGGTCTCAAGCGTGGCGATGTCATCATCACGTACAACGGCGTTGCCGTGTCGGATGTGGCGGCACTGCGTTCGATGGTGGCCCAGACGGCTGTGGGTCAAAGCGCCACTATTGTTTTGATCCGCAATGGTAAATCACAGACAGTCACGGCCAAAATTACCCAGCTCACCGGCGATGAGGAAGCCGTTGCAACGGATGTGGCAACCCCCAATCGTCTGGGACTGACAGTGGGCGGCATCACGCCTGAACTGCAAAAACAATATGGGTTACGCACAGACGAAGGCGTGATCGTGACCAAGATGGACCCTGATGGTGTGGCGGCCTTAGCGGGAATTGCCGAGGGCGATCAGATTCTGGAGGTCAATCAGAAACTGGTGAAGACAGTGGCTGATTTTAATCGTATGACAAGCAACGCAACTACCACGCAATATTTGCTCCTGATTAAGCGGAAAAACATGGCGCAGTATGTGATTGTGACGGTGAAATAGAAAGGATCAAAGCCAAACTGCCAGCCGTCACTGTCCCTCAAAAAACCTAGCCAACGGCACTTTCGTTTTCTCAGCAAGATTATTAAGCCACCGAACGGATGGAATGCACCAGAATAGTTAAATCGCTAAGAAGCCTTTAAAAAAACGTTGAATTTCGATGGCGGCATCTAGGGCATCTTTAGCTTCCGAATAGAGTCTGTCCATAAAGCCGGTAGGGTACCTAACTTCAACTGAGTAGCTTTCCAAGCCCTCTAAAAGATCAATAATGGAATCTGGGACTGATTTGTAAGTCCCAATCAGCGTGCTTAAATGAGAAAGACTATGGGTCTTGGGAAAGTCTACCCCCAAACTAACCAGATATGCTTTAAGGTATTTTTCAGCTGCTTGCTGGCAGTGAAAGCAGACATTGTCTGTATTGTCTTCTTGTTTATCGAAAATTAGGATAGCAGCTCGAAGGTCATTGTCCGCTTTTTTCAACCATTCTGCTACTAATGCTAAACGCTTTTCGCCCATACCGTTTTACCTTGGTTAGCGATTTTAGTAGGAAATGCCAATGGCTCCTCGGCCCAATACGAAACTTCCTGCGGTGTGTATACAATCAAATCAATAGGGACTGTCGTGCCACGAAGTGCTTTGCGGATCGCCTGTGCACGCTTGGCGGGCGGAAGAGAGGTCTCTTGGATGACGAAAAGGTCTAAGTCGCTGTCGGGAGTGGGGGTGCCTGTCGCGTAAGACCCGAACATGACGATGCGTTCAGGATGTGCGGTTTTGGCAATGATGTCGATGACATGTTGGATTTGGTCATGACTAATCATAGCTTTATTCTATCAGTCCCAAAATTGAGTGCCAAGCTGCGACACGGTATGATGGGTGGGAATTAGTCGATAGTATCGTGCGTGGAGCGTGTTTCGCAAACATGAACTTACAAGGAGGATTGGCATGATCAGACCTGAAAAGTTCACTTTAAAAGCCCAAGAAGCCCTTCAAAAAATGCAAGAAGTTGCGCAGGAGGTGGATAACCAGGAACTGCGGTCCAACCATTTGGCGATGGCATTGTTGCAGGTACCCAACACCGCGGTTCTGCCCATTTTTCAAAAAATCGGGACGGACGTCGCGACTTTGAAGAAAAACCTCCAAGCTGACATCGCTAAAAATCCGATCGTGAAGGGTCAAACCAACTTTTACATGTCCAAGGACTTGAATGAGTCTCTGGAAGCCGCACAAAAAGAAGCCAAAACACTGACCGATGAGTATGTGAGCTGTGAGCATTTATTGGTGGGACTCACCGATAAGGGCGGTGCGGTGGCTGAACTTTTCAAGCGATTGGGCGTTACCCGCGATCGCATCTTGAAGGTCCTGGTGGATATTCGCGGGTCGTCCCGTGTGGATTCACCAGATCCCGAATCCAAATACCAAGCCCTGGAGAAATACACGGTAGATTTGGTGGCCAAAGCGCAATCCGGAAAATTGGATCCTGTTATTGGCCGTGACGAAGAAATCCGTCGGGTAATCCAGGTCTTGTGTCGGCGCACCAAAAACAATCCCGTGTTGATTGGTGAGCCTGGTGTGGGCAAGACGGCCATTGTCGAAGGATTGGCGCAACGTATCGTGTCCGGGGACGTGCCGGAGAACCTTAAAAACAAACGCGTGCTGTCCCTGGATATGGGCAGCTTGATCGCAGGTGCCAAATACCGGGGCGAGTTCGAAGATCGCCTTAAGGCCTTGCTCAAAGACGTCGAGCGCCAAGAAGGGAATGTCATCCTTTTTATTGATGAGCTGCATACCTTGGTTGGTGCAGGCGCTGCCGAAGGGGCGGTGGATGCGGCCAATATGCTCAAGCCAGCGTTGGCCCGCGGAGAATTGCGCTGCATTGGTGCCACGACATTGGATGAGTACCGCAAATACATCGAAAAAGATGCGGCATTGGAACGTCGTTTCCAACAAACCTACGTGGGTGAACCCAGCGTGGCTGAGACCATTGCTATTTTGCGGGGTCTCAAAGAAAAATACGAAATCCATCATGGCGTCAAAATTTTAGATGATGCATTGATTGCGGCGGCCAAGCTATCCAGCCGCTACATCCAAGATCGCTTTTTGCCGGACAAAGCCATCGACTTGGTGGATGAGTCGGCTTCTAAATTGCGTATCGAGATCGACAGCATGCCCGAAGAATTGGATGAAATCGAGCGCAAAATTCGTCAGCTGGAGATCGAACGTCAAGCGGTCAAAAAAGACGAGGCGGCCAAAGCCACGCTGGGAAACATCGACAAAGAATTGGCCGAACTAAAAGAAAAACGTAACGAACTTAAAGCGCACTGGGACAACGAAAAAAATGTCATTATGGCTATTCGCAATGCCAAGGCCGCTATCGAAAAAGCCCGTGTAGACGAGGCTGCGGAAGAGCGCAAGGGCAATTATGAAAAGGTGTCGGAGATCCGATACAAAACCCTGGTGGAGTTGCAAAAGCAGTTGGACGAAAAAACAGCGGAACTGGTCAAAATTCAAAGTAGTCGCCGTATGCTCAAAGAGGAAGTCGGTGAAGAAGACATTGCCGAAATTGTGGCCAAATGGACCGGCATTCCCGTTTCCAAACTCGTGGAAACCGAAAAGGCAAAGCTGCTGGCTATCGAAACCCAATTGCATAAGCGGGTAGTGGGCCAAGACCCCGCTGTTCACAAAGTAGCCGATGCCATTCGCCGGTCTCGCAGCGGACTGTCCGATCCGGACAAACCCATCGGGTCTTTCATTTTTCTCGGGCCCACCGGTGTCGGGAAAACGGAATTGGCCAAGTCGTTGGCGGAGCTGATGTTTGATTCGGAGAAAAATATGGTGCGTATCGACATGTCCGAATATATGGAAAAGCACGCCGTGTCGCGGCTGATTGGCGCGCCTCCGGGGTATGTGGGATACGAGGAAGGGGGTCAGCTTTCCGAAGCCGTGCGCCGACGGCCCTATTCGGTCGTGCTGTTTGATGAGATCGAAAAGGCCCATCCGGATGTGTTTAACGTGTTGCTGCAAGTTCTGGACGATGGTCGTTTAACAGATGGCCAAGGGCGGACCGTGGATTTTCGAAATACCGTCATCATCATGACGTCCAATATCGGTACGGATATTATCCAGACCGTCACGGACAAAACAGAACGCGAAACGCGGGTCATGGCGGCGCTAAAGCAGTCGTTTAGGCCGGAATTTTTGAATCGGGTGGATGACATCATTGTCTTTGACCCGCTGGAGAAAGAACAATTGGCCCAAATCGTGGACATTCAGCTGGGCCGCTTGCGAAAGCGGTTGGCGGAGCGGCATATGACCCTGGATGTTTCCAAGGCCGCGTTGGGGCATTTGGCCCAGGTGGGGTATGATCCGGACTTTGGGGCCAGGCCGCTCAAACGGGCCATCACCAACCAGCTCGAAAATCCCTTGGCTATCGCGTTATTGGAAGGGCAATTTCATGACGGGGAGACCCTTGTTGTGGACTTCAAAAATGACGTACTAACATTCAAAGCCAAGGGAAAAGCAAAATGATGGGGAACGTAGCCAGGGTCTAGGGGTTGTGGCATCATAGGTTGCGATGGCAGACATTCTCATTACCGGTGCCAATGGGTGTATTGGTAGCTACGTGGTTGACCAGCTATTGACGAATAGCCAACACGATCTGCGGCTATTGGTCCGTTCGCCCGACCGATTGCGCGAAGACGTGCGGACCCATCCCCGGGTAAGTATTTTTGTCGGGGATCTGGAGACAATGGCGGACTTTCAAGCACTGACGTGCGGGATGGATGCCGTGATTCACGTGGCCACCGCTTGGGGGGATTCGGACTACTCCATCGAACTCAATGTTCGCCAGACCCATGCGTTATTCGACTCCTGTGAGCCGGATCGCCTCCGGCGCATCATCTATTTTTCCACGGCCAGTATTTTGGGGGCGGGGAACAAGGTGGTGGAGGAAGCGGGAACGTTGGGGACAGGCTATATTCGCTCCAAATATTTGGGGTTTCGATCCTTGGCCAAAAGTCGCTTCTATGACCGCATTGTGACCGTGTTTCCCACGGTGGTCTTTGGGGGTGATGACCGGCATCCGATGTCCCATATCAGTGGCGGGATCATGCCCAATCAAGGCCGGATCCGGTGGTTGCGGTTTATCTACCCGGATGGGGCGTTTCAGTTTATGCACGCTGCAGACATCGCGAAAGTCGTCCAGGGCGTGTTGGAGAGTCCCAATCCAGGCAAAGAAGTGGTGATGGGTGGGAAAGGCCACACCGCCAGGGCGGCCATCCGAGAGATTTGCGACGTTTTGGGCATTCCCGTCTATTTCCAGATACGCGTCCCCAACCGATTTTTGTTAATGCTGGCCCGATGGATGCGCATCAAAATTCATCCTTGGGATCGGTATTGCGTCACGCATCCTGATTTTGTCTATGATGCGGTGACGCCGGAGACCTTTGGCATGGCGTCGTCCTACCCGACATTGACGCGCGTTGTGCAGGATATCAAAACCCGATGGCGCCCGACATAACCGTTATCTTGCCCACCTTAATGAGGCCGAGAACCTGCCGCTGATCCGCAGCAAGTTGAATGTGCGGGAGCAGGTGCAGTACTTACAGCACCTGGTCAAACTGGGGTTTGGATAGTCAAAAATCTGGCATTGATGTATGCCAAAATAGTGCATATACTATAGGCATTATGAGAACAACATTATCACTACCATCCGGACTGGTGGCCGAGAGCTTGTCACTAAGTGGCATCAAGAGCAAGACTAAGGTCATCACCGTTGCGTTGGAATGCTTCGTGAGAGACCTTAAGCGAAAAAAGATACTTTCCCGGTATGGAAAACTCAAAATGGAATTTGACATTAAGCGCTATCGGGCACTGTCGCGAGATGCGTAACACGCTCATTGACACGTCAGTATGGATTGATTTTTTCAATGGCAAACTAACGGAGTCTTCGAAGTCAAAAGTGGCTGATCTCCTTATGGAGGATAAGGCCTGTTTTGACGGCATCATCCTCGCTGAGCTCATGGTGGGTGCTAACCCCAAAGATGAGCAGTTTATCAAAACCAATTTCGAGGGCATGCATTATTTAGAGGCGGATCAGGATTTTTTTGTTAATGCCGCGAAAAAAGGTAATCAGCTGAAGCGAAAAGGACTCAGTATCCCGCTCAACGACATATTGATCTTTCAGCATGCTTACCAGAATAATCTCTGCCTGATGACGCGGGACAGCCATTTTAAAGCCATTCAGGAGCATTTTTCCTACACACTCTTGTTTCTTTAAAATGTAAAGCGCTGTTTTGCTCCCATAGCCACAATGGCCCCCCCGCAAAGGCGTAATTTGAAAATCAATCAAGGAGGGTTTTTATGACTACTGCATTGGTTATTTTGGCCGACGGATTTGAAGAGGTTGAGGCGGTTTCCGTCATTGATATCCTACGCCGAGCGCAGATTGAGGTGACTGTGGCCGGCATGTCCGATGTGCAGGTCCGCGGTGCACACGATATTCTTGTTCGGGCGGATGTGAAGTTGTCAGGCGTGGGTGCCAGTTTATTTGATGCGGTCATATTGCCTGGAGGTGAACCCGGCACCACCCATTTACAAAGTGGGGCGGGGGGCGCCGCTGTCAAAGAGATTTTGACTCGGCATGCCCATGCCGGCAAATGGCTCTGCGCCATTTGTGCGGCGCCCCGCATTCTCGACGCGTGGGGGTTTTTGGACGGCCGTCAGGCCACCTCGTTCCCCGGTACCAAACCCCATATGACGCATTGCCACTATCGCGAAGACCGCGTCGTGCTGGATGGGCAGGTGATTACCAGCCGTGGACCAGGAACCGCTCTGGAATTTGCCGTGACCATTGTGGAAAAGCTGGTCAGCCCGGCCGCCCGTCAACGTTTGGAAGAAGCATTGGTGATGAAGTAAGGGCGTAGTCATAAAAAAACGCCGTTTTCACCGCAGAATTTTTAAGATCATCCAAACTTCGGTATAAAAAACGCATTTTTGGAGTTCGTTTTTTTAAAAACTTTGAAGCTTGCCATAAAAATCTCTATTTTTATTGACCCAATGGCGGGCTTCTGGTAAAGTGTCTCTCAAATGGCCAAAAAAGCTGTGGAATCCAAAATGATCACCGGTGCCGAGGCCCTCATCCGATGTCTAGAAGACCTGGGTGTGGACTATATTTTCGGGCTTTCCGGTGGCGCTGCTATCCCCATTTTTGACGCCCTGGTTGATTCTAAAATCAAGTTGATTCTCGTCCGGCACGAGCAAGGCGCCACGCATATGGCCGATGGGTATGCCCGCGCGACGGGTAAGCCGGGGGTCGTATTGGTGACCAGTGGTCCCGGGGCCACCAACACCATCACCGGTCTTTTGACTGCGCAGATGGATTCGGTGCCCATGATTGTGATTACCGGTCAAACCAACAAGGGCAATTTGGGCAAAGATGCCTTTCAAGAAGCCGATGTGTTTGGCATTGCGATTCCCGTTGTCAAGCATAGTTATTTGGTCCGCGAAAGCAACGATATTCCCCGTGTGGCACACGAGGCGTTTCACATTTGCAATACCGGTCGTCCCGGCCCGGTTTTGATCGATATTCCCAAAGATGTCTCATCCGGTATCTGTACCGCTTCCTTGCATCCGAAGGTGGACTTGCCGGGGTATACGGTACCGGGCGAAGGAGATCCGGATGCCGTGGCCGAAATGGCCCGTCTGTTTGCACAATCTAAAAAGCCCCTTTTGTTGGTGGGCCATGGCGCGGTTATTGCCAATGCGGGTCCTGCCGTCAAAAAGCTGGCTGAAAAGTTGCAAGCCCCGGTCACCAATACGTTACTGGGCAAGGGTGCATTTTCCGAAACCCACCCGCTGTCAATGGGAATGCTGGGGATGCATGGCACGGCCTATGCGAACAAGGCCGTGGTGGAGTGCGATCTGATTTGCTCGATCGGCTCTCGCTTTGATGACCGCATCAATGGCGACAATGCCCATTTTTGTGCGGAGGCCCTAAAGCTTCACATTGATATCGATCCGGCTGAAATCAACAAAATCGTCAAAGTCGATGCCGCTGTCGTGGGTGATGCGCGACGGGTTGTGGAGCAATTGGTGGATTTGGTATCACCATTGGATACCAAGCCCTGGCTCAAAACGTTAAATACCTACAAACGCCGTCATCCCCTGGGCTATAAAAAGCAAGGTGGACTAAAAATGCAGCATGTGTTGGATGAGCTCAATGAGCTCACCAAAGGTAATGCCATCTACACCACGGATGTCGGCCAGCACCAAATGTGGGCGGCCCAGTTTATCAAAGTGACGCGAAACGACACGTGGCTGTCTTCCGGTGGGGCAGGGACGATGGGATATGGGTTCCCAGCGGCCATCGGTGCGCAGTTTGGCGTACCGGGCGCGCTGGTGATTGCCATCGTGGGTGATGGCGGGTTTCAGATGACGCTGGCCGAGCTATCGACGGCAGCCATCCACAAATTGCCTGTCAAAATTCTGGTCTTGGACAACAAATACCTGGGCATGGTGCGTCAGTGGCAAGAGCTCTTTTTCGACAACCGATATTCGGGTGTCGATTTGGAAGGCAATCCGGATTTTGTGAAGCTGGCCGAGGCCTATGGAATCAAAGGGGTCCGCATCCGTCGCGGCGCTGACGTCCGCCGGATGTTAAAGGTAGCCCTGGACCACCCTGGCCCATGTTTAATCCATGCCGAAGTGGCCAAAGAAGACAACGTGTTTCCCATGGTTCCCGCAGGCAAGTCCGCCCACCATATGATTATCGAACGGCCAAAGCACAAAATGGCCAAGCCCACGGGGAGTACGTAGATGATTTCTGTTTTTGATTCCCATACCATCAGCATCTATTTGCTCAATAAACCGGGCTCGCTATTGCGGGTGGCGCAGGTCTTTTCGCGACGCGGATTTAATATCGATGCCTTGTCTGTGTCGCCGGTGGGCCATGATGGCCAATATTCCCGAATGACCATTACTTCGACAGGGGATCAGGAAACCCTGGATCAGATCATCAAACAGGTATCAAAGCTGGTCGATGTGGTGCAGTGCACAGACCACCAGCACCAAAATACGATTGAGCGAGAATTGGCCCTCATCAAAGTGCGGGCCGAAGGCAAAGACCGTTCTGAAATCTTACAATTGATCACCCATTTTAAAGCACAGACTGTCGACTTTTCGGATGAATCACTCATTGTCCAAGTGACAGGCAGCACAGAGAAATTGGATGCGTTGCTCGATATGCTTCAAAAATATGGCGTGATCGAGGTCGTTCGCACCGGAAAACTGCTTATCGCACGAGGCAAGGAAACGACCTAGATTCCGCTAGCCGACAAAACGTTCAGGATGTCGTCAATGATGGCTGCGAGTTGGGGATTGGACGCTCGAAAGTCAACCAGAGACTCCTCAAGCCCCGACTCGGAGGTCTGGACCAGCTTGGGATTGGTCTTCTTTTTCAGTTTTTCGTGGGCTGTCAGATGCGCGAAACTCGCGATTGTTTCGGCATTTTCAGGGTCGTGTTTGGAGATGGCCTGCAGCTCGGTCCGCAGTTTGGCGATCAGCTTTAACAATTCACTTCGTTTTTCCTTGGGAACGCCGGTCGCATCGGCAATGCGCATTTCAAGTCGGTTAAGCGTATTGTGGATCATAAGATCTCTCCTTGTAACCAGCTGAAGTAGTGTCAGAGTAACCCAGACAACGGACCGCGTGCAACGGTTTGCCAAGGCCAGTCCCGGATGGCATCATAAGGATTATGGTTTTCCTGCTCACGTTGATTGCGGCAGCCGCACTGGTCGGCCTGACTGGACTGCATCTCTATTGGGCTGGTGGTGGTCAGTGGGGCGTGCGCTATGTGGTTCCCGAAGTCGATGGCAAGCCGCTTTTTAGGCCTCAAGCCGTAACGACTCTGGCAGTGGCGGCCTTGCTATTTTGGGGTGCCGCAATTTTGATCGACGTGGCGTCTTCCGGTTTTTTGATCCGGCGCTATCCCCTAGTTGTTCTTCTCACCTTGTGGGTGTATGGACTCGCGTTTGCTGTCCGGGCCCTGGCGGGTTGGTTTTTGGTGGCGGTGTTGGGAAAAGGCCGAAAAACCGTGTTTGGCTACTATGAGCTGCGCATCTACGGCCCGATCTGCCTGCTATTGGGCGTGGTTTTTCTACTGCTGGCTTTGGTCTTAACGCCTTAACGGCCCAACACCCAATGTGCGATGGAAAAATAAATCAAAATCGTAGCGAGGTCGATGAGGGCCAAGGAAAACGGACCAGCGGCAATCTTGGGGTCGAGTTTAAATTGACGCAGCAGATAGGGGACGCTGACCCCCACGACGGTAGCCAATACCATCGTGGACCCAATACCGCCTAGCAATATCACGGCAATGGGCTGGCTCAGCCATGCGCCACCAGCCAAGGACAGAATAGAAGCACATGTTATGGCCAATAGTACGCCGGCACCGACTTCTTCACGGATATCTTCAAAGATTTGTCGGGTTGAGGGACGGAGTTGATGCAAGCGCTGCACACTCAGACTTAAGGCTTGCATGCCCACGCTCTCGGCCAGAGACAGCACGACAGGGATAAACATGGCCAGCCCGATCGCGCTTTCCAGATCTTTGCGAAACATACCCGTAATCCAGGCGGCGATGAGCCCGGCGATGATGGTGCCCAATAGCCAGGGTATCCGTATGCGATACCATTTCCAGCTCGATAGGCCTTCGGCCTCGTTGACGTGGAAGCCGATGAGTTGGAAAAAATCATCCTGTGACCGATGGCGGTCCACCCGGTCCCTGGCCAAGGCCCGTACTACTGCTTCGGCATCAATCATTCCCGTCAGCCTGCGATTGCTATCCACTACAGGGTAGCCCAGATAACGATACCGGGTAAATAGTTTGGCTACCTGACGCAATGTCGTGTTTTCGGTAACCGATACTACCCGGGACACCATAATATCTTGCAGACGGTTATGTCGGTCTGCCATCAACAATGACCGGGTGGGAATGACGCCCACCAAACGGCCGTCTTTGTCGACGCAATAAAAATAAATGACGCTCACCTGCGGGGGATGGTGGCGGATATAATCGAGGGCTTTTTCTACGGTCAACTCAACAGGAAGAGACGCCGATTCATAGGACATCAGTTTGGCCACGGGGGTGGACCAACTGAGGGGGTGGGGTTTCTCCATACGTTACAGAGATTTTACAAAGTGATTGGTCAGAAGCGCAGCGATCCAGCAGATCAATCCACCCCAAAAGGCGGCAGAAATGGTTTCGACATGCACGCCAAAAGAAACCAAGCTGGCCAGCCAAAAAGTGAAGGTATTAATGACGAGCGTGAAAAGCCCCAACGTAATGACCGAGACCGGCAAAGTAAGCAAGATGAGCAGGGGACGAATGATGGCGTTGACGATGCCCAAAATGATGGCAAACGCCAATGCGGCCCAAATGCTGGCCACAAAGATGCCGGGGATAAAGTGTGCGACGCCCAGGATCACCAATGCGTTGATAATAAGACGAATGATGAACGTCATCATAAAAAGGGACCTCCGGTTTAGGGGGATTTTTGATCACATTTTTAATATAGCAAAAATTTGGAAAATGTGAGTGCGCTTTTCATACTCTGTTATACTGGGGCGTTGCAGTTTACAATTCAGCGATATGAGTGTGTTTAAAAAAGCCTACCAGCGTATGTCCGGTTATATCTCTGCTAAAAACCGACTCGTTCTAATTAGCGTCGGTGTTGGCATTGTTGCGGGGCTGGCCGCTGTTTTTTTAAAACGGGTTACCTTTTTTTTGCAGTCTACGATTTTAGAAAACTTGGCTCCACAATCGGTGGTGCCGCTTTTTTTACCGTTAATCGGGATTTTGGGAACCGTTATTTTTTATAAATACATCATTCGGGCCAAGCTGGGAAAAAGCCTGACCGATGTCATTTTGTCCATTGAGCAAAAGTCGAGTCGGCTTGCCTTTGACAAGGTCTACTCCCATGCTGTTACGGGTGCCCTAACGGTGGGCTTTGGGGGCACAACGGGACTTGAGGCTCCCATTGTGGTGACCGGATCGGCTATCGGCACCAATATTGCCCAGTTTTTCAAACTGAACTACAAAGAACGTACGGTCTTGCTAGCCAGTGGCGCATCCGCGGGAATTGCGGCGATTTTTAACTCCCCTATAGCCGGTGTACTATTTGCTATCGAAGTGCTGCTGCCAGAATTCTCATTGCCGACCATCATCCCATTGTTGGTAGCGACCGCAAGTGCGTCCGTGGTTTCCAAATTGCTGTACAGCGATCAGCTATTCTTTTTGGTAACCAAAGGATGGAGCGTGAACGCCGTTCCACTTTATTTGCTGCTGGGACTGATTATGGGCGTATGGTCTGTCGCCTTTACCAAAATTGTGATGGCCGTGAAGCGCCAGTTTGACCTCCAGCGCACGGTGATCCGAAAAGCAATTTTGGGGGGACTGATGGCCGGTGTATTTCTGTTTTTCCTGCCCCCTTTATACGGAGAGGGTTACCACACCATCACCGCGATCTTGGCGGGAAATTACCAGAGCATTCTCCATGAATCCTGGATTTTCCATGGGCTGCTGGATACGTCCTGGCAGGGTCTCGTGACGTTGGCCGTGATTTTGCTTATCGTCAAACCCATAGCGGCTGCCGTCACCATCGGCGCAGGCGGGAACGGCGGCGTGTTTGCCCCCGCCCTGTTTACCGGGGCCTTGGTAGGGATGGTATTTTCACTGGTCATTAATCAATTGGGCCTTATTCCCGTTCCGGCGGTCAACCTGATCGCAGCGGGGATGGCAGGCGCGTTGAGTGGGATTTTCCATGCGCCGCTGACCGGTATTTTCTTGATTGCCGAAGTGACTGGCGGCTATACCCTTTTTGTGCCGCTGATGGTGGTCTCGGCGCTGTCATTTTTCGTATCACGGTATTTGGAGCCCTTCACCGTGTACACACAGCGATTGGCGCGAAAGGGCCTTCTCATCCGCGAGGACCGGGACAAATCCCTGCTGAGCAATCTTCGGCTTACCAGTCTCATTGAAAGGGATTTTTCAACGGTGTTGCCGGACGCCACATTGGGGCATCTGGTTGACGTTGTGGCCCATGCCCACCGCAATGTATTCCCGGTGGTGAATGGCGAAAAACAGTTGCTGGGCGTGGTGGTCTTAGACGACATTCGGGAATTGATGTTCCAGCAAGACCTCTATGACACCGTGCTCGTTAAGGAGCTCATGAAAATGCCGCCCTGTGTGCTGCATCAAGGGGATAGTATTCCATTTGTGATGCGAAAATTTGACGACCATCAAGCTTGGAATTTGCCGGTGGTTCACAATGGAAAATATGTGGGTTTTGTTTCCAAATCCCGAGTCTTGTCCCAATACCGGGATAATCTCATCCACCAAACCGCCAAATCCGTTGCCTAGAAGCCCTCTCATAAATGCCCCATGCGGCGTTATTCCTCGCATGCCAATCCTCACATAGCGCTGCTATGCTCCGGTTGACCTGCTCAGAATGCCTTGCCTGAGTCATTTCTGAGACGGCTTCCCTTGATGAGACCGGCTCTAAATCGTTACCACAGCTTTTTTTTGCGAAAATAAACCAGCAGCGAGACGACGACCATGATCATTAATGTTAGCGCAAAGGGATACCCTAATTTCCACTGCAATTCCGGCATGTACTCAAAATTCATTCCCCAAATGCCAGTCAAAAAAGACAACGGAATAAAAACCGACAACAGCATCGTGAGCTGATTGACAGTGGTGTTCATGCGATCGCCCTGAGACGCCCGGTACGTGTCATGCAAACTCATGACAATGTCTCGCTCGCCATCCAATAAAGCAGAAAGGTGCCTGGCCCGGTCCAAAATTTCAGTAAATTGCGGCCTAGACTGCGAAGAGACAAAGGGTGACCCCGGGTCAAAAAATTTCTCAAAAAACATCGGAAAAGGATCTAGGGCTTGCCGAAAGGTCAGAAATTGGCGTGTATGTTGCCGGATAGCACGCAGCAACGGCGGGATAGGTCCGTCAGTATTAATGGCTTGTTCCAATTCCTCCGATCGTATACGCAGCATTTCGATGGACCAGAAACAGGCGTCTCCGACAGCACCCAGCAACACAGACATTAGAAAGTCGGCACCTTTGCTTGTGAATATCTCCGGTGTTTCGAAGATTTGCTGGTGCACGGCATCAAAAAGTGGCGTTGCCGTGGACTGGATAGTGGCGACACATTGGGGACCTAATACAAATATGACTTGGTCGGATATCAGGTGCGAAGAGTGAGGCGGATGATGCAAAAACGGCAGCATCAACATCGTATACGTGGCGCAGCTTTTCCATCTGGGTAAACGATGAATCCGGCAAAGGTCCGGGAGAATAGCCGGATCGACAAGTCCGATGGTATTTAACAAGGGCAATAAGTCGTTACTGCCAGGCGCCGTGATGCGGATCCAGGCGACCGGTTTCCTCTCGCGCAACAAATCCACCTCCGCAGGGGTGGCTGCCGACGCCGTTTGGGGCGTGGTGTCCGGGCCATAGGTAACGACTTGGAGAGTGAAGTCGGACATCTATTCAAACTATAGCGAAAACCCGCTTCTCTCTCAACGGCCTCAAAAAAGGTGCCCTACTTTTCCACGGGGGAATTTCGGGCGCTCCATTTTTTGTAGTCCTTGTCCGTGGAGGCGGGTGTCGGACCAAAGAAAGGCTATTCCGGTTTAGCGGTTGCTACTGCGGCGACTAGAAGAAGACGTTCGATTTTCTTCGCGATTCCGACTGGATTCACGATCTCGGTTGCGATCACCTTGGTGAGAAGCGCGACCGCCTTCGGCTGCGATTTCGCGTTGGCGTTCCGGGTCCATGCTGGCGAACCCACGGTTAGCAGTTCCGCGATTTTCTCTGTTTTGGTTTCGGTCTTGATCTTGGTTTTGTTCTCGTTTTCGTTCCATAGCTGTCCTCCTTAGAGATGGCGTGTAAGTGTAACGGTAAGGTCGTGCACGCATTACAACAACAGCACACCGGACCTTCTACTCCCGACAAGTCGCCTCCATGGAACGGACACGGCGCATATTAACATGTCCAGAAAACGAGTCAAATTGCGAATGAGCTTGTCCCACAAATTTAGACCAGAAATAGAGATAGAAAAAGCGGGGTAAGACGGGCTAAAATCTCAACAATCTGGAGGGCAAAAAGATGGGCAAGGGACGAGCATTCACAGCGGAATTCAAATCGAGGGTGGCGCTAGCGGCGATACGAGGGGAAGAAGCGATCGCGGAACTGGCAAGCAAGTACAAGGTCCATCCGACGCAGATATCGGCATGGAAGAAGCAGGCAATGGGCCAGTTAATCGAAGGGTTTTATGGCGGCCCGTCTGGTTTTTGTGTCGAACTGGTAAAAAATTTTACTCCATCAAATCACAGAATAAAAGGAACCTGATAAAATGAATCCTGATATGTCAAAGCCGACAGCAAAAAATGAATGGGAAGCCTCTTTTAAGGAAATCAGCCAGTTGATCCAAGAGGCGCGTCTAAATGCCTTAAAAGCGGTGAACAAAGAGCTGATTTTACTGTATTGGGAGGTTGGCAAGCTCATCAGTGAAAAAATCGAAGCGGCAACTTGGGGTGACAATACCATTGAACAGCTAGCCGAATATATCTCCACAACACATCCTACCTTAACCGGATTTTCCCGAAGAAGCCTATATCGAATGAAGCAATTTTATGAAACCTATCAAGGTTCTGAAATTGTGCCAACACTGTTGACACAAATTTCCTGGTCTCATCATCTACACATTTTATCTAAGTCAAAATCTCCTGAAGAACGGGGATTCTACATTCAACTGGCTATCAAAGAGAACTATTCCGTCCGTGAACTGGAACGCCAAATCGACAGTGGGTATTTTGAACGTGTATTACTAGCCGAAAGCAAAAAGCCGGAAACGGCTATAGCCAAGCCGGGCGAATTTCCGGAAGCGGTATTTAAAGACCCCTATGTCTTGGAATTTTTAGACCTCCCAACGGTCTATTCCGAAAAAGACTTGCAAAAAGCCATTGTTCAAAACCTAAAACACTTCGTCTTGGAATTCGGGCGGGATTTTTCATTTGTTGGAGAAGAATACCGAATTCAGGTTGGTGGAAATGATTACTATATTGATCTGCTGTTTTACCATCGAGGCCTCAAATGTTTAGTGGCCATTGAACTGAAAATCGATGACTTTAAGCCGGAGTATTTAGGCAAAATGGATTTTTATTTGGAGGCGCTTGACCGAGACGTCAAAAAGCCCGATGAAAACCCGACAGTCGGCCTGATCCTCTGCAAGAGCAAAGATGATGAAGTCGTAGAGTATTCACTCAGCAGAAACCTGTCACCCACGAAAGTTGCTGAATATGAAACCAAACTCATCGACAAAGCGATTCTCAAGAAGAAGCTGCATGAATTGGCTCAACTGGAAGAAGCCAAAAAAGACCTTTAAATTTCCCTTGTTCCAGCACTAGCCAGCCCGGCTTCCCCCGCCAAGCCTAATGTCACTAGTTTAAAGACTTAGACTTACCCCGTTTGTATTTACGATTATGAC
>CAYINU010000031.1:0-18536 GCA_964364855.1 uncultured Candidatus Marinamargulisbacteria bacterium | reverse complement strand
CGACGTCTACCCGTTGTAGGAGTGTGTCGTGGCATGCAATTGATATTGGATTATTTCGGGACCAAGTTGGTTCGGTTGGAGGGGTATGTGGGTACGTTGCATGCGTTGGTTGCACAAGACAAAAAACACCGTTCCTCAGATACTCGTACCGTGACCGCCTATTTTAATTGGGGAGCCAAGAATGTGAAGCTGCCCATGGAAGTGACTGCCACAACTGGCGACGGTGTGGCCATGGCGGCGGCCCACAAAGAATTGCCTATTTATGGTCAGATGTGGCACCCGGAACGAGAAACGCCGATTTCGGCCAATGACCAGTGGGTATGGCGAAAAATGTGGGAAACCCGCGTATGAGAGGGCTGATTTTGGCCGCCGGGCGAGGCAGCAGGATGGGAACGTTGACCGAGGACCATCCCAAATGTCAGGTGCGCTTACACGGCAAAGCCCTCATCGACTGGCAATTGGCGGCGCTGCGAGGGGCGGGGGTGACGGACATTGGCATTGTAAGGGGGTACATGCCCCAAGCATTCCAATATCCTGTGACTTATTTTGAAAACCTCCGATGGGCCCAAACCAACATGGTGATGTCGTTGAAAGCTGCCGAAAACTGGTTGTGCAAGGATGCTTGTATCGTCAGTTATTCGGACATTGTGTATGGTGCCGATAGCGTGCGCAGCTTGATGGCGTTGCCTTGCGACATTGGCATTACCTATGACCCGCGGTGGTTGACCTTGTGGCAGCGCCGATTTGAACGTCCGCTAGACGACGCAGAGACCTTTCGATTGAATGGAGATCGTCTGTTGGAAATTGGCCACCGGGCCGTAGATGTGGCGGATATTCAGGGGCAGTATATGGGGCTCATTAAGCTCACTCCCACAGGCTGGGGCCAGATGGAGGCTTATTTGGCGACGCTGTCTACCGGGGATCAAGATAAACTGAGTATGACGGAAATGTTGCAAGGACTCTTGGACCGAGATGTACGCATCAACGTGGTGCCTATTTCAGGCCGTTGGTATGAGGTAGACAGTGCCTCGGATTTGGCGGTGTATGAGACCTTGCCCCCTGTGGATGTGCCGGTGCACGCATGGTAATTTGGGTCGTCGGCATGTCCGGGGCGGGAAAGACCACGCTGGCCAAAGAACTGGTCCGGCAGCGCCGGGCCCAAGTGCCTAATGTGGTGTTGGTGGATGGTGACGATGTGCGTCGCATGGTGGGGGCTGACGGCTCACCCGGTGACTATGACATGATTGCCAGACGCAAAAATGCCGAACGGCTGGTGGCGTTGTGCCAATGGCTGGACCGCCAGGGCATTGATGTGGTGTGCAGCATTTTGTGCATTTTTCCGGATATTTTGGTGGCCAATCGCCAACGGTTTTCGTCGTATTTTCAGGTAGAGCTTTTGGCGGATATGTCGGTGTTGGTCCAACGCGACATCAAAAACATCTATGCGCCGGCGTTGGCAGGGGATCGAAAACACGTGGTGGGGGTGGACATCGCCTATCCGTCCGATACCCATTCTGACTGGAAAATAGACAATTCCGTTCCCCAAAATATGGCTGCTTTGGCCCGTGAGATTTGGTCCCGAGCCCAAGCGCAAACGTCATTGGAGGTCCATTATCCCTATGGCTATGGCGACCGCTTGGAAGACCGAAACACCTATTTTTACACCCCTTATATTGGTACGGATATTTTCCCTGCTTGGGCGCGCAACCGGCGATGGGCGTGCAGGGATATCTGCCCAATGCGTCACGTTTTTGGGGAGGCCGGCCTGCCCTTGCCTGCCGATGGCGAATGGGAAGCGGAGCTGGTGTTGCGCGGACTTTTGGGCCGCCTGGATGCTGGGGAAGACCCGGAGTCTTCAGACATCGCCTGGCTACAAAAATGGGTGCAAAAATGGGAAGTGTCCAAACGGGTGTTTGCGCGGTATGACGAGCGGTTTAAGCCGGTGGATCAGTCTGGCTACACGCGTCTGAGTTTATATCTGTTACTGGCCACCCTAATGGCAAACGCCTACGACAGGTTTTCTGAACTACCCTATCTGAATGCCTTCATCAAACTACTCGACACGTTGTGTGCCCAACACAACGGACTCAATGACCAGGAAGTGGCCCATTTGGCATGGCTTGCAGATCGCGAAAAGTATTTTGTGACCGGGTTGGCCAAACGCATAGGGCGGGAAGCACTATGTACGTAACGCCTGTGGTGTTTCTGGCTGCCAATACCCCCCGATCCAAGGCCTATGCCCAGGCCATCCAGCATGCCGGTCTACGTGTGGACAAAGTGGTGCTCTATGGCTTTGAAAACGAAACCCAAACGGGTTTGGTGGGACCGGAGTCCTGGGTGACTTCGGAACTGTTTTTACCAGATTTGCGCCAGCCGCTACAACTCAGCCTAGCTGCCATTGCCGATCGGGTAGTGACGCTGACCGAGCGGGACTTAAATGCACCGGCTGTTGCCCAAGCCTTGTTTGAAGACGATCCAAAGCTGGTGATCTTTTCAGGATTTGGGGGGCAGATCGTGCCTCGTGAATTGCTTGAAAATAGACCTCCCATGCTCCATATGCACGCTGGATGGTTGCCGGAATTTAGGGGTAGCACCACTACCTATTACAGCCTGTTGGAAGAACAACGCTGCGGGGTGTCGGCTCTGTTTTTGAGCCCCGAGATCGACATGGGGCGTATCGTCAAACGCAAGCATTTTGCACTGCCACCCGCGGGTACGGACATCGACTATCTGCTGGACGGTGCCATGCGGGCGGATGTCTTGGTGGCTGTGTTGTGTGAATGGTATGATCGACAAGATCTTCGGACCGAAAGCCAGGACGAAGGGTCGGGTCGGATGTATTACGTGATTCACCCGCTGCTTAAACATTTGGCAATAGTGTCACTGCCCCAAAGGAACATCTAAATGCGTATTACCTATCGCCATCACGACAACAAACAATACTGGACGCACCGTTGGGATAGCATTGCCGTGGATGCCCCCATGTCCAATACAAATGCCTATCCGCTAAAATATGCGCTCATGACCGTGACGGGCAAAGAAGGAAAAATCGTGGAAGCAGGCTGTGGCGCCGGGCGTATTTTGCGCTATTTTCATGATCGCGGATACGACATTTTTGGGTTTGATTTTATCCCTAGTGTTATCCAAAAACTCAAAGAGACGGATGCCGTTTTACAGGTGGATGTGGGGGATATCACCCAGCTGCAATACCCCGATCGTACATTTACGTATTTTTTGGCCTATGGATTGTATCACAATTTAGAGGGCCAGGCGCTGGAAAAGGCCTTGGATGAAACCGTCCGGGTGATGGTGCCAGGTGGAAAGATTTGCGCGTCGTTTCGGGCGGACAATTGGCAAACCCGGTGGACGGATTGGCTGACAGAGCGTCGGCGAAGCAAGCAATTTGGACCCTCGACAGCCACGGTGTTTCACAAGTTAAATTTGACCAAAGATGAGCTGGTGCGGATGTTTAGGGCGCATGGATTTGCGCCTGAAACTGTGATCCCGGTGGAAAATATGCCCATCTTGTATAAATTTCGGTTTTTTAGGGCCGCATCACACAAGGATTTTGATGAAAACAAGGGGCGAAAAGAAGGGTACAGACTGTCCCGGTTGGGCACGTTTTTGCAAAATACCTTCATTCGCTTGTTCCCCGATCAGTTTTGTAACGTGTATGTTTTTATAGGGACCAAGACTCGGTGATGGAATGACGATAGAAGCCTATATAGTGCCGAGTAGGAATATCACCAGATTATGAGCCATATTCTGGTTACCATTTGTGCTCGTGGCGGCTCAAAGGGTGTCCCAAATAAAAACATACGGTCAATCTTAGGTAAACCTTTGATCGCCTACACCCTTGAAACAGCCATAAAATGGGGTCAAGGAGAGGCTATCGTGGTCTCATCCGACTCCCAAGCTATTTTAGATATTGCGGCGACATATGGTGTTAGTACGCCCTTTTTGCGGCCGGTTGAATTGGCACAAGACGCGACGCCAAAGCTGCCTGTCATTCGGCACGCCCTCCTGCAGGCCGAAGAAGTCTATGGAAAACAGTTTGATTTGATACTGGATTTAGACCCCACCGCGCCGCTTCGCACGGTCCAAGATATTCAGCGTGCGGTGGCGCTCATGCAAGACCCCACGATTGAAACCGTATTTAGTGTCGTTCCGGCTCATAAAAATCCGTATTTTAATATGGTGGAAGTATCCGATGGACACGTTACTCTCTCGAAACGACTTCCCGCCAAAATCACGCGTCGTCAAGATGCACCGCTTGTGTATGATATGAACGCGTCCATTTATGTTTACAGAAGGGAGTATCTTCTAGACCCCGACGTGATTTCCCCTATTGCGCCGTCGTCCCAAATCCTGGAAATGGATCCGATTTCGGGATTCGATGTAGATCGAGAGGTCGATCTGAAATTTTTGGAGTTTGTTCTCCGGGAAGGCCTTTTTACGTGGCAATAGGTTTAGCGGGGAAGACGATCGCGGTAACCGGGGCGGGTGGATTTTTGGGAACGGCGTTGTGCCGGGAGTTGGTAGACCAGGGTGCCGCTGTCATGGCGTTAGACATCAAGCCCACTTGGGACCATCCGGAGATTGCCGTGGACTATCACCCAATCGATACCACTTCCGAAGAGGCAGTGGCCCACCTCCTGGCGGCAATTCCGGCGCTCGACGGATGGGTCAACAATGCGTATCCGCGCACCTCTGATTGGCCGCTTAAATTTGAAGAGATACCGATGAGCTCGTGGCGAAAAAATATCGATTTTCACCTCAATGGATACGTGATGTGCTGCCAGGTGGTTTTGGAAAAGATGAAGGCCCAAGGACATGGCGCCCTGGTGAATATGTCATCCATTTATGGTAGCGTTGGCCCCGATTTTACCGTCTATGAGGGTACAGCGATGACCATGCCTGCAGCATACGCTGCGATCAAAGGTGGGATTGCCAATATGACCCGCTACCTGGCCTCGTACTATGGTCCCTACAACGTTCGGGTTAACTGCGTATCGCCCGGCGGAGTTTTTGATCACCAGCCCGAGTCATTTGTGAAGCGGTATTGTGAAAAAGTCCCGATGCGCCGCATGGCGTCGCCCGAGGATATCGCAGGTGGTGTGGCGTTTCTTCTCTCGGACAGCGCCGGATATATCACTGGTCATGACCTTAAAATCGATGGTGGATGGTGTGCGATTTAAGCGACGATGTGTGGTCTAGCTGGAGTCTATAACCTTCGTGATGTTGAGCAGGATCAGACGGCCCTGATCACCAGCATGTGCGAGGATATCCGGCATCGGGGGCCTGACCATGGTGGCGTGTATACGGATGAAATCGTCAGTCTTGGTCATCGGCGGCTCAGTATCCTAGACTTGTCCGCGCAGGCCAATCAGCCGCTGAAGATCGATGCGTGTGTGCTGGTTTATAACGGTGAAATCTATAACTTTTTAGAGCTTAGAAAGTCCCTGGAGTCTGAGCATGGCATGGCGTTTTCGACGACATCGGATTCCGAGGTTATTATCCGCGCATACCAGACCTGGGGGCCGGACTGTGTGAAGCGGTTTAACGGCATGTTCGCGTTTCTCTTGTGGGACAAAAAAGCGCGACGTCTTTTTGCTGCGCGGGATCGGCTGGGGGTCAAGCCGTTACTGGTTGGGAAAAATGCCCAGGGCTATTATTTTGCATCGGATCTGAAAAGTCTTTGGCACGTTTTTCCTGCATCTGATCTCTGTGCTGATGCGGTAGAGGACTATTTTAGCTATGGATTCGTTTCCATCCCTCAAACCTCCACAAAAGGGGTTCAAAAATTTCCCCCTGCCCACTATCTGATTTTGGAGAATGGAAAAGAAACTTGGGTGGAATTTTGGTCACTAAATGATGTGGGTCAGCTCAATGTATCCTTTTCGGACGCGGTTGAGGCGTCGCATACGCTTTTGAAAAATGCCATCGAGATCCGACTTCGCAGTGATGTGCCGGTTGGGGCGTTTTTGTCCGGTGGCATCGACTCATCGCTGATCACGGCGATGGCGTCCCGCCATTTTGGCTTGCGGCCACAGACCTTTTCCATCGGGTTTGATTCGGTGGCTTTCGATGAGTCCCGATATGCCTACCGGGTGGCGTCGCAGTATCAGACCGACCATCACCATTTTCGTCTGGACAGTGGGATATTAAATACGTTGCCTCAGATCGTTTGGGCATACTCTGAGCTTTTTGGAGATTCCTCGGCGTTGCCCAGCTACTGGGTGGCTCGATATGCAGCCGACCACCTAAAAGTGGTGCTCACCGGGGATGGCGGAGACGAGGCTTTTGGCGGCTATATGACGCCCTATTCTTATTATTTCTCACGCTCTCTGGCGCATATACCAGCGGCGTTTCGCCGGAGTGTCGAATGGTTGCCCGAGACCGGATTTTTCCGAAAGCTCCGACGCCTGAATCGGCTGGTAGATCAAGACATTGATTCAGCCTACACGACAGCCTTGAGGTCGGGCGGATTTTTGCGCTGGGAAGGTCCTCGGAAGGCATTAAAGGACCTCCTGAGCCAGGGGGGGAGAAAAGGCGTGGATCAGATTTTTTATGCCGATATCCGGAATCAGCTCACCGATGATTTTCTGGTCAAAGTGGATATGGCGACAATGGCACATTCTTTGGAGGCCCGATCCCCGTTTCTGGATTACCGACTGATGGCGTATGGGTATTCGCTGCCTGCGCGGGTTAAGTTTCATTATGGCGTTCGAAAAGCGGTTCTTAAGGAAATCGCGTTGTCTTACTTTGACCGGTCTTTCGTGTATCGACGTAAGCAAGGATTTTCGATTCCCGTGTCTCAATGGCTTGCGTCTGAAGCCTGGCATCCTAAAATAGAGAAAATAATCTTGCGTAAAACCATTCTGTCAGAATACATACCTAACAACGATATCGCGCGTATATGGGGAGAATTTAAAAAAGGATATGGCCATCACAATACCCGAATATGGCTTCTGTTGTGGTTCCAAATTTGGGAAGGTTTGGTAATTTCCCGCTGCTATGATCCCACACAGGCGCTTAAGGACTTATAATGAAAATTCTGCACATTGCGCCCATTAAAATCGGGCGGGTATCCGATGAAGACACCCTAGATATTTTCCCGGGCATGCAGGCGGATGGCCCCACGCGTAGTGTTTTGGGTCTGTCTTTGGGTCTATGTGACTGGGAATGTGAAGTGGGGGTGCTATCAACACGGCCGCTTACGGAAGAGGCGATTCGCCACTTTGGTGGTATCAAGATGCTCACCCCGATTGCGGCCCAAGCCAAAACACCGTATATCAGCGCGGTGGGCTGGGTGGATGCCATTGAGTCGGAATTCGGTAAGCCGGACCTGGTCAATTTTCATGACGTCTACGATTTTGCGCAGTGTGCCATTGCCAGGGAAATCAAGAGACGGGGATGGATATACACCGTGACACCACGAGGCGGCCTAAGAAAGATTCCCCAAAAAAGAAGTTTTCTTAAAAAGAAATTGGCTAACATGTTATTTTTTAGTCAGTTTCTGAGAAACGCAGCCTTTATCACAGCGTTGTGTGCCGCAGAAAAGCAAGACATCGCTGAGTTTGATTCTCAGCTGACCGACATTATTGTTGCGCCAAACGGAATTGCCGAGTCCGTCGTAAATGGGTATTCGGAAATGGCCCGAAAAACCGATTCAGATACCCCGCTGATGCTAGGATATATTGGACAATTCGATGTGGAAATTAAAGGGCTGGATTTGCTATTCGGCGCGTTTCGGAGGTTAAAAAACGAAGGCAGGCTCCAAAATGTAAAACTGGTTTTGGCCGGCCAATTTAAGGCGCGCAACAAAAAAATGGCCAGGCAAAGTCAAGATGAGGTGGCAAGCTTTATCCATGAAATGGCGGAGTCCGGGCATCTGGAAATGAAGGGCCCCGTTTTTGGAAACAATAAATGGTCAATGCTGGCGGATATGGATGTTTTTGTCTTGACCTCCCGAACAGAGGGCATGCCGGTGGCCGTTCTAGAGGCCATGGCCTTTCAGCGCCCATGCTTGGTAACAGAAGGCACAAATATGGCGCAATTTGTGGCAGATCATGACGCGGGTTGGGCTTGCGAGACAACGGCAGAGGCAATCTATTGGCAACTACGTAACGTGCTGGCGACTGCCAGATCCGATATGAAAAAGAAGGGAAAAAATGCCCAAGACGCTGTTCGAGGCACCTATCTTTGGCCGCTGTCGGCAAAATTATATCTGGACGGTGTGACGCGGATCCTGAGTCAATCAGGCGTAGAACCGAGGTTTAATTCTAAGTAGGTCACCTGCTGCTATAAGTATGCCCCAGATGGAACCCAGTCCGTAGGCGACATGGGTGACAAAGAATAGCCAAGGTAAAGTTACAGCATACCGAATATCTCGCGACTGCCGACAAATGGATGTCGTGTATACAAGAGTGATGAATAAATAGACGACGCTCAGCAATAGAAACGTTCCCAAAGCGAGCTTGCTAAACACACTGCCTACGATGAGCGTCAGACCCGTGGCTACAGCTAACAAGGGCACGATATGGTAGAACAACACTTTAAATTTTTTGTGTTTTAAGGTTACGGTGATGAGGTATCCATTGTTGAAAGTGTGGCGCAAAAAAGGGATCAGAGACGTCCTAGAAAAGTACCGAAGTTTGATGTCCGGAAACAACATAATTTTTCCTCCGGCCGCCTTAATTCTTAGGTTCATATCAATGTCTTCACACCGTGTCATGTCTTCGTCAAATCCACCCAATTTCTCCAAAAAGCTTTTCCGGAAGCTTCCAAACGGGACGGTGGCTACTTCAGACGGAGCATTTACCCCGATTCGAAAATGAGATAGTCCTACCCCAAACGACGACGACAATAGTCTTGCAATGCTGCGACCTATTAAGGTGTCTTCGCTTGATACCGTTTCGATGACCCCGCCGACATTGTCAGCCTGATAGCGTTCCAGGTATGTCACGGATTTCAGAAGATAGTCTTTCTCGTAGGACGCGTGGGCGTCTAGCCTGACAATAAACTCTTCATGGGCCGCTTTCAGACCCACATTAAGGCCCGCCGCTGCCGTGATTCCGGGGTTGCTGACCAAGCGAACACAGGAAGTCTTCTCTTGAAAAGCCCGCACAATGTCTCGGGTTTTATCGGTGCTTTCTCCGTCTACGACCACAATGTCCATCTTGTCTGCCGGGTAGCCATTGTCAAGTACGGAATCCAGGCATTTTTCTATATATTTTTCCTCATTACGACAGACAAGAATAATGGATATTCTAGGCAACATGGATTCTGTCTTGTTCAAGACGTACTTTGGTAAACGCAATGGTGCGGTCCAGGATATCTTCCAATTTCAATTGAGGCGTCCATCCGACCAGGCGATTCAATTTGTCCAAGGACGGAACACGTCGCTTCATGTCTTCAAAATCCTTTTCAAAGGCTTGGCTATAGGGAATTAGCTCAATTTTGGAGTGACTGGCGGTTTTTTCCACCACACGTTTTGCGAGGTCCAAAATGGTGATCTCCTCAACCCCCCCCACGTTTACGACTTCTCCGATGGCATTAGGGGACTCGACCAATTTGGTAATGGCCGTTACCACTTCGTCCACATCAGTAAAGGTTCGCGACTGTTGACCATCCCCATATACCGGGATGGGTTGACCGGTTAAGGCCCTATGAATGAATCTGGGTAATACCATCCCGTAGTCCTTGCTTTGCCGGGGTCCCACCGTGTTAAAAAGCCTGACGATAATGACGGGAAGATTTTGCTGCCGGTGATAGGCAAACGCTGCATATTCATCGATCAGCTTCGAGGCTGCATAACTCCACCGCCAAATCACGGACGGGCCAAAAATTGAGTCTTCTGTTTCAACCAATGGTGCCTTTGTATGTTTGCCATATACTTCCGAGGTTGATGCAAGGAGAACTTTCTTGCGGAACTTGGCGCAAAGCTCCAGAATATTTTCTGTACCCTTTATGTTGGTTTGTAAGGACAACAGCGGGTTGTCCAATAAATATTGGACCCCGACGGCGGCGGCCATGTGCAATACCACGTCACAAGTCCCTACCAGCTCGAGCATCAGGGGACCGTCGAATATACTGGCTTCTCTGAAGTGAAAGTGGGGGTTCCCTTCAAGGTGACGAATATTGTCATACGAGCCTGTTGTAAAATTGTCAACGGCAAAAACCTCATGCCCCAGCTCCAAATAACGGTCACATAGGTGAGAGCCAATGAACCCAGCTCCACCGGTAATCAGTATTTTCAATAGATGTCCTCCGAAGGGTGATCTGACTTGGGGGGTACTCTAGCACGATTCTGTAAGATTTTTGAAGTGCCCCCGCGTTGGAAATGTTGATGGAAGACACGATCGATGGTACAACTGAGGTTTCTATGGAAAAACTGCCGATTCGTACCTTTTCCGCGTTTTTAGAGGAGTCGTTTCCCCAGAAAAATCCGTTTCTTCGAAAAGACAAGGGATTATTTTGCAATTTCTGTAAGTGGGTGTCACTTCCTATCGCCTACACGTTGTTTCGTCTTGGCATCACCGCCAATTTTTTTGATGTTTTCGGGATTTTATATGCATTCGTAGGGTACTTTTTGTTTTCTCAAATCTTATCCGGACAAAAGACAGTAGCCTTAATCGGCATTGCAATGATCTTAAGCCATGTGTTGTTTGATTTCATAGACGGATCCATTGCCAAAGCAAGACACTATTCAAGTAAAATCGGCGAGCTATTGGATAACGTGAGTGTCGACATTGACCGCCTGTTGTTCTTCGCCGTAGTCGGGCTTCTTTCGGGTAGTTCGGTGTACCTCATCGCCCTGGTAGCTTCATCCCTTATTCTCATTTGGGTAGTGCCGGTCACTTTTACGCTTGTACCGAGTCGGATTACGGGGCATCCTATTATTAGGCGTTTATTTTCGGATAACCGGAGTTTTCTGGGGGTTCGAATGATTTTGGGCGTGTTGCCGGTCGTGTATGCGGGATTCATTTGGTTTGATCTGTCGGTGAGCCTGCTTAGCAGGGGGATCGCGAGTATTTATATTGCCCATGCCATTTCTTGGTTGTTGATCCTTATTCCGGAATACCCCGAAATCAATATGTTGAAAGGCGGCAGGAGTCAACCGGAATGATCCGAGTCGGAATTAACGGTGTGGGGAGAATCGGTCGGGCGCTGTTGCGTAACATGCTCAAGCAAGGCACATGTAAAGTGGTAGCTATCAATGATATCAATCCTGACATCGAAAACCTGGCGTATCTCATTAAATATGATTCCACGTATGGAAGGCTGGACAACACGGTTGTCGTGAAAGGAGATACCATCGTCATCGATGATTTTCACCCCATCCGGATCACACAAAATCCTGATATTCATGGGGTGGACTGGGACGCGGATCTGGTGGTGGACGCTTCCGGCGTGACGAAGAACCTCATCAATGCCCGCGAGCTGAAAAAACAGGGTGTGAAATGGTGTATCGTGACCAATTCTCCCGAGGCCTCTATGGTGGACAAAACTATTATTATGGGAGTTAACGAGGACACTATTAATCCCGGTGTGGATTTTCTTTTGTCAAGTAGCATCTGCGATGCCAATGCCTTTGTTCCGGTGATGCATACGCTGGATCAACATCTCGAAATTGATCATGGGTTTCTCACGACACTGCATCCGTGGTTGAGCTACCAGAACCTCCTCGATGGCCCTTCCATTTCTTATGCAACCCCAGGAGAGATCTATGACCACTATGCCTTGGGGCGCTCCAGTATTGGGGCGCTTATCCCTAAAACGACATCGGCCATCAGCGCATCCTGCAAAGTGCTGACCAACTTGACCGGAAAATTTATGTCCGTGTCCTTCCGGATTCCCACAGCCATTGTATCTTGTGGGGATGTCTCGGTTAAATTTAAGAAAAAGACGTCGGCGGAAGAAATCAAGCAGATTCTGTTTGATCAGGAAAGGAGGCAAAAACTGAGGATTATCCACAACAATGTGGAGGCCCTCGTTTCTGCAGACTATGCCGGCTTCGACTACTCGGCTTCTGTGGACCATCGATGGATTATGGTCAATGATGAGAACTATGTAAAACTTGTGCTGTGGTATGACAATGAATGGGGATACAGCGCCAGAGTCTTTGACCTGATAAATTATCTCGAATCTGCTGCGGGACTGGAAAAAAAATGAAGGCATTAATCCTGGCGGCAGGATTGGGTAAGCGCCTTAAACATAAAACCAGCGACCGCCCAAAAGCCATGACCATAATCGGCAAAAAAACGATTATTGAATACCAGATCGAAGCGTTGCTGAATGCAGGTGTGAGAGAGATTGGCATTGTTTTGGGATACAAGAAAGACGTTCTCACGGCCTTTCTGACAGAAAAATTTCCTGATCTGCGGCTTCATTACTTTGAGAACGAACGCTATAGCGACAGCGATAGCGCTTATTCATTCTGGAAAGCCAGGGCCTTTGTCGAAGGCGAAAGTTATCTTCATTTGAACTGTGACATTCTTTTCCCCCCCGTTCTTGTACGAGAGATTATGACCTCCGCGCATCCGAATCTCATTGCCGTGAGAAAGGATATACCTCTCACGGACAAGATGGAAAACGTCCATATCGATGAGAATGGACGGATCACCCGGATGTCGATTATCCACTTCCCCGATGCCAATGCCAAAGCCTTTGGCCTCGCAAAACTCTCTGCAGAAAGTACCCGTCTGATCATCAGTCTGCTCGCTCCTTACATTGAAAGGGGGGACTATCATCAGAATTATTACGGTATGATCCGTCAGGCCGTGGCGCATCTGCCGTACTGGGGTAAGGTGTCAGACCAAAATCATCTCCTCGAAGTCAATACGCTCACCGACCTGGAGTTTGCCAAGGAAACTCTCGCTTCGACGTTTAAGTTGGAAAAAATCTCCGGATGACGATTCTGTCAGACGCCATTACCGAAACCCAAGAAGTCAGGTTTATTCTCGATGCCGATGAGGAGTTTGCTTTATTCGAAAAAGCCGGATTGTCTGCTTATAGACGGGCCGTGGTGGTGGCGGACAGCGGAATCGAAGCTCTTTTTTTAGAGAGGGTGATCTCCCGGATTTCGGACCAAATCCCCATCGCTGCTACTCGAGTGATCCTAGCAGTCGAGGATTCCAAGGACATTTCTCATGTTGTGGCCTTGGTGCAATGGCTGACCAAGATTAAAGCCACCCGTGCGGATGTGGTCATTGCCGTTGGCGGTGGCGTAGTTTTGGATGTCGTCTCATTTGTGGCCTCCGTATTTATGCGGGGAATTCCCTTGGTCATGATTCCGACGACGCTGATCGGACAGGCCGATGCCTCCACCGCTGGCAAAACCTGTGTCAACGTTGGAAAAGACAAAAACATCGTCGGATCTCTCTATCTCCCGAAAACGGTTTATAGCAATGTGTCATTGCTGCGGACAACCTCTGCCCATTCGTGGCGGCAGGGATTTTCCGAAATCGTCAAATACGGACTCCTCGGGTCCGCACGGCTCTTGGACCTTGTAAAAGAATATCTGGCATTGCCTCGGGACCCCATTCTCATCACTCTTCTGGAAGAAACCATTCGAGTGAGGCTGTCTTTACGCAAAATTCATCCTTTGGTCAGTAATTTTGGGCATACATTTGGCCATGCGATAGAAAAATATACGTGCTTTGAAGTCGCACATGGCGATGCCATCGCTGTGGGCATGGTCATGGCCCTTGAATTCAGCGCCCAAAAAGGCATTGTCGCACCCGAGACCAAATCCCGGTTGATTACGCTTCTCAAAAATTATGGTCTGAACACCCTTGTTGAGCCTGGCGTATCTGCTGAAAAACTGACAGAGTATATGCTCACCGATAAAAAATCCTCCGGAAATCGCATTGGATTGGTCCTCATCGAAGACATTGCAAAGCCGCTGCAGCTAGAGGGATTTTTTTATGAAGTCAATCCCGAAGAAATGGTCGTATTCTGTGAATGGTTCTTAAATAATCCTCACTACACTCGGCTAGGTCGATGGAAGGAACTTTTGGCATGAATGAGCTGACCGGTAAAATCATTGTAATTACGGGAGGGGGGTCGGGAATCGGGTTGCACACCGCCCGTATCGTTTGTGAAAAAGGTGGACATGCCGTTATCGTTGGGCGGAATGCCGAAAAACTGGCCCGCGCTGCGTCCGAGATTCGAGCAGACAACCGGTTGTACCCTGTGACGCCAATAGCGTGTGACATTTCGAGCTACCCAGAAGTAGAGTCTCTCTTCTCGAACATTCGATCACAAATCGGCCTTGTCTATGGGCTGGTCAGCAATGCCGGTGTGAATCCATCACGGACAGCTGTTCTTGAAACCTCGAAAGCGCATTGGGACGAAACGCTGTCCATCAACCTCACAGGCGCCTATCACTGTACCAAATTTGCGATTGAACAGATGAAGGAGGGTGGCGAGGGTGCGATCGTGATGGTGGCTTCTATCGCGGCAGTCAACGCCATGAAAAAACGTTGCGCCTATTCGGCCAGCAAGTGGGGGCTGATCGGTCTGACCAAATCGCTGGCGATAGACTATGCGTCAGACAATATCCGGGTTAATGCCATCTGCCCGGGATATGTCAAAACCGAGCTCGTTGCCGGATTTCTGGGTAAGCTTAGTCCGCAGGACTATGACAATCTGAAAAATTCCCACGCCCTGGGCCGGTTTGGAACAACAGATGACATTGGTCAGGCCATTTTATTCCTATTATCGCCCCGGGCGGGATGGATTACGGGTGTTACCTTGCCGGTAGATGGTGGATACGGCCTGGGAAAGGAAATCTGATGCCTGATAAAGCCCAACAAGGGAATGTAAGTATGTGTCAAACCTCGGTGCAAATAGTGGGGGATAGGGTCTATAAGCAATATTGTTTGCGCCTGTTGCCGGAAAGTGCCAAGCCCAAGGTACTGCAGCACTTGTTGACCTATCATGCGCAGTTGAAACGGGCCGGTGTGCCAATGCCGGAGCTTTATGCCTATGACGAGACGCTTTTGTGTGAGTTTTCATATTGCGGTACCGGCGTGATGGACATGGTTGGCAAAAATCCGTTGGGTTTTGTAAAACAAGAAACAAACCTGCTTGATCAGATGATCGAAATCTGCCGACTGGCCATCGAGGCCAACCTCTCCTTTGATCCGCATTTTCGCAACTTCACCGTTCGGGAAGGAAAGGTCTTTTATGTAGATATCTTTCCGCCGCTAATCGATGACTATTTTAAACTCTTTTCCTTACTGGAGCATCCGGAGTTGAATCGCCGGGAATGGGAGCACTATGCGCTCTTTCACCCGAAAGCTGTTGCTCAGCACTTCCTGGCCGATTGGCTCAAAGTCTACCATGATGACGCGGTTCTCGAGGCCATTTCGGACAGAATGAAATCCCTGGGA
The DNA here is from genome assembly GCA_964364855.1 of uncultured Candidatus Marinamargulisbacteria bacterium. Taxonomy (GTDB): domain Bacteria; phylum Margulisbacteria; class Marinamargulisbacteria; order CAYINU01; family CAYINU01; genus CAYINU01. Next base: position 3,135 of record CAYINU010000031.1, on the reverse strand, counting down.
GTGATCGCCAAAATCGACCAGGAATTGATTCAGACAGTGATTCAAATTGAAAATCGGAATCATGCCGATCCGGAATTTTGGTTGATGTGAAGAGAGAGGTTTTGTCGATCCGAAATCTTCGCTATGGCCTGCTTGTTGCCGCAGCGCTGTCGGTGCTTTTCTGGCCATACTCGATTTTTCTTCCCATGTCCGATATTAGACTCACGGAAGTGTTTGGCGGGGTAACGCTGTTTTTAGGGGCCATCTTACTGACCCTTGACCCATTTCGCCTTCAAAAAATGCGCCGATGGTCCCTTGCAGCTCCGGCCTTTTTTTTCGGAATTTTGTTCCTTAGTTGTGTCTTTTCCCCGTTCCGGGGGCAAGCGCTTCAGATGGTGGGGGTGGTTTTAGTCGCAGCGGTTTTTGTAATGGCCGTAGATACGAAAAATGAGTTCTCGAAGGTCATCATGGGCATTGTGCTGGGCATGGCAGTCTTGAACCTGATCCTGATAGGGATTCATATATTAAAGTTTCATCAAGTCTGCCTGACACCGGATTTTATACAACTGGCGAATGGGGTGCCCGAAAAGAACCGTCTGGCTTTCGGTATTGGACTCTTTTTCCCATTTGCATACACCTATTTTATTGACTCAAAAAAAGGGTGGGCCACCGTTGTTTTCCTCATATTGGCGACTTCGGTCATTTTGATTTTTTCCAAGATGGCATTGTATGCCGGTGTTTTGACGATATTGGCCCCGATTTTGATCATGAAAAACAGAAAAAAATATCTTATCGGGGCGGTGGGTGTGGGCGTAATTACGGCATTAATACTGTCACTAGCGGGGCTCTCTCCGAAGGATTTTCTGCGTGCAAAGAAAGATCTTAATGAGGCGGTTTCAACACAGGCATCTTCCCCTCATTGGCTTCCGAGAAAAGAATCGAGCAGGGTTCGTTATGTGATGCAAGCTATTCACGGTGGCATACAAATGCCGGTTTTGGGACATGGCTTTGACTCATTCAGGCATGAAAACCCGGAATATTATCCAGATGGCCGGCTCATGCGCTACCCTCAAACTCATAACGATTACGCAAGGGCCTTCTATGAAATGGGACTGATAGGGCTGGTCGGATTACTGGCGGCGCTCTTGGTTTTTGGGTGGCGATTGTGGCAAGTCAGAGAGGCCCAAACCTGGTTTTATGACGGTCTTTTTCTTTCAGGTTTGGGCTTGGTATTCATGCTTACTTGCATCAATGCCTATCTCACGCTCCCGTTTTGGTTTCTGATCGGGTGTGGATTTACTTATTTCAAACACGAATAATAGATTGACGGCTTGAGTCTATATTATTCTGGTCGGTAACTTCGCGAGCCGTGGCAAGATCCGAATTATATCGGAGTCAATTCCGGGCTCATGTCTGCGAGCCCATGAATGTCGCGTGAAAAACTGCGACGCAAGAGGGTAGCCAGGTTGAGAATTCGCTTCAATGAAACGCCCTTCGTTGAGATAGAAAAACCCATTGTCCAGAACGCGGCATAGGCAACAACGCTTGAAATGACAATCGGAATGCCATAGTAAAATGGAAAGTAGCGCTGCAAAATTTGTCCGATGATGGCAGTAGCGATTGTAGCCGAAATGACCCGAATAATGTCTTTAAATAGACCTCTGGATAGGACGTATCGGAGACGTAGAGAGATGTAAGCAAATCCCGTCACCAAAAATAGGCTTTGGCCAACCAGAATGGCGTACGCGATACCTTGGCCTCCGAAGTGAGGCGCCAAGAGAAATGACAACCCCAAATTCACGGACGCGGAGAGCGCCATCAAGCTCATGGTGATTTTTTGCAAAGACAGCGAATTGAATAGAATCATAATCAGGGCGTTGACGAAAGTCGGTACGGTACTCAGAACCAATATTGCAAATATAGGAGACGCCTGGGCAAAATTTTGGCCGAAAATGCCCATGGCAATTTGGGGCATCAGGCTGCTACAAACGGCTACTGGGAAAATGAAACTCAGCAACAGCAGCAGGGCGTTTTCGAATAGCGGGCGAAGCCGTTTCCGAAATTGCTTGGATCGGTACTTACAAAAAACAGGATACAGCGATGTGGTCAGCGACATTGGTATAAAATAAAGGCTATAAACGAGTGCGGATGGGATGCTGAACAGCGAGGCGACCTGCGGACTGGTAATGAAAGACAGCATCAGCATGTTGGCAAACAGCAGGCGGGAAAATGCACTCGCAAAGAAAAAGGGGATCGCCGATTTGATAAAATGTCCGGCCGCGACACTTAAGCGAAAACGAATATGGATGTTCGTGACTTTTCTTAAACTAGTGTACGAAAAAAGCAAATTAAAGATACTCCCACATAAAACAGCGACGATAAGGGAGAAAAACGGGAGCTTATACCATATGGCAAGGCTGATCAGAGACAGTACAATCAAGTTTCCGATATCCATGCCAACAGCTTCGTACTGCGGCGCGCAGTGGGCTCGCAAACAAGAATAAAAAGTCTGCGCCAAGGATTCCATTGTGGTGCCGATGATTACCAAGTACATCGTCTTTTGAGTAATATCGGGATAAGCGAGAGCCTTGAGCAAAATTACGATTATAAGGCCTGAACATAGACACAAGACGGCCTTAATGCTTAAAACGTTCCCCAGGTAGAGTTGGGTTCGATGGGGATAGTGAGTGACTTTCCGAATAAGAACCGGAGATAGACCGAAATCCATCAGGACGAATATGAGAGTCCAAATCGAAATAATGATGTAAAAAAAGCCGGTGACATGAACCCCGCAAAACCAGGCGATCAGCATCATGTAGACCAATGAGATGCTTTTTCTGAGAACCAAGGACAAAAAAAGGTGAGTAGTGTCCCAAACAACGTGGTGTTTGTCACGTGCTTTAAAATAGTTTTTGGAAGGAAACAACATTCGCGATATTCTAACAGATCTCAACCAAGAAGAAACGATCTTCCCCGACTTGATATGAGGCTGGGCTGAGGTTTGGTTAGAGGATTTGCTAAGAAGGAGAAACCGATTAACAAAGACCGCGTATTGGTAATCAGCCCGGATTTCCCACCACCCTTTGTGGGGGGATCCCTCATCTACATGCACAACCTATTACTCAATATGGGCGTCCCCGCTGATGTGCTGACGAC
>CAYINU010000030.1:0-18577 GCA_964364855.1 uncultured Candidatus Marinamargulisbacteria bacterium | reverse complement strand
TTTGACCTTATACGGTATCTCAAATTCATCGGGATCACAACCCGCCAATTCTCATCAGCACTCCTCAAATACATCAAAAAAAATAGATGCATTCTCACCCGGATCTAACGCTGCTCTTATTGCCTTCCAAGAGGAAACCTTCAGTCTAGGAAAACACGCAAAGCGGAGGGGAAAATGTGGAAGCAATTCGGAATTTTGGCGGCAATGGTTCTGATGACGGTTCCGGCAATGGCCTTTGTGTCCCTAGATGATGCCATCATCATCTCGCGAGACGAAGTCGTCTCCCGCCGGGTGATTTCCGAAGGGTCTGATCGCGCAGCGCGCCCCTTCGACGCGTCGCGGCAGCTGGGTGGATTACCTGATGATTTTTACGTTCGAGAAATGGCATCCCGGAGTTCTAGCAGCCAGTTGGACCACGTATTTGCGAAGGCGGGAGACATTCAACGCGGTGTCATTACCGTGACACCGAAAGAATTTTATACCGGCCACTAGGGCGTCATTTGATAGATGCAAGGCAAGTGGCAGCAAAAAAACCGGAATTTACTTGCCGTAAATGAGGATTTTTTTGACTGACACTTAACACCGTAGATGCAAATGAGGACATGCCCTAAGCCCGTTAATCGGGCTTTAGAAAGGGCAAAAACCGAAAAATATAGTCCCACCCACCGCTGGCCGGCGGATTGAACGTGTATTTTGGTGCGGGGCGGTAAAAGACGACCTGCGGATCCATGGTCAGGTTGATTTTGCGAGCCATATCGTCCACCGCGTCGTAGAAGTTCCCGACTTTGTCGACCAATTTTAAGTCCACTGCCTGCTGGCCGGTAAAGACTTGTCCCTGTGCCACATGGTCGGCTTCGGTGCGGGTGAGTTTGCGGCTTTCCATCACTTTTTGGACAAAGGTTTCGTAGCTGTTGTGCTGCGCCTTTTCGATCATTTTTGTCTCGTCAGCGGTAATGGGCTTGTTCGGTGAGAATAGCCCCATGTAGGGACCGGTTTGGATGCGATCATATTCGATACCAAGTATCTGGTTGAGGCTATCTTTGGAATAGAGCGTTTGAATCACGCCGATACTGCCAGTGAGTGTACCGGCATTGGCAAAGATCTTGTCAGAGCCCATGCCCACGTAATATCCCCCCGACGCGGCCACGTTGCCCATCGAGGTATAGACGGGTTTGCCGGCGGCTTTTAATTTTTGTAGCGATTGATAGATTTCATCAGATCCCAAAAGCGTACCGCCTGGGCTATTGACCCGGACGATGACGCCACGGACGGCGGTGTTGTCTTTGATGTCCTCGACGACCTGGGCAATATCAGAGGCGCCCGTGTTTTTACCTCCGGTTAATACATCCGAGAGACTGCTGCCTTGGGATATCGCCCCGTCAATTTCAATCACGGCAATTTGCGGTGGTGCGATCAAAAACGTATCCGGAGGTGGCGGCAGCCTCTCGGCCAGGTCCTGTAAGGGGGCTTTTTCCTGGTCTTTTTCCTTGATCAGATCCGTGACCGTGTCCCAATACCCCAACTTGTCCACCAGCCCCCACTCCTTGGCCTCGGTGGCAGTGATGAGACGCCCGTCAAATACCGTCGCAATGGTTTCCCAGTTGAGCTTGCGTTTGGTTTGCACGTCCGTCACCACTTGCTGATACAGGTTCTGAATCAAATCTCGGTAGAGTTGTTTGGCCTCGGCTGTCATGGGCCCTGATTCCGGACTCAAACTACCCTTGTAACGCCCGCTGGCGATCACCAAGCTTTGGATGCCGAATTTTTCCAAGAACCGTTGCGATTTTTGGATTTCCAGTTCCAGGCCCATATGACTTAGAGTGCCCAGGCTGGGCATCACAATGGTGTCGGCGGCGGAAGCCAGATAATACTCTGGCAAGCTGGCCCAGTCTTCCAGGTAGGCAATGACTTTTTTGCCATTGTTGCGGGCCTTTTCAAGCTCTTGGCGCAATTCCTGGACCAGGGCAATCGTCGCCATGGACCCACCCAAGCGGCCGATGCGAACAACATAGCCTTGGACAGAGGGGTCTTTGTTGACGGTGTGGATAGCGGTCAGTAGATCATTGCTGCCGACCTTAACGCCGCCCAGGAGACTTATTTCCGATTTGCCTTCAACGAGTCCAGACCCGACATCAAAAGAGGCGTAGCCTTTGTCACGGTGAATGGCGTACTGACCGTAATGGCTTCGTGCGGGACCTTTCCCCACCTTGAAGCCGAGCATATACACCGTTTGACCGCCCGTGCGGGTATCTGAAATCACGCCGTATTCGACATCAAAAAAACCCAGGGCAACTTTGGCCCCGCCGGTGATATTTTGATCAAAATAACCGCCCCGCAGGGTCAGGCCATCACCGACCTCGTATTCTGCGCCGTAGTGGGTAATAATACGGGCGTCAGGGTTTTTGGCAAATTCCCACTCGGTCGTAAACGCCATGGTGCGCGGATCGTTAAAAACAGTGAATCCGGCCCTGAATGTGGAGGGAAGGGCTTGGATATCTTTAAAAATATCCTGGGCCAAAATCCCGACTTGCAGGTTGCGGGTAAACCGCGTTACCAAACCCAGATCGGAACTCCACCCAGTAACCGCACTACCGCTCTCGGTTCCGGTGATTTGTTTCACATTTACGCCCCAACTCACGCCGCTGTTTCCCGGGCGGCCAAAACCGAATCCGGTGACCTGAAACGAAGACCCTGAGGCAAACCTGCGGTTCCATTGGGCAATGCCGAAAGGACTAAAATACAGCAGCGTTGCCCCATACTGCGGATAAAGGGCACTGTTGAGGTCCAGCATTTCGTAGCGGGCAGATCCGCCTGGCGTACTTAGCCCGGCCGGATTGTAGTACAAAGCAGACCCGTCGAGTGCATAAGACACCCCCGTCACACCCATACTCATGTTTTGAATGCCGATACCGCCTTTTACGGTAGTATAAAGGTCAGTGGCGTAGCTGGCCTGTGACAGTAATGCCAGGCCCATCAAGGCGTGCAATGAACATCTAAATCGCATCATAGTAATCCTTAACCTGCGGTGATTTGGGTTCTTATCTTAAGCGCCTTTGGACTTTTTATCAAAACCACCTGGCACGCCACCGATGCTCACACCATAGGTATAGCGTGGATTTACCGTTTCCAATCCAGGGGCCGTTTTACTGGCTAATGCCGACTTGGCGGCGGCAATAACGGCCAGTCCGGAAAGGGGCTTTTCCACGATGGTTAGCCCAGAATCCACCCGGCATGTCGATAGGTCCGGTCCGGCAACGCACAATGCGGGTCCGATCTGGGAAAAACGGTTCCGTAGCGCATGGGTTTGCGCAACAAAATCCGAGGTCAGGCGACGCGGGATGCCTGCCAAAACGGACCACAGGGCCACATTGAGCTGGTCGGATCTGGCGGGTAAGACAGTGGCTAAAAGCCCATTCCCTTTGGCATGCTGATGGGCAATGGCGGACAGGGTCGAAACCGGGTACAACGGGATGCCTCTGGCATAGGCAATGGTTTTTGCGGTGGCAATGCCGATGCGCAGGCTGGTATATCCTCCGGGACCGTTGGTCACGCTGATCGCCGTTAGGGCATCCCACGACTGGCCATGTTTTTCGAGGAGCTGCTGGATTTCCAAAACCAGGTTTTCGCTGGTTTCGTGGGTGAGGGGTTGGGTGAGCTCGGATGGGCTTGCCGTTCCCGACAACGCAACGGACAGCGACACGGATGCCATTGAGATGCCCAAAATCATAGTGGCAGCATAAGCAACGGCCAGGCGATATGCAAGCCTAGGCCTTTAGCAGGGCCCGATAGTTTAGCCATTGATCAAATAGCGCTTGGCTGCTCGACGGATCCAGTATCGGGAGGACGGTTTTCAACAAGGGCGGGGTGGTGGGTGTTGCATCGGAAGGACTTTCTTTTTGAATCAGTCGTAGCATTCCTTCAAAAAGGGAATCCCGGGCCATAAGTTCCACCGGCAGCTGGGTGATGTCGGCGATGAATTGCACCAGCATCGGCAATTTCGAAAACGGCCCGATGAGGTGGATTTGACGCAGTCTGCTGCCCAATCCTTTTTGTAGTTCCGTCAAAAATTCTTGCAGCTGAAAAACCCCTGAGGCAAAGTGGCCGGACACCAAGTCCCGTGGCTGGGTTGTGGATTCCAGTCCGAAGATACCGACATTTGCCGGTTTTTTCTGATAGGGGAAATTCCACAGATCGGCGCCTGGCACGATAAAGGGCAAGCTAGAGCGCATCCGGAACGCTAGATTTTGCATATCAAGTGGCGTGATCGAGATGATATTTTGTAAATCCGGCAGGTGAAAATAGCCGACTACTGCCCTGCGTTGCGGACGGTGCTGGTAGAGGGGAGTTTGTAAAAAGGGGTGCAGGTCTTGAGGGTCGGATTCGCCGACGTTGACCATCACATACCCTTGCTCTCCCCAGTACACATATCCGTCGCCGAACGGCTGGGTGACCGACCCCGCCAATCGGGCTTGTTCGGACGTGCGCATCAACAAAATCGGGATACCGTCTGGCAGCGGAAAGAATGACGTGCTCATCCCCAAGTTACTGGCCTTAACGTCGGGCAGTGCTTGTAGAGGAACATCAAACGTATCCAACAAAAAACGGTCCCATTCTTGGGTTTCCCGATTAAACAATAACGTTTTTGTGGCATGCGACGGATCGGTATAAAAGCGTTGCCGGCCGGTGAGATTGTACAAAATCCAGCACCCCATTGTCCCCACGCAACAAGCACCCGTTTCCAGATCGGCCCGGAGGTAGGAATGGTGTCTGGCCAGCCATTGCAAATGGTAAGGCAGATAGCAAGGGGCCGGGTGCAGGCCGGTGGCGTCGTAGATGGTTTGGTGCAGGCGCTTGTGGATAATGACTTTCGGGGTGGCGGAGAGGGGGGCCTGAGTCAGGGTGATTGCGCCGCTGTAGGGGACGCCGCTTTCTCGATTCCATATGCAAGTTGAGGCATCTGTGACCACGCCGATGCCGGCGATGTCCGATGCCGGAACTCCTGCTTCGGTCACAACTTTTGCAATGCCCATCTGGATCAAGTGGACAATTTCGAGTGCGTCCAATTCCAGCCAACCGTTTCGGCGTGAGGTAACCTGAGACGCCGCGGTGACTGTTCCCAATACGTCGCCATTTGGACGTACCAAGCTAACCGCTGTTTTGGTGCCGGTCTGCTGTATAAATAAATAGGGATGTTGAGACATTACCTTGATGATACGCTAGCCCATGCGCATTTTTGACAAAGAATTCTGTATGCAATTATACTCGGACTTCTTTGACTCGCAATTGGAGGTTGTGCGATGGCCGGGCACAGCAAATGGAAACAGATTAAACACAAAAAAGCCAAAACCGACGCGCAAAAGGGAAAGGTTTTTTCCAAGATCGGTCGTGAAATTATGATTGCGACCCGGCTGGGAGGGGATGACCTTGCCAGCAATTTCAGGTTGCGTCTAGCGGTACAAAAAGCCAAAGAGGCCAACATGCCCAATGACAACATCAAGCGTGCCATCCAAAAAGGGGTGGGTCCGGCAGACGGCTCTCAGTTTGAAGAAGTGACATTTGAGGCCTATGCCCCAAATGGCGTGGCCCTACTCATCGAGTCGTTGACGGACAACCGCAACCGTACGGTGCCCAATATCAAATCCGTCTTGGGCAAATACGGTGGCAATTTGGCAACTCCCGGCGCGGTGTCTTTTCTGTTTGATACGGTAGGTCTCATCACGTTGGCTCCCGGTGTGTCTGAGGAAGCCGTGATGGATATCGTGTTGGCTGCTGGGGCCGATGACTTGGAATCTTTTCCGGATGGAAGCATCGAAGTAAGAACATCGGTATCCCAATTTGAGTCCGTCAAAACCGCCTTAGAAGAAGCGGGTATACCCCCTGAAAACGCCGAAATCACCAAACTGCCCAAAACGCCGGTATCGCTCACGGCAGCGCAGGCCCAAACCTTAACCAAATTAATGGATACGCTCGAGGAAGACGACGATGTGCAAAATGTATATTCGTCCGCAGAAATGCCTGACGATTTTGAGCAAGAATGAGTACTAACGTTACACTAACATGACCCGTAGTCGGATGCCCAATTGGTTGTTATACTGGCCCATCATGCAGGCGAAGCGAATTTTACTGTCGTTGCTATTCCTTTTTGCCTTTTTTACAATGCCTGCCATGGCAGCTGCTGTTTTACAAGCACCTGCCGACTCTCCCAAAAGTGTAGCGCCTCAGGGGGCTAGTGGGGTGCCGGTATTGGTCCTGACCGTTAACAACACCGGCACGGATTTTACCGTCTCTTATATTACGATTCAAAACACTGCTGCGGTCAGTTTTGGGACCAATACCAATAACGATAACACCGGCATTACCAATGTGAGAATCGCTCGCGATGCGCTTTCAAATATTTTAACCACGACCTTTACCAATCCTGCGGCCAATCAACGCAAATTGACATTTTCAAATCCGCCTACTGTTTTAGCAGGCACCTCCGCGACATTTTATATTTTGTATGATGTGTCCTCCACGGCGGCGTTGGCTGCGACGGCCAATGCCACATTTGTGGAGATGTCTACCGGTGCGGGAAATGCGACAAATGGCGGTTCTGCTGTTTTGACCAATACGGTGACCATTTCCGGACTGGCCGTTACGCAGTCCAATACCGAAATGGCCCCTGTTGCGGTTTTTCCGAGTCAGACCGGTGTATCTATCGCGACATTTAGTGTCACCATGAAAGGCGAAAATTTACCGAATAGCAGTGCCTCTATCAATATCACCATCACCAACTCTGCCGGGAACTTTGTCACCACATCAGGCAGCAAAGCGGGGGTGACGGCGGCCTACCTTTATAAAATGGTGCCTGGATCTCCGGTGCTGGTGTCTGAGTTGAATACCTTCACTTCAGCCACCCAAGCGGTTTTTTCCGGCATTTCGCCTTCCAGTCTGTTGTTTACCCAAGACACAGCGCAAACATTATTAATTAAGTACGATATCGGGTCTGACATTACGGTTACAAAGGATGCAACCGTTAAATTGCAGCTGACCAACATCACGGGTACCGGCGCGACCAGTGGACTGACCGTGTCGATGGGATCTGCAGTGCCTGTCCAGGCCGTTGCTCCCTTGATTGGAGGGGTCACCTACTCGGACCTCGGTAGATTGGTGAGTTCTCAAAATTACGGTCCGGGCAACACCGTCCCGATGTTGCGCTTTACCCTCAATGCGATAAATGTTCCGGTGACTTTGAATCAGGTCTTGATGGGAAATGGCGGCAATGTATCCTATGTGGTGGACCCGTCTCAAACCGATGGTGTGACCACCCTTTATCTGTATCGAGATACCAACGATAACTTGAGCTACGATGCGTCGTTTGGTGATACGCTCATTGCGACCCGTACTTTGGGAACTTTAAATTCTGCCCAAACGGCTACCGTATCGGTGAGTCCCGGTGTGGCCATTGCTTCAAATAACAGTGAAACCTTTTTTGCCATCTACCAATTGGGTCAAGGTATTACGGTGGGCTCCACGGCCAGAACTGCTCAAGCGAGTTTGAATAATATCGCGGCGACCTCTTCGGTATTTGCGAACGACACCCTCACGTTGAGCGGTGCCATTCCGGTATCGACCACACCGACCGCTTCAGTGACGGTGTCCAACACCAATGTCATTGTCGATTCAGTGACGTCGATGGTGCCCACTTCTACCGTTCAGGGACAGCGCTATGTGCCGATGTTGTACATTCAGCTCATCGGATCCCTTCCCATTACAGGGGCCACCGTGTCTATCCGTGATAATCAAGCCTCATTTTTGGCCAACAATGCGGGGGCGACGCGAGTCTATCTGTTCAGGGACTCCGATCAGGACGGCGCATTATCGGTAAGCGCCGATGCGTTGGTATCTACGGTTGCCACGTTTTCCTCCACCACCCAAGCCACTTTAAGCGGTGTATCGATCAGCGAAGGACGAAACCGGTTTATCGTGGCTTACGATATTGGCCAAGTTGTGGATGTTGCCGGTGGAGATAACTTGATTTCTGCTCAGCTTTCCGGTGTCTCCGGATCGGGGCTTACCTTAGGTGGAGAGCTGCCTCAACCCATTGTGGCGGCCACGGCCACTGTCAGTGCTGCAGAATTATCTATTCCATCCGTCCTTTGTTCTACCACGGGTGTTACCAATAACACGACGTCATTTACTGTGACCGTGAATGTTCAAAATACCGCTACCCGCAGTGTGTCGGTATTGTCGGTTCTTCCCCGTTTCTATTTTAACGATGCTTCTGGAACAGATATAACGTATCTGTTTGCGGTCACTGCCGCAGATACAGTGCCGGTTAGCATGGCAGCGGGGGCAGCACGGGCTTTTGCCTTTACGATTGCCCCGTCCCAACTGGCTACCACCGGTGTTGTTGTGGTCGATGGGTATGTCAATTATCGTGTTTCCACGAGCAGTTATGCGGAACGCACCCGCTACCTGGGCAGCAGCACTTGGCAAACGGCTGCCACCTCTGCCCCTACGATTACGGTTCAGGGCAACTTTACCAGCTATTCCTGGACCTTGCCGGACTATATTTCTACGATTACCATTACCCATTCGGGGCAAACCACGACGTTTCAATCGGGTGACGCCATAGCAGCTAGTAGTATTTTAGATATTCAATTTGCCAACAGCGGTCAATTTATTGATCCCTCTACACTGAGCGTGCAGTTGGGTTCCAACGGCGTTACGCAAAATGTGTCTTTTTCATCCTCTGGCGTCTTTTCTCTGGCTACAACTCCGCAATATACCTATAACCGTAGCAGCGGCATACTGGAAGTCCGAAATATCGGGTCTTCCAACGGCACACTGGCCATCAATGTAAATGACATCAATGGAAATCCTCTTCCTACGGCTGTGATTCCGTTTTTGATTGCCAGCGATGTGCGTGTATCGGACTTGCTGTTTTATCCAAACCCGCTCACACCGGGTTCGACTATTAAAATTGCCTTCAATATCACCCAGCCCGCCGCCATGACCTTTTATCTGTACAACGCATTGGGGCGGTTGGTGTGGATCTATCAAACCACGATCAGCACGTTGGGTTACCAAGAAATCGATTGGGACGGTACCTTATCAGTGGGAGGGAGCATTGGGTCCGGAACTTATTTTCTCAAGGTCTTGGCCGTGGATAGCAACGGTAATCGGTCCACTGCGGTCTCCAAATTGGCGGTCTATTGATGATGAAGCGGTTGTGTTGGGTCCTATTGGTTTTGGTATTGGCAATCGCGCCCACGTATGGGGATTCCAACGGACCGGTTGACAACATTCACCTCAAATTTATTGACGGCCGATTGGATGCGCTTGGGGCACCCGTTGCCATGGATGGAGAGGCTTCAACAGCCTGGCTAAATCCGGCTTTGCTCTACGGTACGCCGCAGACCTCTGCGACTCTGGCTAACCAATCCGTATTTGGCGCATTTTCTTATACATCCTTATCGACCTCATTTACCTGGGAGTCGTTCAAAGCCGGTATCGCCTATGGCAATCAGTCGGTGGGCAATCTCACCGAAACCACGCGGGACGATGGTCGGGTGCGAGGTATCGGATCTTTTAGTGCGGGCTTCCATGTTTTTCAGGGAACTTTGGCAATGGGTATGCCGGAAGTATTCGGTTTTCAGTCTGCCCTGGGGGTAAATGGACGGATCTATTCGCAATTCATCGGCACCACTTCCCGCCTTGGATTTGGGGGAGATATTGGATTTTGGGGGCGGATGCCGGTTGAGGTGTGGGGCATCAGCAATATCAATGTGGGTGTGGTGGCTACCAACCCATTGTCCTATCTGGCCTCTTGGCCTTCGGTGTCCAAGTCCGATCGCTTTCGCTTTAACCTTTTTGGTGGTGTAGTCGTAGATACCTTATCCGATCAGCTCCGTTTGAGTTTGCAAAATACGACAGCGGGTGCGGCGGTAGGTGCCGAGTATTCTCTTAACCGATTGGTAGTGTTACGAGGATCCGTTGAGGCCGGGAGAACGCAGTCTTCTTCGTTTGGATTAAATCAATATGGCGCCGGCATTGGATTAACTTTGCCCAATGTTTCTTCCATCGTATGGCCCGGTTATCAATTGCGGTTTGACTATTCCATGACTCAGCCATTGGGAAGTGCCTCTGATCTGACTTCTCAAACCTTGTCTTTGACCTTCGTGCCGCCCAGTCCGAAAGACGACCCGGTGATCCGGTCGCCCAAGTCCGGCAACGCCGTTACTTCCGCTTCTATTGCGATTTCGGGTACTGCGTTGCCTGAGGACAATGTGGATATCTTCGTCAACGAGAGTTGGAAGCGGTCTGTTCGTGCAGATTCACAAGGAAATTGGCAAGTTTCAAACGTCTCTTTGGTTGCGGGACGAAATGTGCTCTATGTTAAAGCCGTTTCGGATCAAAATTCTTGGGTTCGTCAATCCAAATCCGTCATCGTCAATGCGGATTTGAATACCCCTCATTTCGATGTGAGTCTGATACCCGGAGATGCCCAATTGATGATCCAGCTTCAGGCCAATCGGGCCTTAAGCCAAGTCACCGCAACGCTGAATGGCAAACCATTGCCATTACAACCCCATGCGGATTTGCAATATGCGGTTCAGGTTAGCCGAGCTGACTATGGCGTGCGAGATACGGTTTCTCAAAACATGAATATGGTAACGGTAGGCGGCCAAGATCAATGGGGCCGCTGGGCAAACCAAACCATTCCGTTTTGGGGAGCGATTTCAAATCCCGCCAATCGTGCTGTTTTGAATGTGTCTCAAACCCAAATTGCAGGACAAGCTTCTGAAATCGTGTCGGTAGTACTCGTTCAACAAACCCCTGTTCCATTGGATGAAAACCGGTTATTTAGTACCAGTGTTGACCTTATGCCCGGCCGCAATCGTATTCCCATTACTTTTCAAATGGCCAACGGACAATCCGTTACCCAATATGTGGAGTTGGTGCGACTGATGTCTTTTCCGGATATCGTGGACTTGCCTTTGCTCTATCGTCGGGCCATTGAGCAAGTGGCTACTCTGGGTGTGATGAAAGGAACATCAGACACCACATTTTCTCCTGAAAATCAGGTGACCCGAGGTCAATTTGCGTTGGCCTTGGCAAGCTTGCTTTCGCTAAAGCCTCAAGCGATCCAGCCGATCCTCTTTAGTGATGTGCCGGCCGGTACGCCCTATGCAGATGCCATACAGGCTGTCGTCGAAAATCGTATGATGCTCGGTAAATCCGCCACCCAATTCGGTGCGGAAGATCCCATTTTGATTGCCCAAGCCGTGGATATTCTGAAATCCCAGGGACTATTGACCCAACCGATTACGGCCGGAGAGGGCGCTCTTAAGCGTCGTGATTTGGCATATTTGTTGTCCGTCTCCACACCCATTCGCAAACAAATTATGGATCAGTTGGTATGGCCACGATAATCGCGACCGATATTGCCGATGAAGCTCGTGATACCTACATTCAGAAAACCCTAGAACAGCTGCCTGCGGACCCGGCGATGCGGCAGTTTGCGACGCTGTTTTTATCGTCCTTATCATTGCGTACTTTGGAACTTTATTCGTTTATCGAACTATCCGAATTTGTGGCGGATCGGTATTTGTTTTTCAAAGCCGCCGTCAAAAAGAACGGTGCCTTCCGGATCTACAAACCGACCAACGCCCAGCCATGGCTACGGCACAAATATGTCATCGATATGGTCAATCCGGATGCGCCGAATCTGTTGTTTACCTTGGAAACGCTGCTACGGGACTTTGGAGTCAAAATTTCACGAAAATTACATCCCATTATGGGCGTGACGGTATCCCCGACTGGTGAAGTGACTCAGGTTCAATCCTCTCGTGAAGGCAAACAGTTGTTTTCAGTCGTGTACGTGGAGTTTGATGAGCTGGAAAATCCGGCATTGGTAGATGCGCTTAGCCAGCGAATTGCCGACCACATGCGGGCCGTACAGACCGTCAATCTGGATCAGAAAAATTTGCGAAAAAAGGCCACCGATATTCAGGAACAGATCACCAAAAATAAGCGTTTATCCAAACGCCAAAAAGAAGATTGGGCCGAACTTTTTTCCTGGCTCCAACACGACAATTTTTCGTTTTTTGGTTACATTTCTTTCTCCTCCGATCACAAGGATCATGCCCGTCCGGATAAGGACAGTGGACTCGGGGTTTTGTCTGTGGCCTATTTGGAAGCTGACCGTTCTTTTTTGCTCGAAACACTAACTTCCCGATCTTGGAAACTGGCCAATTATAGTCCTTTTGTTTTCGAATCGATTCCGGTTCCCAGTCCCGTTCAACGCTTTGACGATTTGCTGTGGCTTCGGGTGCGCTTCGAAACCAGCGCCGATCATTTTATCGAACATCATTTCGTCGGCCTGCTTCGTCGGGCTTCTTTGGGCGCCAGGAACCTGGAAACCCCCATTATCAAATCCAAAATCACCACCGTTTTGGAAAGAAAAAATATTCTCAAGGAAAGCTACGATTTTGTGATCGCCATGCGATTGTTTAATGCCATGCCAAAGCATGAGCTTTTTTTGCTTTCCGAAGCAGACTTACTGTGGCTAGCCGATAATCTTTTCTCTATTACCAATCCCAATAACGTCTACTGTTTCCACCATCTGTTAGCTGACCGCAAATTGCTACAAATGGTAGTCATATTGCCCACAGCCCTCTTCACGCAATATAACAAGCGATTGATTTCGGAATATATGTTTAAAAAGGTCCCTCATTTCCGTGGCGAAATCATCGAAGTCAACGGCGATGAAATGAGCCGTCTGCATTTTTACTTCGAAATGGACAGCGATGGATCCTGGCTGCCCCAGGACAGATTGATGGCCGACGAGGTCCGCCAATTGGTCCGGCCTTGGGAAGAGCGAGTGAGAGACATTCTTGGCGAAGAATTCCCCGGTCGGGTTTCGGATGCCTTGTTTACCCGCTACGTGCCCAGCATGCCCAATCATTACCGCGTGCGCACCTCGCCGCAGGATGCAGTGGGGGATATGCAGGCGTTTGAGCGGGTGGCCAAAGACGGACGTGTCCAAGTCTCGATTCGGCCCTTCGAAACCAAGACTAGCGAGTACTTTGGCCGTGTTTCTGTTTTAACAATCTACAGTGCAGCTAAAATTGATTTGATCCAAATCATGCCGGTGCTGGGGAATTTGGGTTTGTATGTTATTGACCAGCTGACAGCACGTATCGGATTGCCTGCGAAAACCATCGGCTATATTCAGACATTTCGTGTTACCGACAAGACCAAAGCGCGGATCGACAATACCCCTTATCAAACACAAATTGCCGATTTAATTGTGCGGGTCATGGAAGGTAGAGCCGAAGATGATCCGTTGAATCAATTGGTGGTAATGGCAGGCCTGGGTTGGCAACCCATTCAAGTGCTTCAAACGTATCGAAACTACTATGCGCAATTGGTAGGTTCGGGGGTCCGTAGTAAAGTCAACCAAGCGCTTTGCCAAAATCCTGCTGCAGCTCAAGTATTGGTTCGTTATTTCGAATCCAAATTTTCTCCGGAACCCCGTCTGGGCAATGTGGAGTATCGGCGCTCCTCGCTGCTACCCAAGATCCGCCGCAAATTTGTGGATGTCCTACAGGCAGTAGGTGATGTCCAGGACGACGTCGTGCTCCGCGATCTGTTTGAGCTGATGGCTGCGACGCTCCGATCCAATTACTATGTCCCCCGTGCCGAAGGCAGCACGGCGATTGCCATCAAAGTAGATCCGGCCAAAGTGAAGTTCGCACCGTCGCCTGTGCCCTATCGCGAGATTTATGTTCACGATGTCGGTGTCGAAGCCGTGCATTTGCGGTTTGGTCCAGTGTCTCGTGGGGGCTTGCGCTGGTCCAATCGTCCTGATGATTTTCGTCGTGAGGTCTTGGGACTGGTCAAAACACAACAAGTCAAAAATGTTGTCATTGTTCCCCAGGGGTCCAAAGGTGGCTTTGTTGTCAAAAGTGGTAATGTCGATCAGGTTGAAGGCCGTCGGCAATATAGCCGGTTTATTGGGGCGATGCTGAGTGTAACGGATAACTTGGATGAGACCGGCCAGCCCCGTCATCCCGACCAGGTTTTGTCTTATGACAGGCTCGATCCGTATTTGGTTGTGGCCGCTGACAAAGGAACGGCGACTTTTTCCGACCTGGCCAACTCCGTGTCTGAGGCCAACGGGTTTTGGCTGGGAGATGCCTTTGCATCCGGCGGATCCAATGGATACGACCACAAAAAAGTGGGTATCACGGCCCGTGGGGCGTGGGAATGTGTGAGGCTCCATTTTGCCAAACGGCATATCGACATTCAAAAGGAACCCATTTCTGTGGTCGGGGTAGGAGATATGTCTGGGGATGTGTTTGGCAATGGTATGTTGTTAAGTCATGCCATCCGGCTGCGAGCCGCCTTTAACCATATTCATGTCTTTTTGGACCCCGCGCCGGACCCTGAAATCAGTTGGAAAGAACGCAAGCGCCTGTTCGATCTACCGTCCTCGACGTGGAAAGATTATTCACCGGACCTCATCAGTGCCGGTGGCGGTGTTTTTGATCGAAAGGCCAAAGAAATTCATCTCTCATCTGAGGCCAAAAAAATGCTCGGTACGACCAAGTCAGTGGTGACTGGAGATGGGTTAATCAAGCTCATTCTTAAGATGGAAACCGATCTGATTTGGCTGGGCGGTATTGGCACCTATATGAAGTCCAAAACCCAAACTCATCTGGAGGTCGGGGATCCGGCCAATGACGATGTGCGCATCGATGCCGAAGACTGCCGGGCCAACGTGATCGGGGAAGGTGCGAATTTGGGATTGACTCAAAAAGCCCGTATTGATTTTGACTTGGCTGGCGGTCAGCTTAATACCGATGCCATCGACAATTCTGCCGGTGTGAATTTGTCGGACTACGAAGTCAATATCAAAATTTTGCTCCAACGCCTGATCCAAAACGGCCAGATCAAAAGCATGGCAGATCGGAATGCCCTGCTGGCGTCGCTGACCCAAGAAGTTGCCGAATTGGTACTGAGAAACAATCGCGCTCAGCATGGGCTGTTGACCATGGATTCCGCGCGGTCTGCGACACAGGGATTTCTATTTTGGAAACTCATCCACGGGTATATCAGCTCTGGTCAGTTGAATCCGGAAACCGAGAGCATCCCAGACCGCGACTTTTTTGAGGGACTTATTGACGCCGAAAAGCCGATTCCCCGCCCGATTTTGGCTGTCTTGCAGGCCTATGTCAAAATGGACGTGCGTGCGCGACTGGTGGCCTCTGACTGGATACGTGGCCCCGAGCTGGAAGCCTATTGTCTCCATTATTTTCCGGCGGCCCTCCAATCCAAATACAAAACGGCCATTGCGTTTCACCTCTTAAAAATCGACATTATCGCGATGTCGATCACCAATCACATCATCAACAACGCCGGGATCTATTTCTTTGCCCGGATGGAAGAAATAACGGCCGCCCATCCCGACGCCATTGCGGCAGCCTATCTGAAAGCGGAAAAACAGTCCAAAGCAGTTCAAAAACGTGCCCAAATCGGGCAAGACACCACACAACTATTGCGCCTGGAACAGGACTTGGCGGTAAGGGTGCTACAGCTGCTGACCGGGACAAAAGGTCAGGCGGACGTGTTGGCAAAATGTGTTGCGGCACCGGTTTCCGGTCCCAGGGATGCGGGGCGCCTGACCGATCAGATACAAGCCTTGCTCAATTTGCACCGATAACGTTACAAGTTTTAGGCCGAGTGCTACGATGAATTTAGCGTGCAAGTAATACAATTGAGGCAGCTATGTCAGTGATTCAAACATCCGGCGGCAATCTACTTCCTCAGGGTCGTCCCATCTGGACCAAGGTGGAGCAGCGTTCCCCTGCTGAGGAGGTAGCGCCTTCCCGGCGCAATGTTCAGACACAACGGACATCATCTGCGCCTGCCCTAGCTGAACCGGCCACCACCACCGCCCCCAAACCGGCTATCCCTCAAGGCCCCTCCACATGGAACGTCTCCATGCGGGACGTCGTGGATTTTCTGGTGAAGTGGGGCATCCCCGTTAATGATGATAACAAACAACTCTCACTTTTGATGATGCAGTACGGCGTTGAGTTGTCTGAAGACAACTTCGGCACCTTGTTTAAGCTCTTAAAAGGCAATATGACCCGTGCGTCGATGGAATCGGCCGTGATTTCGTTGTCCAAAGGCCTGACCGATTCGTCGGCTTCCGTGGTGGCTTTGAATCAGTTTGTGTCCAAGAGTCCGATTCTGGATCAGCAAATTCAAAATTTGCAGCGGGCCCTGGCGGATTTCCAGGCCAATATAACCGGACTTCGGACAGCGTTAAATCCGTCTCTGTTTGCTGGATTGTCGCAAGTCCTAGAACAATTCTCGGATGAGCTCAAAAAGTTTCGCCGCTTGACCACCAGTGACAATCCTACTTGGGCCGATCATCGCTCCGCATTAATTGAAGATGTCCGCACCATGGGCCAGTTTTTAAAAGGGATTCGTCATGAGTACAAAAATGCCGGGGGGTTGGATCTGCCCGGCGGTCAAGATGTGACCAACCGTCTGGACAAATTAACCTCTCATCTGGACCGGCTACTCGCGGATTTCACCTCCCAGGCGATCCTATCCAAAGATGATATCCACACGCGGGGTGACCGGGACAGCTATATGTATTGGACCGTGGCCAATCCGATGAACCCGGGAAACGTGGATTTGCTGATCAAAAAAGATCCGGGAAATCGTGGCGCCGTCGACCCGGAAAAAACGCGGGTCATCATCCGGCTGGAAACCCCGTCGCTCGGCGAAATATCGGTGTTGCTGGATATCAAAGAAAAACGAGTGACAGCCCAATTTTTGACCGAAGACGAAGACGTTCAACAACTCGTATTGGGTCAAAACCGCGCCTTTATGGATGCGCTGGAGCAAGCGGCCTTCCAGTTGACTGGATTTACAGCCAAAGTGGAAAAAATTGACTTTAAGCAATTGGTGTTGCCGACCCTGCATCTGGATTCCATGGTCCGGGTCAGTACCGAAGTCTGACGATGGCCAAAGCGCCCCCAAAACGTCTCAAAACCCATGTCGATGTCGGCGAAAAGACCGAACGACTTGCCGCCGCTGCATTAAAATATGACATCCAAAAAGACCGTGCTCCCAAGGTTGTGGCCACGGGAAAAGGTCTGGTTGCCCAAGAAATTGTCCGTATTGCTGAGGCGAATAACGTGCCGTTGTACGAAGATCAAGCGTTGGCCAATTTGCTGGTCAAGTTGGATCTGGATGCCGAAATTCCGCCCACCTTATACCCCTTAATTGCCGAGGTGCTGGGCCTGGTTTTCCAGCTGGAACGCATGGCCAAAAAGCGCCAGGCGGTTCGACGGCGATTTTCGAAACTTTAGTTTTACCCTACCACCCACCGATCGATATTGCGTTCCACAGGGTCAAAACTCACACCCAAGATGTGCAAAGGCTTGGCTTGGCTTTGATATTTTTGGGCATACCCTTTTTCTTGGATCTGGGCTAGGGCCTCTTCGGCAGTACCTTGTAATTTAAATTCAAAAAGATAAATCTCTTTTTCGATTTCTACCAGGGCATCGATTCGCCCTTTGTTCGTAGTGACCTCGGCATGAATGCGTAAACCGATCAGGGTGAAGATGAGATAAAAAATGGTTTGGTAATACCGCTCATTTTTAAGCTGGATGGTGTAAGGAATTTGGGCAAAAAAGGTCTTGAGCGTGTCAAAGAATAAATCCAAATCAGAAGCACCCAACGCATCAATTAATGTCCATAGGCTGCCTTCAGTCACCTCATGGCTTTCCGAAAACCCTTTTACCAAACTGACCAAAAGATTATTCTCGACTTCGTAGTTGGGATACCCCAACTGATAAGTTCCCCGAGTTTTATCATAGTTTTGAATGGTCAAATACCCCGTTTGAACGAGAAGAGCCAAGGGGTTGAGGTTTTCGATTTCATAGGTTGAGAAATCTGGTTCGGTGAGGGTTAAGGCTTCTACTTCAGAGATGGCAAAGGTTTTTTGTTTAAGGAGCTCCACCAGAAACGTCGGCGTGCCCGTCTCAAACCAGTGGGCTTTAAAATCTTTTTGCTCAAATAGTAACAATGTAGAAAACGGGTTGTATACTTTCTCGTTCGTCTTCGAGAACCGATATCCGTTATACCAGTGTTTGATCTTCTCAAGCGTTTCGGCCAGGTTCAATTGTTCGGCTTTGGCCAGGGCTTGAATGTGGTCTTTGAAATAAAATTCCAGCTCTTCCTGCGTATACCCCAAAAAGGTGGCATATCGCGCATCCATCGTCAGGTCTTGCAAGTTGTTTAGGCCCGAAAACACGGACACTTTCGAAAACTTGCTCACTCCCGTTAACAATACAAAGCGCATGTGAGCATCTTCGGCTTTGAGGGTGGTGTAAAATTCGCGCAACACCTCCCGATTGTCGGCGGCTTTTTTTACATCGGTGATGTGGCGAATGATGGGCGCGTCATATTCATCCACCAACACCACCACACGGCTGCGGGTTTGGGCGGCTACCCCCCGAATCAACTGTTCAAACTGTTGCCCAACACCACGCGCCTGATCGATTTT
>CAYINU010000029.1:8366-19003 GCA_964364855.1 uncultured Candidatus Marinamargulisbacteria bacterium | reverse complement strand
AAGCCTCAGTCTAGTCCGACCCATCACTAACGAGGAGGTCTGAACTGAAACCGAAATTTGATTGGCTACGGCATCCGTTAACCGGTATTTTGCTGGTGGCTTTTTTGCTGTTTTCTTGGCCTTTTTTCTATTTCCCGCTTACTGACGGTGATATTGCGCACTGGGTTCCGTGGGCGACGGAAATCCGCCTTCACCATAATTTCCTGTCTGCCCCATCAGACCAAGCCCACGGGCCTTTATTGGCATGGACAGGCAGTGTGTTTGGCACCTTTTCCCCACATTCCTTTTATGCCTATGCCCTCTTTACTATCTTGTGCGGCGTTCTCACTGTTGCTACCGTTTATGCCTTCGCTCAAAAGCTGTGGCGAAATGCAGGGTTGTCGCAGTTTGCAGCAGTTGTTTTTATGACCAGCCTTGCCGCAGTCTATTTTACTCGAACACCGATGTACGACTGGCCTGCCACCACGTTTTTCTTTGCCTTTTGCTATTTCTACTACGTCTATACCACCGAGGGTCATTACCGGAACTTGGGGCTTGCTCTGGGCGCAACGGCTTTGGCCTCGCTGTGCCGATTTTCTATCGGTTTGGGGCTATCTGGGCTCTTTATGATCATTGTGGGGATCATTTACCGCAAGCCCTTCCACCGCATCCTGAGAGACGGCGTTCTGATTTTGGTCGCGGGAGCTGCCGTAAACTTGCCTTGGCTGTGGGTTCAGTCCCATGTGTTTGGCGAGGCCTTTGTTCAAACATTTTTTAGGGACAATTTAGGTCGGTTTATCACCGACAATCCCGGTGATCCTATTCATCGTGATTATTATGGCTTTTTGGTTTACGCATTGGTTGGCACCCTACCGTATTTGTTTTTGGTTTTGACCAGCCTATTTCAAAAACGACTTTGGAAATGGATTGCCCAGCACCGCGGCGTTCAGGCACTGATTGCCACTTTTTTGCCTTGCTTGATCTTCTTTTCCTTTTCAGGTCATACGAAACTGGCCCGATATATTGCCTATGTCTTCCCCGGTATGATGCTGTTTTTTGCCGCCCATTGGTATCTGGTGGATCTGGCAATAGAAAAATACCGAAAACGCCTCAATTGGATGTTCGGCATTTCCGGGGTTCTGACCATCATCTTGTTGTTGATTCAAGTGTTTCAGTTTTCTGCTCAGGCCCGCAGCGCCGTTTATTTTAGCCTGTGCACCTTTGCATTTGTGCTGGGCTTGCTGGCTACCGCCTTTTGGGCGGTGTGGCAGTGGAAGGCCTTTTTAAGCCACCCATTACGCACCGTTGCACCTATGGTGGCCGTTTATCTCTTTTTTTTCACTGCCCTAACCTATTTTAGTTTTCGGGTCAGTTTTCTAAATGACGTTCGGCTATTGATTCAAGGCCTGCTGTGAATCGCCACGCAATAGCAATCATTATTCCCGCTTACAATGAGAGCTTGACCATTGCAGGCGTTGTGGAAACTTTTCACCGGGCACTTCCTGACGCCGCACTCTTTGTCATCGATAACCGATCAACTGATGGAACGGGGACTCTGGCCAAAGAAACTTTCATTCGCCTGGGATGCACGGGAGAGGTGTTGTATGAAACCCGGCCAGGCAAAGGCTACGCCGTGTCGCGTGCCTTCCAGGACATCCAAGCCGACATCTACGTCCTCGTGGACGGAGATGCCACCTACCACGCAGCGGATTTGGCAGATTTATTAAAGCCAGTCACAGAGGGTGTAGCAGACATGGTCATCGGCGACCGCATTTCCGAAGGTCAATACCAGGGTACCAACGCAAGGCGATTTCACCAGTTTGGAAACGCTCTGGTGAAGTGGCTGATCAATTTCCTTTTTGAAGCGCAATTGCAAGACATTTTGACTGGCTATCGTGTATTTAATCGCAAATTTGTCAAAAGCTTTCCGTCGACTTCCCGAGGGTTTGAGATCGAGACCGAAATGACCTTGCATGCGCTCGATCAAGACTTTCGCATCGTGTCGATCCCCGTGCAATACCGGGACAGGCCACTGGGCAGCGAATCCAAATTGCGCACTATTTCCGACGGCATCTTAGTGCTCCGAACGATCATGAGCATTTTTAAAGACTATCGGCCCTTGTTGTTCTTTTCCGCACTGTCGCTCATTGCGTTTCTGACGGGTTTGGCCATCGGATTTCCCGTGATTAGCGAATTTTTGGCGACCCGTTACATCACCAAAATCCCCTCTGCCATTTTGGCCTCCGGCGTAATCATCATCGCCGTTATGCTACTGGCGGTGGGGCTTATTCTGGATAGCGTCGTCAAAATTAACCGCCGCAATTTCCGGCTGTGGCTGTTGCGAGAGGAATAGTCATGGCCCTTGGCCTTCCCCGGATTCAATCGGTTATTGAGGGAAAAAGTTCGCAATCTCGCGCATCGCACTTTCGGGGCTATCCGACGCATGCACGATATTAGATGATGTCGTCAAAGCGAAGTCGCCGCGAATGGTACCGGGCTCAGCAGTTGCGGGGTTTGTGGCACCCACCATCTTACGGACCACTGACACAACGTTTTCGCCTTCCCAGACCATCACCAACACAGGACCGGATTTCATGTAGTCTTTCAAAGACGGATAAAACGGCTTGCTGACGTGCTCGGCGTAGTGTCGATCGATCAAGTCATCGGACAAGTTCATCATCTGCGCAGCAACCAACCGTAGCGTGCGGGCTTCAAAACGCGAAATGACAGTACCGACCAAGCTGCGTTGAATGCCATCTGGTTTGATAAAGACTAGTGTTCGTTCACCCATGGATGGTGCTCCTTTATATATGACAACTGCTTTTGAACTTCGGAAAATGCGGTACCGCCCCAGACTGCTTTCGCGCGAATCACCGATTCCATCGTCAGCGCCTCGAAAACATCTGCTTCTATCCGGGAAGAAAAGCGCTGAAAGTCTGACAATGTCAGATCCTCCAGTCCCTTGCCCGCAGAAATCGCATAACGGACCACATTGCCGGTCAACTCGTGCGCCTCGCGAAAAGGAACCCCTTTTCGAACCAAATAGTCAGCGAAGTCCGTCGCATTCATATAGCCTTTTTTGATCATTTTCGCAATGGCTTGCTCATCAAAGCGCAGGGTGGTCAGCATCTTGCGGAAGGTGCGCAATGACGCGGACACAGTGGAAACGGTATCCAATAGCGGCTCTTTGTCTTCTTGCAGGTCGCGATTGTAGGTTAGCGGCAGGCCTTTAATCACCTGGAGTAACCCCACCAAATGCCCGGTGACCCGACCCGACTTCCCACGAATGAGTTCCGCCATATCGGAGTTTTTCTTTTGGGGCATCAACGAGCTGCCCGTAGTGAATGCATCTCCCAAGGATGCGATGCCAACCACCGGAGATGTCCACAGCACGATCTCCTCGCAAAAGCCACTCAAATGAGCCATCAGTACTGAGGCCGCACTTAAAAAGTCCAAGATAAAATCTCGGTCTGAGACGGCATCCATGCTGTTATTGGTGATGCTGGCAAACCCAAGTTCGGTTGCCAAACTGTGCCGGTCTATGCCAAAGCTATTTCCCGCCAACGCTCCTGAACCCAATGGACACACATCCGCAGCCCGCAGCACCGCCCCCATACGTACCCGATCACGTTCAAATTTTTCAAAATAGGCCAAAAAATGGTGGGCCAGCAATACCGGTTGGGCGGGCTGGAAATGGGTAAATCCCGGAAAAATCACGGTTTCGTAGTCAACGGCCTGACGATACAACACATATTGTAGCTGTGAAATATCAACTTCGATGCGCTGGACGTGGTCTTTTACAAACAAGCGCACATCGGTGGCCACTTGATCGTTTCGAGATTTCCCCGTGTGCATTTTTTTGCCGATATTCCCTAACGCTTCGGTGACCAGTCGTTCCACCACGCTATGCACATCTTCATCTGGTCCAGAAAATAGGGTCTTGTCTCCATCGTCGTATCGCTGGGCTAGCGCGGCCAATGCCGCATCTATCCGCCGGAATTCATCCGCCGACAAGATACCGACCTGCATCAAGCCTTTTGCATAGGCACGATTGGTCCGGATATCATAGGGAAACAGGCAGCGGTCATACCGCAACGAATACGACAATTGCACCGCGTCGGCATCCAGCTCTTCTGCGAAACGTCCACCCCACAATTTAGCCATGAGTTCCCCGCCTTTGTACCAAGCCACGCACCTTCATCGGCAGGCCGAACAACCGGATGAAGCCACTGGCGTCCTTTTGGTCATACAAAGCCGTATCGGAAAAGGACGCGAGGTCCGTTAAATACAGTGACTCATCCGCCCAGGAACCGGCCGGAATAACATTGCCTTTGTATAGCTTCATCCGCACCCGACCCGTGACAGATTGCTGAGTCACCTTCACGAAGGCATCCAACGCTTCCCTAACGGGCGTGAACCATTTGCCGTCATAGACCAGGTCTGCATATTGGCCTGCCAATTGATGCTTAAGATGCATCGTGTCGCGATCCAAAACCAGGGCCTCCAGCTCGCGGTGGGCCGCATACAAAAGGGTGCCCCCGGGTGTTTCATATACCCCACGGGATTTGATACCCACTAGCCGGTTTTCCACCATGTCGATTTGACCGATGGCATGGGCGCCGCCGAGCGTGTTTAAGAAAGTCAGCAATTCCAAAGGCGATTGGGTTTCCCCATTCACCGATACCGGAATACCTTTTTGGAAACCGATTTCCACATAAGCCGCCGCATCCGGCGCTTTTTCGACGGGCACAGACAACGAAAATACGGCATCTTCCGGCGCATTCGCGGGGTCCTCCAGTTCCAACCCTTCGTGGCTGATATGCCAAATGTTACGGTCTTCGGAATACAGTCGGTTTTTCTTGGCGATGGGTATCCCTCGGGACTGGGCATAGGCCACGCATTCTTCGCGGGAATGCATGGTCCATTTGGGGTCTTTCCAAGGAGCGATGACCGTCAGTGAAGGGTCCAATGCCATATAGGTAAGCTCAAAGCGTACTTGGTCGTTGCCCTTTCCCGTGGCCCCATGTGCCACCATGGTTGCCCCGACTTTGTGGGCGATTTCGATCTGGCGCCTGGCAATCAGAGGCCGGGCAAAACTGGTTCCCAGCAAATATCTGCGTTCGTAAATGGCACCCGCTTGTAAAGTAGGGTAAATATAGTCCCGAATAAATTCGTCGCGCAGATCCTCGATAAAGACTTCGGAGGCCCCGCTATTGATGGCCTTTTCCCGCAATCCGTCCAGCTCTTCGCCTTGACCCAAATCCGCGCACATCGCCACCACATCACAATTGTAATTTTCAATCAGCCACACAATCATGATCGAGGTATCCAATCCCCCCGAATAGGCCAACACGACTTTTTGGCGAGCACTCACGATTTTCCTCCCAACAACCACACCAGGATTGCTTTTTGAATGTGCAGGCGGTTTTCGGCCTGGTCAAACACCACGGACTGAGGATTCTCGATGACAGCGTCATCCACTTCCTCACCCCGGTGAGCAGGCAGGCAATGCATAAAAATGGCGCCGGACTTGGCGGCCGCCATGATTGTCGGTGTCACGGTGAAGGGAGCAAACGCTTTTCGGCGCGATTGGCTTTCCTCCTCCTGTCCCATGGAGGTCCACACATCGGTATAGACCACATCAGCATCTTTGACGGCCTGGGCCGGGTCGGTAAATACCTGGACATGGTCATAGCGCCGGATATCGCCCATATAGGCAGATGGACAGGCAATGGCCATCTTCATGCCAGCCAGAGCCGTGGCTTCGGCCAATGACCGGCTCACGTTATTCACATCACCCAAGTAAGACAACTTCAGTCCGGCCAAGGTTTCAAATTTCTCGCGAATCGTCATCATGTCAGCCATGGCCTGACAGGGGTGAAACATATTCGACAATCCGTTAATCACAGGCACCTGCGACGCGGCGGCAAAGGCTTCGATATCGTCCTGGGAAAAGCAGCGGATTACCACGGCGTCGGCGTAGCGCGACAACACTCGGGCCATATCGGGAATGGATTCACGCTTGTCCATCCGTTCCGGCGTGGGCAATACATCCAGCGCCGTCCCGCCGAGCTGAATCATGGCGACTTCAAAAGACAATCGTGTCCGCATACTGGGTTTTTCAAAAATCATCGCTAGGATACGTCCCGGCAGCTCGTGGGTCGTGTGCCTTTTTAAGGCATCAGCACGATCCAGCAACGCATTGAAGGTGGCTGGTGTTAAGACAGACAGCCCCAGAAAATCACGCATTTTCGGTCCCCGTAATCATGGTACCGATACCGACATTGGTGAAAAGCTCTAATAATACGGCATGCTCAATATTGCCGTCGATAATATGCACGCTGCTCACGCCACCCTTGACGGCATTAATCATTTCCTGGAGTTTAGGCAACATGCCGCCTTTGACATCAGGATGCTGCTGGGCAGTCAATGCTTGAGGCAAGGTCATGACGCTTTGATAAACCCCATCCAACCGAATACCCTGAACATCGGTCATGAAAATCAATTTTTCGGCCTTAAGGGCCTTGGCAATCTGCGCCGCGACATGGTCGGCATTCATATTGAGACGATCGCCTTCTTTGTCATTACCAACAGAGGAAATGACCGGAATATAGCCCTTTTGGCAAAGTGTCTCGATGAGCGACGCATCCACCGACTCTACGACCCCAACAGCGCCCAAGTCCTGATCGTCTTTAGAGCGGATCCGCTTGCCCACGAATATATCGGAGTCTTTTCCGGATAGGCCAATCGCCTTCCCACCGTTTTGGTTAATCAGCGAGACCAGTTCACTATTGATCTTGCCGGTCAGCACCATTTCCGTAATCTCCATCGTTTCGTCATCGGTGTAACGCAGACCATCGATAAAGACGGCTTGTTTGCCTAGCTTGTCCATCCATTTGGAAATTTCCTTGCCACCACCATGAACTACAACGGGATTCATCCCAATATATTTAAGCAATACAACGTCCGTGGCAAAGGAGCGTTTTCCGTCTTCGTGGTCCATCAGGGAGCCGCCGAACTTGATCAAAATCGTTTTGCCGAAAAACTTCTTGATGTAAGGCAAGGCCTCGAGAAGAATTTTGGCACGAATGATGTGTTCGGAATACATGGAGATGTCCTTAATTGTACTTTGTATTGATACGAATATAGCCTTCGGTCAAATCGCAGCCCCAAGCCATGCCCTCACCGGTGCCTATATTCAAGTTTACCCGAATCACAACAGGATCGGATTTAAGTTCCAAAATCACGGCCTCTCGGTCAAACGGAAGCGGAAGCCCGGATTTTAGCAGGGGCACAGCACCTACGCTAATATCTACCTTTTGGGTGTCCATTTTGATATCGGGATTTTTGCCGATGGCCATCAAAAGGCGGCCCCAATTTGGATCCGCGCCATACAACGCCGTTTTGACCAGAGGCGAGTCGACGATCTGACGAGACACCTGATCGGCGTCCAAGTTGGATGCTGCCCCCCTGACCGAGACCTCCACCAGACGGGTGGCCCCTTCCCCATCCCTGGCAATTTGTTTAGCCAGGCTTTGACAGGCCTGATTCAGCAGAGAACAAAACTGGCCAAGATCATCCTGAGTCTCTAGTTTGACGACTCCATTGGCTAATACCGTCACCATATCGTTGGTCGAGGTGTCAGTATCCACGGACACCCGGTTAAAAGACTGTTTCACGGCTGATGATAGGGCTTCCTGTAGATCGGACTGGGTCAGGTCGGCATTGGTCACCAAAAACGCTAGCATCGTCGCCATATGGGGCGCAATCATGCCGGACCCTTTTGCCACACCAGCAACAACGACATTTCGGGCAGCGATGGTCGCCGTCACATAGACTGTTTTTTCTACCAAATCTGTAGTGAGGATAGCGGTGGATAATGTATCGAACCGGCGCTGTTTGGGGTCGGCCAACAAGGCCTCCAGACCCGCCGACACCTTGTCCATGGGCATTGGAACCCCAATGATCCCTGTCGAGGCCACCATCACTTGGGACGTTTCAAGACCCAATTTTTTGGCGGCGATGTCAGCCATAAGACGGGTATCAGCCTCGCCTTGGGAACCGGTAACGGCGTTAGCATTTCCGGAATTCACCACGATGGCCTTGACCACACCTTTTTTGAGGCAGTCCCGCGAATGGGCGATGCTGGATGCCGCAAAATGGTTTGTCGTAAATACCGCTGCAGCCGCAGTGGCGCCGGTGACATACAAAAATCCGAGGTCTAATCTGTCGGGCCGGATCCCGGACGCAATCGCACCCGCATACACCCCTTCTAAATCCGGCCAGTCCAGCTTAGACATAGCGCGCCTCTAGCATCAGGCCTGTCGTCTCAGGTAAGCCCAGCATGATATTCATATTTTGAATGGCCTGACCCGAGGCACCTTTAATCAGGTTATCGATCACACTGACAATACCCACGGTTTGGTTGGAATCATCATATGTTAAGGACACAAAACAGCGGTTGGTTCCCGTTACGTCCCGCGTCGAGGGGCGATCCCAGCCCGGCAATACCGTCACGAAGGGCTCGTGGGCATACTGCTGCGTATAAACCGATACGATTTGATCATAATCTGGGCGGGAAACACCGGTCACGTAGATATCGGCCATCATCCCCCGGCTCATCGGCACGACATGGGGAGAAAAGGAAAAGTCGCGTCCCAACAGCTGCCTGATCTCTGCCGCATGGCGGTGACGAAAAGTCGCATAGGCCGTCACTTGCTCGGTTGCCTCGGCTAATAAATTTTCGACCTTGGCAGCGCGGCCGGCACCGGAAATACCGGACTTGGCATCGACTACGATATGGGCATTCGGGACCAACCCCGCAAGGGGATACAAACCCAGGAGGATACATGTGGCATAACAGCCCGGATTGGCAACATGACGAGTATCAGCAAGCGTATCACGGGTGATTTCGGGCAACCCATAGGCAAACTGCGGAATACCTTCAGGAGCTTGATGCGGCTCTTTGTATACCGCTTCGTACACGACGGGATCCCTCAGCCGGAAATCGGCCGACAGGTCGATAATGCGACCTTTGAAGGCCCGTAACTGAGGCCACAAAGGGTGTGCCTGCCCATGCGGCAAGGCCAAAAAAAGGACATCGACATTCGGCAGGTGAGCCGGTTCAAATGGCTGTAGCGGCTGCGAGATATCGATACCCGGGAATAGCGTTCCGTAGGGGATGCCCCCGTTTTGACGGGACCCAATATAGGTGATTTTAACCTCAGGGTGGTGCCGTAAAAGCTTTAAAAGCTCAATCCCGGTATACCCTGTGGCCCCAACAATCCCAACTGTGACCATCGATCACAATACTTAGGCTGATTTGACCCGAGTTGCTTTGATACCGACGCGTTTGCGCAGATAGTAGAGTTTCGCGCGGCGGACCTGGCCACGTTGTGAGATCTGGATCTTCTCGACCAGCGGAGAATGAATTAAAAAGGATTTCTCTACGCCTACTCCATCCACCATGCGGCGAACCGTAGCGCGGGTACGAGACCGTGTATTTTGGATTTTGGTAACCAATCCTTCAAATTTTTGAATGCGCTTCTTTTTGCCCTCAATAATGAAAACAGAAACGACTACGGAATCGCCAACTGCCAGCTGAGGAACATCGGCCTTCATCTGTGCTTTTTCAAATTCTTCAATGACCTTGTTCGCCATCAGGTTCCTCCTTCAAAAGCGATTCCAGAACGATCTGGTCGCCTTCACTTGGTTCAAAGTTAATCAAAAGTTCGGGTTTTGTAAATAAGGTTTCTTTAAGCGCAGCCTCCCGGCGCCATTGCAAAATGCGCGCATGGTGCCCACTCACTAGAACGGAGGGCACGTTAAACCCGCGCCATTCACGGGGCTGGGTATATTGGGGGAACTCAAGCAACCCGGATAGATAGGTGTCATCTTGCAGGGACTCCGTTTTTTGGATCACGCCCGGAATTAACCGCGCCACAGACTCCACAATGGCCAGAGCCGGTAATTCACCAGAAGACAATATAAACTCTCCGATCGATATTTTTTCAATCGGCAACGCCTGATAAATGCGCTCGTCTATCCCTTCGTAATAGCCACAGATCAAAATGACGTCCGTGCTCTGAGCCAGCACAGTAGCCATGGCTTGCGTATAGGAACGTCCCTTGGGACACATCGATAAAATCCGTGCCGTATCGTACCCCGGAATTGCGGTAATCGCGTCATACAGCACGTCAGGCTTGAGCACCATGCCACGGGTACCGCCAAATGGCTGGTCATCCACCTTATGATGGGGACCCGGTGCAAAATCCCTTAGCTGGATGAAATGGACCTCAATGAGGCCTTTTTCTACTGCGCGGCCAAAAATGCCTTTGTTAAAAAACTGGGATAATTGCGCGGGAAACAGCGAGATCAGATAAAAACGCACAGCCCTAGCGAATATCCGGTGGAATCCGTCCTATCTTCTGCACGATGCCGTCCTTGACGATGAGTTCTACACCGCCCAATTTTTGATACAAGTTGTCGCCTTCTTTGACAGAAACAAACCCCTCTACAGCCCCTTGCACATACTGTGTACCTACCTGCAAAGCTTTGGCTTCTTGGATCTTTTGCTCAAAAGAACGTACGGCATTTTGGAAATTTTTCCGCTCGATTTCCAATTGACTGGAAATATGTCGGCGTTGTTCAAGATCGGT
>CAYINU010000029.1:2459-8356 GCA_964364855.1 uncultured Candidatus Marinamargulisbacteria bacterium | reverse complement strand
GTCATGGCGTTGAGTAATTCATTGGCACTGGTATCGATCTGGGAAAATTGGCGCTCGGCAAGGCGAATGCCTTCTTCAGCCTCAAATACCAAATATTTTTTAAAATCCTCTGTCACAATCGCCTTGATGGTGACAGAACGTTTCAGATTGATCGCACTTTGTTTTTCTTTTTCTGACACGATTTTTTACCCCTGGGTTGCTTTTTGCGTTAAAATTTCAACGGTGACTTTTTTGTCATGTTTGGCTGCAGCAGCCTTCACCACAGTCCGTATTGCGTTGGCAATACGACCTTCTTTTCCGATAACCTTCCCCACATCATCAGGCGCTACACTGATCTCCAAGATAATGATGTTCTCTCCGGTCGTTTCCGCCACATTGACGTGTTCGGGATGATCGACAAGCGCCCTTACGATCCATTCTACAAGCTGCTTCATGGATTCACCCTGCCTTGTGGATTAACCTGCGGCGCGAGCCTTTTTTTCCTTGCGAGAGACGCCAGGCTCTTTTGATGTGCGTGTCACTTTCTCTGACAGGCCATTGGCTGCAAAAAGCCGCTGAACCGTTTCGGAGGGCTGTGCGCCCACCTTCAACCAATGCTGGGCACGTTCGCGATCAAAGTCAAAGACCGCAGGCTCAACACCCGGGTTGTAAAAGCCAAACTCATCTACTGTTTTTCCATTGCGGGGATTGCGGCCTTCTGCAGCAACCAGCCGGTATACCGGACGTTTTTTACTTCCCAATCGTTTCAGGCGTAATCGAACCGCCATAACATTCCCTCCAAACTCACAACACACCTATCTCTAAAACCAGGTGCAAAATACTGTCGTTACACACAGTACCGGCTAATGACCGCCCTCGTCAAGGCGAACCATTTTAACGCCAAAGACATACTCATCTTCTAGGGGTTTGGTCACTTCACGGAGATTGCGAATGACTTCGCGCATGGTCTGGGCGGCCTGCAAAATAAGATCCACATATTTACGCTGTCCGGGTTCCAGCGGCATTTTGGCCAGCTGTTGCGCAGAAATCAGAACGGACATCAAGGGCGAATTGAGCTGGTGGTTTACGGTTATGGCGAACTGGGTGATGCTGATGATTTTTTCAATTTCGGTTACACGTTGCTGCAATGAGCGGGTTTCTTTGGTGCGTTCTTCGACTTGCCGACTCAGTTCCCGGTTCCATCGGTATAGGTCATTTTGCAGGGAGTTAAGACGCAACAGCACATGAACACGAGCCAGAAATTCTTGAATGGAAAACGGTTTTCCGAGGTAATCATCCGCCCCCAGCTGTAACCCGTAAATTTTATCTTCCAAACTTGTTTTGGCCGTGAGCATCATAATGGGAATGGTTTTGTAGGCAGCATACGCCTCGTCTTCTTTGAGGAGCTTGGTGACGTCGTATCCGCTCATCTCCGGCATCATCAGATCCAATACAATCAGCACGGGCGTCTCGCTTTTGATCTTTTCCAAGGCCTCTTTTCCTGACGCGGCTTCGACGACCTGGTAGCCGTTTTTTCGCAACGCCTGTCCAACAACTTCCCTGTTGATTTCCGAATCATCCACCACCAAAATCCGCTCATTGTGACCTACAATGTCGGGAGAAAAGAGATGAACGGGCTCTAGGCTAGATGACTCCTCTACAATTTCATCCGGCCGAATATCGCCCGGCTCCTTCCACGATTGCATTTGCCGCGGGTGGAAAGACTGAGTAGGAATGATGAAGTAAAAAACGGACCCTTTTCCAGGAGTGCTTTGGACGCCGATGGCGCCCCAATGACTCTCCACGATGAGCTTCGCAATGGAAAGCCCCAGTCCAGACCCCTCATAACGCCGCGACGGCGACGAATCCAGCTGATTAAAGCGCTCAAAAATCCATTTGAGCCGGTCCGGAGGAATCCCCACACCCGTATCTTCGATGCCGATCAGGACATAGTCCATCGCCGGATCTGCGGGGGAAATGTGGTAGGCCTGGGCATGGGTTGGCGTTAGTCGTTTGGCCGAGATGCGGATCTCTCCTTCCACCGTGAATTTGCATGCGTTCCCGATCAGATTATTAAACACCTGTTCAATTTTCTGGGCATCCCCCCAAACCATCGGGAGATCCTCATCCAATTGGACTTGAAGGCGAATAGGACGGCCTTTAAGCAACCCCTCAGCCAAATGGCGTTCACGGTTGATCAAAGGCAATATAGAAAACGGTTCAATTTGAAATCGCTGGGTGCCGGATTGAAACTTCGCCATGGTGAGCATGGTTGTAACCATTTCGCTGAGGTTGCGTGCACATTCCATGACAATTTCCATCTGTCGCCGGGTCTTTTCCGGCATTGTCCCCACATCCCGCAGCAAATGCTCCACAATCCCTAGAATACCATTGAGTGGCGTGCGCAATTCATGACTGACATTGGCCAGTATTTCGTCCTTGATTTGATCGGCTTTTCGCAGACTGGTCAGTGCCAATTGATAGTTTTCGATCGCCTTTTTTTGGGCCTCGTCCTTTTCGCGGCTGAGCGTACTAAAGCGATTGGCCAAACTGATGGAAACCAAAATCATTTCTAAAGCCGATCCAATTAACAAAATGTTTTGGGTCACGACGTTAAACGGCACCAAGGCAAAGGACAGTAGCATCAACACAAATCCTGAAATAATCAGACAGGACCAGGCCAACAAATAGGTCAGGGAATACGGAAGGCGCCGCAGCGCCGCACGGATCAGCACGGCCAGAGTGACCACAATATTAAAAACACCCAGAATAATAGTGAGATAGATATAGGTCTGTTGATCGATAAAGGACCCGATCGCCAATCCTGCCAAATTAGCCAAAATAAGGCCTGTCAGAACCCGATGGGTCCGCGGGAAGTTCACCCCCGTTTGTAGGTAATCCTGAGTCAAAAGCAGCACAAACACCGTAAAGACCGGGATAAGCAGTGTGGGCAGCCGATCCGCTCCCCAAGTCCAATCCGACCAAAACAATGCCGACGAATAGCCAAAATAGGACAACTGGAACATGCCCAGATAAATCACGTAAGCCACGTACAGCAAGAAGGTGCGGATGCGGGTAAAGATAAACATAATCGCGTTGAAAATAATGGTGACTAGCACAATGCCGAAGTAGAGGCCAAAATAAAATTGCCGCCAATGCAAATGGATAAATAAAGCCTGAGTGTTCAGCAGACTCAGATTGAGATGAATCGCATGGTCGGCCTGAGCACGGAGGTATACCGTACGCTCACCAGTGGCCGGCACATCCAATGGCACATACGAGGCATTGAGCGGAATGGCCCTCGCTATAAACGGAGAATCCAATCCCTGATTAAAGACATATAGGAGCTTGTTTCCCGACACGACGAACACATCTTGGTGGTCAATGAGGTATTGATCAGATTGCAAAAAATAGGTTTGTGATTTAACCGTCGGATTTTTTAAAATCAGTTTCACCCAGACCGCGTCTTTTTGAATGGGAAAACTCAAAACGGGCGATGTCGCGGGACGAAAACGATTCCAGAGATTCGGACTCGACAGAATCTGATCGATCGTGATGTGCGTGGATGGATCTAAAAAATAGGCCGCATGGGGAAAAACGTCGTACCTGCCCCTGCCATGTAGGGTCAGAGTCGGTTCCCCGACTGCCACAAGAGAGGCGCATAACCCCAGCAATACCACAACACATACGAAAAAAAATCGCATCCTATTTACTATAGTCATGTAAAAAATAGTTTTCAATCCCTATTTTTTGACGATATGCGCCATGCGCGCAAGAAATTCGTTTCCTCTTACGATTCAAGATCATAAATTGCCAAAAAGGGGTGGAACAGATGAATCAAGATTTCAATCCAAATGGTTCGGGTCCTGTGTTCCCGGTCAGTAATCAAGATACGTATACCCTGAACGGTATTTTATATTTTCGCACCGCATTTTTACATAAACTAGGCCGCGAGCGGCAGATTTTGCCTGTCGTGTCGGCGGTCTCGATGAACTAGGGCGTGTCCCCATTTGATAGATGCAAGGCAAGTGGCAGCAAAAAAACCAGAGTTTACTTGCCGTAAATGAGGATTTTTTTGACTGACTCTTAACGCCGCAGATGCAAATGAGGACATGCCCTAGGCTTTCTTCCAGTCGCGGAGGGTGTCCGACAGTTTTTTCAGCCCAGCCTTGCCCGGGTTCTGATGCAACAAATCAACGATAAAACTGCCGACAATGGCCCCGTCGGCGTCCCTGAAAACGGCGTTCACGTGGTCGCGACTGCCAATCCCAAACCCCACCGCCACCGGTATGGACCGGATGGCTTTGATGCGACGAATGAGCGCGGATAGGTCATGAGAAAACGCCTTTCGTGTGCCTGTTGTGCCGGTCGACGAAATGACATAAATAAACCCTTCCGCAGCGGAAACGATTTTTTTCAACCGTGATGGCGTGCATAGCGGAGAAATCAAAAACACAATAGGAACCCCGCACCGCCGAGAGGCAACCCGATATGGATCGGCATCATAAATGGACAGGTCCGGCATAATAATGCCGTCTAGCCCTGCTTTTTTTGCCTGTTTGAAAAAAGCCTCGATACCCCCATGCAGGACCAAGTTGGTGGCAGCCATCAATACGATGGGCTTTTTCCACTTTTTTTTAAGTTGAAACACAGCATCCAAGGCCGCTGATAAAGACACGTCCTCCCCAGATGCCAGCGCTCTCTGATGGGACGCTTGGATGACGGGTCCGTCGGCCAGCGGATCCGAAAAGGGGATACCTATCTCCAAGATATCAGCCCCGGATTCAAAACACGTGTCGGCAATGCGAAGCGTATCCCCAACAGACGGGTCACCGAAAGTGATGTATGGGATCAGGGCTTTAGTGTGCGCAAAGGCCATGCTAAGTGTCATAACTTCGTAAAGTCTCCATATCTTTGTCGCCTCGGCCGGATAGGCACAAAATCACCAGCGATCCTTTTTTGAATTTGGCTTTTTTTAAATATCCTAACGCGTGACTGGATTCCAGTGCAGCGATAATGCCTTCGCACCTCGCCAGCCACCTGCATCCAGAAACCGCTTCTGTGTCAACCGCATAGGCCGTTTCCAAACGTCCGGAGGCTTTTAAATGGGCCAGTTCAGGCCCCACTCCCGGATAATCCAGTCCGGCCGAAATCGAATGGGCTTCCAAAATTTGACCCGTTTTGGACTGCAAGACCAGTGACAACGCCCCATGCAGCACCCCCGGTGTCCCGAAAGACAAGGTTGCCGAATGGCGGCCTGAGCGCGGACCTTCACCTCCGGCCTCTACGCCGATCAGTTTGACAGCTTTGTCACTTACAAAGCCGGAAAAGATACCCATGGCGTTGGATCCGCCGCCAATGCAGGCCACAACAGCATCCGGCATCCGTCCCTCGGCCTTACGGATTTGCTGGCGGGATTCCCGCCCGATAACAGACTGAAAATACCTCACAATGGTGGGATATGGATGGGGTCCCACGACAGACCCGATAATGTAATGCGTGCCTTCCACGGAACGCATCCAGTCGCGAATGGCTTCGGAAGTGGCCTCTTTGAGGGTGGCCGATCCGGAATGAACAGCTGATACCGTCGCGCCGAGCAATTCCATGCGGTAGACATTGAGGGACTGGCGTTGCATGTCTTTTGCCCCCATATACACCACGCATTCCAAGCCCAGTAAGGCGCAAACTGTTGCGGTAGCCACGCCATGCTGACCCGCACCAGTCTCTGCGATAATGCGTTTTTTGCCCATGCGTTTGGCCAGCAAGGCCTGTCCGATGGTGTTATTGATTTTGTGGGCACCGGTATGGTTGAGGTCTTCACGTTTAAGATAGAGCCGAATGCCCAGCTGGCGTGACGCGTTTTCCGCAAAATACAAGGGCGTTGGCCTACCCACGTACTGGGTGAGGTAATAGCGCAA